>CAIKAS010000068.1 GCA_903825445.1 uncultured Acidobacteriia bacterium
GCGCCGATCAGCCGGCACCACGAAAGAGTTTTTAGCCCTTGATCGGGCACCCTGATCATTTACCAATCTGTGCCGCTTTGGCCAGTTCAACCACGCCGATCGCATCCGTGTTATCGTCCAGCGCGAATCTCTCGGTGCCGGGGTACACAACAAAGGGTTTTTTCGGTTTCAGGTCAGCGCATGCCGAATGGCCCCCCCGCCCCACACTCGGAGCGGAACTGCGCTTGATCTCAATCGCCCAGAGCTTTCCGTTGGGAAGTGTCAGAATAAGATCGATTTCCGTACCGATTGGAAGTCCGGTAGTAATGAGCCTCCGTCCCTTCCGGCGCCACGGAAATCAGCGTCTCGATCACAAAGCTCTCCCACGTTTGCCCTGCAACGGGATGGCCAAGCAGCGCCTCTTTATCCGGAATGCGCAATAGAGCATGAGCTATGCCGCTGTCACGTACATAGACTTTCGGCGATTTGACCATCCGCTTGCCAGCGTTCTGGTGCCAGGCTGGCAGCCGCCGTACCAACAGCAGATCGACCAGAAGGTCGAGGTATGACGCTACGGTCTTGCCATCCACGCCCAGACCGCTCGCCAGATTCGCCGCGTTCAACATCTGGGTCTGGTTGTGCGCGAGCATAGTCCAGAAGCGGCGAAGCGCCTCCGCCGGTATGCGCGATCCGAACTGCGGGATGTCTCGCTCCAGATATGTGGCAATGAAATTTCTGCGCCACTCCATGCTGCGATCGTCGGTCGAAGAGAGAAAACTGCGAGGAAACCCTCCCCGCACCCATAGCTTGTCGATATCGGCGGCGTCAACTTCGAGCACGTCGAACGGGCCCAGTTCCAGGTACGCGACTCGACCGCCAGGCTCTCACCCGATTGCTGAAGCAGATTCATCGCGGCAGACCCCAACAGCAGCAGACGCCCGTTGGGGCGGCCCTGGGGCCGGCCCCGGTCGATCACTCCGCGCAGCGGCTGGAAGATTTCCGGAGTCCGCTGCACCTCGTCCAGAATCACAAGTTCGCGCTCGTGATCGGCCATATAGCGGGCGGCGTTGGAAACGCGCACCCGGTCCTCGGGCTCCTCGAGATCCAGATAGATGGAGTCCCGCCTTTCGCCGATCTGGAGAGCCATGGTAGTTTTGCCCACCTGTCGCGGTCCCAGCAGGACTACGGCTGGATTGTGCTGCAATAGGTAATCGAGACGGCTGCCGAGGCGTCGATCAAATAAGCATGTATTACTGGAGGCAGCATCCACAAATACGTACCATCACGAAAGCAGCCCTTCCGGATGTTCACCGGTGCCACGCCCGGTACTTCCGCAATAATTCATACAGCACCACGCCACCCGCCGTCGCCACATTCAGCGAATGCTTTCGCCCCAGCATCGGAATCCGTACGTGCGTGTCGGCCAGCGCTCCCAGTTCCGGGGTTAGTCCGTCAGTCTCGTGGCCGAACAGTACGCAAACCGGAAACCGCGGCTGCCAGTCGAACAGGTCCACCGCATGAACACTGGTCTCAATAGCAACAATTTCGTAATGGCGCGCCCGCAATTCCAGCACCCGGGCGCATGCATCCGGAGTTCGTTCCCAGGCGACCGTCTCTTCTGCACCCAGCGCCGTCTTCGTGATCATTTTTTGCGGCGGATAACCCGTGATCCCGGCCAGATACAGCTTTTCGAGTGAAACTGCGTCGCCCGTACGGAAGAACGACCCAACGTTATAAAGACTGCGTACATTTTCAAGCAAAACAGCGACCGGCAGCGTCCCGATTTCAGCCCAGCCGGACGCCGCCTCAGTGGCCCGGAAAGGGATTCGTTCATTTTCCATTACAATTACAGTCTCCGCCAACGGTAGAATAGAAGTTTACCGATGCTGTCACTAGTCGTCCCTATCCATAACGAAGAACATTCGATTCTTCCTCTATATGATCGGCTCACTGCGGTCCTGGCTACAGTAGCCCGCCCATACGAGATTCTGTTCATCGACGACGCCTCCACCGATCGCAGCTACGAACTGCTGGCCAACCTCGTTCAGACGGATTCCCGCCTCAAGGTCATCCGGTTGCGCCGCAACTTTGGCCAGACCGCTGCGCTGTCCGCCGGTTTTCACGAAGCCAAAGGCGAAATCATCATCGCCATGGATGGCGATCTGCAGCATGCGCCCGAAGATATTCCCGCCCTCCTGAAGCCAATTGACGAAGGTTACGACATTGCCAGCGGCTGGCGCCATGAGCGCGCCGACAACGCCCTGACGCGGCGACTGCCCTCTAAAATTGCCAACTGGCTGATGGCGAAGGCTTCCGGAATGGATCTGCGGGATTTCGGCACCACCTTCAAGGCTTACCGCTCCGTGGTGCTGGAAGACGTCCATCTGTACGGTGAATTGCACCGCTTCATTCCGGCGCTGGCCAGTTTTTACGGCGCGCGCGTTGTGGAAGTACCTATCCAGAATCCACCACGGGGAGGCGGAGTTTCGCATTACGGCCTCAGCCGAACGTTCCGCGTGCTCTTCGATATCCTCACCATCCGCTTTCTCCTGAAGTACGCCACCCGCCCGATGCACTTTTTCGGAGCCCTCGGACTGGCCGGAACAACCACCGGAGGCGCGATCCTCGGCTTCTGTCTGATCGAAAAGCTCTTCACAAATATCGACATCCTGCAGGAACACGGCCCTTTGATGCTGGCTGGCGCGCTGCTTCTCATCGTGGGCCTGATGATGTTTTCCACCGGACTGATCGGCGAACTCGTGATGCGTACATATTTCGAATCACAGGATCGTCGGATCTATGCGGTCAGAGATATTCTGACCCGGCAATCCGGCGAGCGCCAGTTGCTCTGACCTGATTCAATCGCCAAACTCCGCTGCCCGATGCCATCGGTCTTCAAACAGATGGTGCATCGCTTCTGCGAAACCCGCGTGATCGAATACAAGAGCGGTCCAGGCCGGAATACTCACCACCGGATCAAGCAAGGCGATGAGTCCTTGCTTGCCGTCGAACAGCGCCAGTTTCATCGGCAGCGAAGACGACTGCCGAATCTCCACTCCTGCCTGCGCGTATTCGGTCAGCCTCTGCCGATGCGGTGCATCCAGAGTCCCCGTTTCGATCAGTAACCGGCAGGAAACACCATGAGCACGCGCCTTGCGCACTAGTTTTTCGTCCAGCGGATCCACTGCATACGGTGGACGGGAGAACTCCAGATACTCGGTTTTCACTTCGTTGAGCATCCGTCGATATTCCGACGCAGTCTGCGATGGTTCGGCCACGATTCTTAGAAAATCGAGAGTGCCGCGACCACCTTTGCCTTCGGAATAGAGACCATTCAGGTCTTCCATCAGATTGTTAGCCGAGCGCGATTGACCAGCCAGTTCGTGTTCGATCAGCTGACGTTTTCGCGCCAGCCACGAGGGGATCGCCAGATTCGGTTCGACTGCGGAGAATAACTTGGTCCGGTCCTGCACCACTCTGGCGAAACCGCGCTCCACCAGGCTGTCCAGCACCTCGTATATTTTTTGGCGCGGCACACGTGCGCGAGGTGCAAGTTCCAACGCCTTAAAGCTCGAATGCCCTAACAGGACAAGGTAGGTACGCGCTTCGTAGGCATTGAGCCCCAATTGCTGCAAGCCTCTCCAAAACTCCTGGTACTCCACTTCACTCGGGTCCGTTTTCATCCCCTATTACTTTATCCGATCCCGCTATCCGCTCCGGCAGTCCCAGTACTAATGGAACGATAGTACCCTGACTCCCAACGAAACCTTGACTACTTGGTACTATGACCCTAGACTGATTTTATTGAAGAATTATTGCAACACTAACTGTTAAAACTGGAGTTTAAAATTGGCTAAAGCAGAATTGCCGGAGGACGTAAACACAAGCAGCCCGAATTCGCCGGAGAGCGGATCGGCTGCAATTCGGGTCTTAATTGCGGACGACAAGACGTTATTTCGCGACGGATTGTCGAATTTAGTTGCGGCACAAAAGGATCTTTTGGTCGCTGGTACAATCGAACTCGCCACAGGCGCGACCGAGCAGATTAGGCAGCTGCGGCCAGATATAGTACTGCTGGGCTGGCCAGTAACCACCCCGGCAAGCCAGCGGATTTTTGCAGCGGTCCTCGAAGGTAAACTTCCCACACGCATCATTCTCATGGTGCCGGACGACGGCAAGGAAGATCTGCTCGATGCGATTCGTATGGGCTGCAGCGGCATCCTTCCCAAGCGAACTTCCACCGAGTTGCTGCTGAAGAGCATCCGGAAAGTTCATGCCGGAGAAATCTGGCTGGATCGGATTTCAACAGCTGACGTGATCCGCCGTCTGGCCAAGAAAGGGTCCGCCAACGTGGCCGCTCGCCAGGGCTTACGCGAGCAGGGCGCGGCGCTCAGTACTCGCGAGAGGGAAATCGTCGGCCTTATTGCGCAGGGCTTCAAGAACAAGGATATGGCTGAACGTTTGTTCATCAGCGAGCAGACGGTGAAAAACCATCTGCACAATATCTTCGATAAACTCGGAGTTTCCGACCGCCTGGAACTTGCGCTCTACGCCATTCACCATAAACTGCACGACGGCGCTTAACGTTGGGCAGATCCCGGAACAGTTGGGAGGGCGGGCAATCGTGCCCGCAGCCGGTTTCTTGAAGGGCGATCCTGCCAGGGTAGGACTCTCCGCGCCTATTCTCTCGGGGCTATTCCCAGCGCCTTCATCTTCCGGTAAAGATTGCTGCGCTCCAGGCCCAGTAGCTCCGCAGTACGGCTGACATTTCCGCCAGCCTCGTCGAGTTTGCGCAGAATGTACTCCCGCTCCGCAGCCTCGCGAACATCCTGGAGGCTGCCGTAGCGTTCCGGAGCGCCGCGCTCGGCCCCCGTCTTGCGTGGCTGCATCGGCGTCAAAGGAATGTGCCGGGCATCCACCTTGCTTTGCGGATGCAGAATCACGATTCGCTCAATCAGATTTCGCAATTCCCTGACATTCCCCGGCCAATGGTGTTCGCGCAGCAGTTCGAGTGCGGCGGGCGTAAGTTCCTTCGGTTTGCGGCCGTAGGCGCGCGTGAACTCCGCCAGAAAGTATGCCGCCAGCACCGGAATATCTTCCCTGCGCTCACGCAGCGGCGGCACGTGGAAAGGAATCACGTTCAACCGGTAAAACAACGCCTCGCGGAAATTGCCCGCGTCGATTTCATGCTCCAGGTTCTTGTTCGTGGCGGCCACCACGCGCACATCCAC
>CAIKAS010000069.1 GCA_903825445.1 uncultured Acidobacteriia bacterium
GAACCCGTTCGATCTTTGCCGCAGCTGCCATGCAGATTGCTCCAATTGCGGCGGAAACGCACATGGCAGTCCAGGGAATCGAATGCGTGAAAAGCGGCGACGCGTTACCCACCACGCGAAAGAAATCGTAAGGTGATTTAGCGGGGCTGTCGAGACCGAACACTATCGAGCGCCCGAAGAGGACGAGCAGCATCGACGCAATACCCTGCCATTGCTGGTCGAGGAACGTCGCGAGTACAGTCGATATGCCAAACCCGGCGAAGGCGCAGACGAAGATGGTCAGTAAGTACATGATTCCGTCGGGAAGTGCGATCTGGTCCCGGATCACTGGAAACACGACGGTGGCGACAGCGCATGAGACCGCCATGATGGCGCCGGTCTCGATCAGACCGATTCCCGCCCGCACGCAGAGCAATTTCACGCGGCTGACTGGCAACGACAACGTGAAATAGCAGGAGCCCTGTACGCCTTTGATCGGGCGGAACGGCGCTTCTGTTCTCACCCCGGCGCCGCCCATCGAGAGCGGAATTATCATCCACATAAATTGGAGTTGTGCCAGCAGCGCCGCTCCGGTCAAATGCGGGCCTGCATGCGTTCGAACCTGATACAACACGAAAAAGATCACGGCGAAAATTATCAATAGCCGCCAGCGTGTGTCGAGCCAGGCTTTATACCAGAGCATTTTCGTCACTCCTGACGTGGTCGAGAAAGATCTCTTTCAGGCCCACCGGGAATCTTTCGAAACTGGCGCTCGGAAAGGACTCGATCTGATGCACGATGGCGTCCACGTTGTGGCTGGCCAGAATCGAAACGGTCCTGCCTTCCTGCTTTACGTTTTCGACGCCGTCCACCCATCTCACGCCTGCAGGCAAACCAGCTGGCAATACAACGCGGAGCCGCTGATAACGCGCCTTCAGATCATCAAGCACGCCGGTTACAATCGCCCGGCCCTTGTCGATGATGCAGATGTTGTCGGCGATCTGCTCCACTTCCGTCAACTGGTGTGAGGAGAAGAAAATGGTGATGCCCTGCGAACTGGCAATCGCCACCAGTTCGCGCAACACGTCTTCTACGGCTGCCGGATCCAGACCGTCGGTCGGCTCATCCAGTATCAGGAGTTCCGCGCCGTGGCAGATGGCGAGCAACAACATCAGCTTCGATCGCATGCCTTTCGAAAGATCGCTGATTTTCTTCTTCAGCGGCAGATCGAACATCCGCAGGTAGCGGCGCTCGAGATCGTCGCGCCATTTTGGGAAGAAAGGGCGTGTGAAGCGAATGATCTGCTCCACGGACATGTAGGGATACAGCTCTTTGTCTTCGGTGACAAAGCCGATGCGGCTACGTACTTCGACGCTTTGCGCGGGGTTGCCGGCCTCCAGGCCGAAAACCTTGGCGCCGCCGCTATCGGACCGCAGCATTCCCATCAGGATTTTGATGGTGGTAGTCTTCCCGGCCCCGTTACGGCCAAGAAAACCGAAAATACTGCCTGCGGGCACCTGCAGGTTGAGGCCATTCAGCGCGGCCCGACCCTTGAAAGACTTCCTCAATTCCTTCGTGTCGATTGAAAGCCCGGCAAAATCATTCATGATCCGCTCCCTGCAATTTCTTTTTGTCCGGCAACTGCGCCAACTCGTTTTCGACCAACCTGCGAATCTCGTCCCCAGTGAGTCCTGCGGCGACGAGTTTTTCGATCGCCAACTGCACTACATCCTGCGCCTTGCGCGATACCTTCGACGTGAACGCGACCGACTCGCTGATAAACGCCCCCGAACCGTGTCGCAGTTCGATGATGCCTTCGTGCTCCAGTTCGCGGTAAGCGCGAGCCACGGTATTGGGATTCATCACCAGGTCTTCGGCCATCTTGCGGATGGTCGGCAATTGGTCGCCGGCCCGCAGCGCGCCGGTTTCCACGGCGTGCTTCACCTGCTCCATGAGCTGCAGATAAAGGGGAATGCCGGACGACTGGTTCAGTCGAAGAATCATTAAGTGTACTAGTCAGTTAATACACTACACACTTTTGGGAGAGGCTGTCAAGAAAATTCGGCGGGGAAGACTACTTGTCGTCAGGTAAGCGAAGCTTGAGATCGCGGGTCAGTTTCTCGCCGGAATGGATTTCGATGCTTTCCATCAGGTCTTCGTAATCGTCGAGGCGACCACCCTGGGCGATGTATTCGCCGTCGGCGTCGCTGACGGCTATCAGCTTGTATCCGGCCGGGGCGACGCCTTCAAATAAGTAAGCGCCACCCGCGCCGACAGTTTCAACACGCGGGCGTATGCCACCGCCCTCGCCGTCGAACACCAGCGCCACGCGTGATCCGGGGGCGGGGCCTTTGTTGTCGGTGACGTTACCGGAAATTGCTCCGGTGGCAGAAGCGACGCGCACAGCGAGATCGCCGCTCACGCCGTTGGTCAGATCGAGCAGTGAGCCGTCGATTTCGTTTGATCCAAACTGTATCGAGGTCACGTAAGCTTTATTCCAGGACAAAACCACGCGATACTTGCCGGCTGGCATTTGAGGAATTCGGAAAGATCCGTCAGGGTCGATATCGGCGGACCTGGAGTTAGCGCGCACCCCAGTACCCGCCAGCGTAAGCTTTGGGTGGAGTTTAACCGCGGGCTTCGAAGCATCGTCATGAAATTCAATATGACCTGCGATGTCGGCTGGCGGCATCAGGCGAAGGAAGAGGTTCTCAATATTGTTGGCGCCGGCGACTTCAAACGGCACTGCTGCCGTTGCGAAGAATCGGCCGCCCGGAGCCTGCCACATGCCGCTGATCTCGTATTGCCCGGGATTCAATCGCCAGAGCCGAAATGTTCCGTCCGGCTTGATACCCGCGGTGCTGCGGCTGATGCCATTCTTCTGCGCCACGAAGAGTTGCGGGTTGAACGCTCCCGGCGGCGCACCTTCCACTTTGCCACTTACAGCGACGATGGGAACCTTCGCAAGGTGAATCTCTACGCCGCTGGTTTCGCCTCCGGCTGTGACGACGACTCGCGTACCCTGGCGGAAGGTCAGCACACCAGGATAGTAGGTGGGTGCGTCCTGGGAATCGACGGTGCCGTCCGTGCGCTGTTCGGGCGGTGCGTAATGATTTTCCGGTGTTGCAAGAATGCGATAGCGTCCCGGAGCGAGGCCGCCGATTCGGAAATGTCCGCGGGAATCGGTGGTGCCGTCGACGTCGCTTCCTTCCACGCCTGGAAGTCCCCACGCCTGTACCTGAACGCCCTGCACGGGTTCACCATCGGCATTCGTTACCTGGCCGGTGATGGCGCCGGTGGGTACCAGTCGCAGGAGGACGTCATCTTTATGCTCGCCGGGCTTTAACAGGAGATCCTGCGGCGCATCCGAACCTGTCGGCATGGAAAATCCGATGCGGTCCAGGGTGACTGCGTACGAGCCAGGCGTCATGCCGGTGATTGAGAATTTGCCATCCGAGCCGGCCATGGCGCCGTAGGTCTTGTCTTCTTCGGCATCGAGCCCGAGCATCAAATGGGCTCGCGAGACAGGCGCGCCGGTCAGCGCGCTCACAACGATTCCGGAGACGCTGGCTGACTTTTCAGAAGGTGGAGACTGCGCCTCAGAACGTTGAGACAGCGCCGAAACCGCACACAGTGCCAGGCACAGGATGATCTTGCTACTTCGCAACCACACCCTCCCTTGCTGCGAGCCGCAAATTCTTGCCGATGCGCGCACCCGCTTTCACTTCGATCTGCTCAGCTTTCGCGCCAAGGCCTTTGAGCGGTTCGTAGCTGCTCAGACCGCCGAATTGAATGGGATCCACTGCGAAGAGCCGATACGAACCGGGCTTGACACCACGGAATTCAAAGGTCGAATCCGAAGATATCGCCGTGCGCCAGGTGGAAAAGGAATTTACATCGGCCGCGAGCACAACGAACAGGTGCCGGCCTGTTGTCTGCCGGCCTTCCGCGTCAGAGATCGTGCCGGTGATTTGTCCGCCGTTCCGATCCACGGTCAGTGCCAGCGTGCTGCCGGCTGTGCCCTGTGTGAGATCCAGATTGCCGTCGGGCATCTGCACGCCTCCGAGCAGGACGCTCTTAAGGTACGCGTTGTCGGGCAGTGGATCGACCGTGACCTGAAACGTTGCGGGTATGATTCTGTTGATCGTGAAGGTCCCATCCTGCGCCACCTTTGGTTGGCGTGCCGTCCGGGTCGGACGGAGCGAGACGAATCGTCCATTTTTCGCCGGGATGCTGGCCCGGCGGAGTTCCCTCCACGAGCAGCGTTCCGGTCATGTCTGTCCCCGCCGAGACTGGCAGATTGACTACCGCGTCGTCAGTCTCTATCGTCGCCTTCATTACCGGACTTTGGAGTGAATCGCCGCCTGCAACAACCGGTGGGTAGGTGGCATCGACGTGATATTCGGCGGGCGCGAGACCGGCGAATTCAAAGTGTCCATTGGCGTCGGCGACAGTGTCGTTCACAGCCTCGCCACCACCGTAGTAAACGCGGATCGTAACTGTGGCACGGGCGTCGGCGGCACCAGCGGAACCTGCGGCCGGGATACCGGTGACTACGCCGCTGATCTTCAGACTCTTCTGGTGGGCCACGTGAATATCGATGCCGGTCAGTTCCTTGCCAGCTGCGAACTCCACGGCCTTGGCGCGTTCTTTCGCCAGCGCTCCGGGGTAGTAGGCCGTTGCGTAAGAACTGGTAGCGCTTCCGTCAGTTCTGATTTCTGCCGGACCGCTCGATTCGAGCGGATGCACAGAAGCTTCCACGTAATAGCTACCCGGGATGCCGCTGATACGGTATTCGCCGCGGTCGTCGGTTTCCGTTCGCATCGACCACACGCCATATGGAACCGCGCCCAGCGTGGAGACCGCGCGTACCGTGACAGCCTGGACGGGTTCGCCGAACTCATCGATCACACGGCCTGTGACGATCGCTTCTGGTGTCATGGGGATTCGAAAGTCCAGGTTGTTCTCACCCGGCTTCAGCGTGATAGTGGGGGTTGCCGCGGCATCTTTTTCGGAGAAGTATACGAATCCCGCATGCTTCGGCGTGAGTGTGTAATTGCCTGGGCGGATGTTGCCAATGGAGTAGTGGCCGGCGCGATCGCTGATAGCACCGTACGCATCGTCTGGTTCAGGGAGGTTGGTTCCCACGCCGATTGAAACGAGCGAGACATGCACGCCGGCCATCGGCTGTTGCGTCTGGGCATTTACCGTGATTCCTTCGAGCGTGGCCTGTTGTGCGTATGCACCGAGGCAGACGCACAGTCCAATCGCACACCGAAGAATCGCGCTCCGCATCAGGGTTAGAACGCGCTTTGCGGAGACTACCCGCCCGCGCGCTTCATTCTCGAATATAGCGCGATTCAGCTAGAATCTGGTTACTATGGGGAGCATGAAGGCGTCGCGCGTAGTCCTGGTGCTGTTAGCTGGTGTAGCCGTCGCTCGACCGACTTATGCGCAAAATCCACAGCCGCCCGTGGAGGCTGTCTTTCGTGCCGATAGTCAAATTGCTCTTACCGCGTTCCATGTGGTCGCGAAAAAGCGGTATGTCACGGGCCTTACTGCCGCAGACTTCGAATTGCGCGTCGATAGCCTTCCTCAGATCATTACGACGTTTGAGGGAAACCAGGCAAACGTGCCGATCCAGATCGTTCTCCTGTTCGATACCAGCGGCAGCGTAATGGGAAACGGTTTACTCGACGAGAAGCTTTTCCGCGACGATCTCCTGATCGCATTGCCGGAGGTTACGCTGTCCGTCTACGCATTCGGCGGACACGCTGATAAGCTCACTCGTTTCTCCAGTCCCACGCACGATCCGGCCACGCTGCGCCAGGCTTTCCAGTCCGTGATGAAGAAGGGGCCTGGAGAAGCTGTCTTTGATCTTGCGAAACCGGGCAGGGACTCTCTCATTTATGAATCGATTGTCGAAATCCTGAAGGACAGCGAACGTTACGCGGAGTTCGGACCGCGCATGCTCCTGGTGGTCTCTGACGGGAGGCCGGGTGGCGACAAAGATCCGACTGCATCCGCTCAATTCGCCGTGGACAGCGGCGTTCCGGTCTATCCGCTGATGGTGGGGCATCAGGCCCGTATAGCGGAGTTTGAAATGGAGAACGAGGCTCCCAGGCGGCCGAATGAGGACGATCAGTCTGCCAACGTCCATACAAGTTACCGGAAGAAAGTCTTCGATGAGGCCGAAGGTGAGGCCGCGGCGTTCGCGAGTCTGGGAGATTCTACGGGTGGGCGATCGTTCGATCCTCCGGACCTGAACGCAGCCACCGCGCGAGCCGTGATCCATGAGCTTGCCGATGAAGTTCGGGCGGAATATGTCGTCGGGTTCACACCAGAACCGGGAGCCCCGCCGTCCAAACACGCTATTGAGGTTCGAATTAAGGGACATCCGGAGCTCAAGCTGGTGGGTGGAGCACGGGTTGCCGTTTATTGACCCCGAACTGCCCCGGAGGCCGTGCGGCATTTTGTGCTGCCGGGAAGCTTCGGTAGAATGAGAGAATAGAAGTTCCCGCACCGCGGGCTAATTAAAAGGGGAGGTGTATACAGGATGGGCATTCCCGTCTCGCAGATGTGGACGGTCGTGACTTACGTGCTGCGGCAAAGGCTTGCCGGGCGCGAGCGCTACCCGCTCGTCCTGATGCTGGAGCCGCTGTTCCGCTGCAATCTGGCCTGTGCCGGCTGCGGCAAGATTCAGTATCCGGCGCACGTCCTCAAGATGAATCTTTCGACGGAAGAGTGCCTCCGCGCGGTGGATGAATGCGGCGCGCCCATGGTTTCCATCCCCGGTGGCGAACCACTGATGCATCCAGAGATCGATAAAATCGTCGAGGGGCTGATTGCGCGAAAGAAATACATTTATCTCTGCACCAACGCGTTATTGCTTCGGGAGAAGCTCGATCTTTTCAAGCCAAGCAAGTACCTGAGCTTCTCGGTTCATCTGGACGGCCAGAAGGATGAACACGATTTTTCCGTCTGCAAGGAAGGCGGCTACGAACTGGCCGTGGAAGGCGTTCGCGAGGCCGTGAAGCGTGGTTTCCGCGTGACGACGAATACCACTCTGTTCGACGGTTTCGACCCCAACCATGTCCGTAAGTTCTTCGACGAAATGATGGAACTGGGCGTGGAGGGCATGATGCTTTCCCCTGGCTACTCTTACGACAAAGCGCCCGACCAGCAGCACTTTCTGGGCCGCGGCCGTACGCGCCGTCTGTTCCGCGCGCTGCTCTCAAACCGCAATCCCGAATGGGTCTTCAATATGTCCCCGCTGTTTCTGGAGTTCCTGATGGGCAAGCGGCACTACAAATGCACGCCCTGGGGGATGCCGACGTTTAATCTGTTCGGCTGGCAGAAGCCCTGCTACCTGTTGCAGGATGGCTATGCGGATACCTTCGCCGAATTGATGGAATCCACCAACTGGGAAAATTACGGCACCGAATCGGGCAATCCGAAGTGTGCCAATTGCATGGTACACAGCGGCTATGAAGCCTCTGCCGTGCACGACGGGTTCAGTACATTGCGGGGCTTCGCCGACCTGGTGAAAGCCACGCTGTTCCCCCGTTATCCGGATGCCGAAGCGCTGAAGATGCTGGAAGAACCGGTGAAATCCGTGCATGCGAAGGCGGGTCTGGTGCAGTTGACGGTGAAGCAGGACGTCACACAAGAAGCTGGCGAAGAGGTAGAAGTCTGAGCACCGTCAACGTTGAAGAACTCGAAGTTGTCCCCGGTTTTGAACATCAGAACCTGCAGGGCCAGGCGTTCTCCGCCGCCAGCGAAGACGAGTTACGCGATGCGCTGGAAAAGGCTTTCGATTATCGTGGCGATGTCACGATCACGCTGAAGAACGGCGATGCCGTTGAGGGTTATATCTTCGATCGGCGTACCGGCGCGACACTGGCCGATTCCTGCGTACGGCTTTTCCCGAAAACCGAGCCAAAGAAGACCAGCATCGCCTACTCCGATATCGCGGGATTGGCGTTTACCGGCCGCGATACGGCGGCTGGCAAGAGTTGGGAAGCATGGGTTCGCAAGTACTGGGAAAAGAAGCAGGCTGGCGAGCAGAACATCGAGCTGAAGCCCGAAACCCTGGACTGACATACCAGGCAGTTGACATTACACAACCCCATTCGAAACAGTGATAGACTTGCCGCATGAATAAATGCGTCATCACAGGGCTGGCGTTCGCACTTTGTGTGAACCAGCTCCCGGCTCAGACCGCGCCTGAGCCTCTTAATTGGACCGCCGCGCAGGACCATCAAAACATGATGGACCAGCTGGGTATTAAGGCGCTTCGTCCAGGTCCCAGCGGCAGTACCGTTCCGGGCACGCCCAACATGGCCAATTATGATCCGGACAAGGCTAATCCGTACCCCGATCTGCCCGAGATTCTGCGGCTGAAAAACGGCCAGAAGGTAACGACTGCGGATGCATGGTGGAAGCAGCGCCGTCCTGAAATTGTGGAGGACTTCGAGCGCGAGGTATTTGGCCGCATTCCGAAGAACGTGCCGAAGGTGACGTGGACGGTTACGCAGACCGTGAACACCCAGATCGGCGGAATACCGGTGATTGGGAAGCAATTGGTTGGTCATGTGGATAATTCGTCGTATCCGGCCATCAGCGTGGATATTCGCATGGCCGTGGTGGTGCCCGCGAATGCCAAAGGTCCGGTCCCCGTGTTGATGATGTTTAGTGGCGGCACGCTGCCCGGCGCGGCGCCGGCGTTTGGCGGTTTCGGCGGATCCGGTGGCCGTGGAGCTTCCGGTCCCGGTCGCGGATTCGGCGCAGCAGCTTTTTCCGGCGCATTGGCTGGCAGAGGTCCGGGGGCAGGTTCCGGTGCTGCGGGGCGCGGGCCCGGTCCATCAGGTCCGCCATCCACGCAGCAACTCGTTGCTGATGGCTGGGGTTATGCCTCCATCAATCCGGCCAGCATACAGGCGGACAACGGTGCAGGCCTGACCAAAGGCATCATCGGCCTGGTCAACAAGGGCCAGGCGCGGAAGCCCGATGACTGGGGATCACTGCGCGCCTGGGCGTGGGGCGCCGCGCGCGGCCTTGACTATCTCGAGACCGATCCCGCAATTGACGCCAAACACGTGGGCATCGAAGGCGTTTCGCGCTATGGCAAGGCCGCTCTTGTCACGATGGCGTTTGAACCGCGGTTCGCCATTGTGCTGGTTGGTTCGTCGGGTGAGGGCGGCGCGAAACTGCATCGCCGCAATTTCGGCGAAGCGGTGGAGAACCTCACCGGTACCGGCGAATACCACTGGATGGCTGGCAATTTTCTGAAATACGGCGCGTCGGATGCAACCTTCGGTGCGAAAACGGCGGCCGATATTCCGGTGGATTCCCATGAGTTGATTGCGCTTTGCGCGCCGCGTCCGACCTTCATCAGCTACGGCCTGCCGGAGCGTGGCGACGCTAACTGGCTCGATCATCAGGGCAGCTACATGGCTACGGTTTCGGCGGGATCGGTCTTCCGTCTGCTGGGCGTACATGACATCGGCGACAAGGCTGATTATCACGTGGCTAAGATGCCGGGCGTCAATGTCGGGATGCTTGATGGAGAGCTCGCGTGGCGTCAGCATGATGGGGGACACGAAGACCAATCGAACATGAAGTATTTCATCGCATGGGCAGATCGGGAACTACACCACACGCCCGCACCTCAGTCTGCGGCGAAATGACCCGCCTCACCTTGGCAGTTTGCCTTACGGCGGCTACCCTCTTTGGCCAGACCGCTCCGCATTGGGTCGGCACCTGGGGCTGCGCGCCTCAGTTGACGGAACCCGCAAACCTTCCACCCGCGCCAGGGCTTTCGGGTAACACGCTCCGTCAGACGGTACGGGTCACGCTGGGCGGCAAACGGTTGCGGGCGCGATTTTCGAATGTCTTCGGGAACGCGCCCCTGATAATGAACGCCGTCCATATCGCCGTCGCGACTGATGGCGGATCCATCCAGACCACCAGCGTGAAAGCTCTGGCGTTCGGTGGCGCGGCTTCGGTTACCGTGCCTGCGGGTGAAGCGCTCATGTCGGATCCGTTCGATTACGACCTGTCGGCCATGTCGGACCTGGCGGTCACCATCTACTTCGGCGACACGCCCTCGGCGGTCACGGGCCACCCCGGCTCCCGAGCTACAACCTATCTTCAGGCGGGTAATGCGATAGATGCGGAAAGCCTGACTGCGCCCGCGAAAACCGCGCACTGGTACATTCTCACCGGCCTCGATGTGGTGACTGCAAGTGGCGGTGCGACCGTTGTGGTTCTCGGCGATTCCATTACGGACGGTCGCGGCTCCACGACCGATGGCAACGACCGCTGGACCGACGTTCTCGCGCGTCATCTTCATGGGAACCAGGACACAGCTCTCATTTCAGTGCTGAACGAAGGGCTTGGCGGCAATGCTGTCCTCACTGGTGGACTGGGCCCGCCAGCCGTGACGCGCCTCGATCGCGACCTGTTTGGGCAAAGCTCCCCGCGCTGGCTGATTGTCCTTGAAGGTGTCAACGACATCGGTGGCGGCAAAAATCCGAATGTTGCCGACGATCTGATCGCTGCGTTCGGCAAGTTCATCGAGCAGGCACACGCGCGAAGCATCCGAGCTTACGGGGTGCCGATCTTGCCGTTCGGCGGATCAATGTACGATAGTCCCGCCCACGAAGCCGCGCGTCAGAAAGTGAACGAATGGATACGTATCAGTGGCCGATTCGATGCCGTGATCGATATGGACAGCGCCGTGCGCGATCCTGCTTCGCCGTCGAGGCTGCTGCCTGCTTACGACACCGGAGATCATCTGCACCTGAATCCCGCGGGCTACGAGAAGATGGGCGGAATGATCGACCTGAGTCTTTTCCGGTGACTCTTTTCCAGTAACGGCCGCCTACGTCAACTGTGCTTGCGGCGTAATGCGCTCGGCATTTAAATACTTCCGCAAAGCTTCCGGCACCACGACGCTGCCATCCTTCTGCTGGTAGTTCTCCAAAATCGCGACCCACGTGCGACCCACGGCGAGACCGCTCCCATTAATGGTGTGCGCCAGTTCAGCTTTCTTCGCGCCCTTGAAGCGAATGTTCGCGCGCCGGGCTTGAAACGCTTCGAAATTCGAACACGAGGAGATTTCCTTGAAGCCGTTTTGCCCGGGTAGCCACACTTCGATATCAAAAGTCTTCGCTGAACTGAAGCCCATGTCGCCGGTGCACAACACGACCGTGCGGAATGGCAGCCCGAGGCGGATCAGAATATCCTCGGCATCGCCCGTCAGTTTCTCATGCTCTTCGTAGCTCTGTTCCGGCCGCGTGAATTTCACCAATTCCACTTTCTGGAACTGATGTTGCCGGATGATTCCACGCACGTCGCGTCCGTACGAACCTGCCTCGCTGCGGAAACAGGGAGTATAGGCGCATAGCTTGATTGGCAGCTTGTCGCCGGTAAGCACTTCGTCGCGATAGAGATTTGTGACAGGCACTTCGGCTGTTGGAATTAGCCAGTAGTCGGTATTCTCCAGCTTGAACAAGTCGGCTCCGAACTTCGGCAGATTTCCGGTTCCATAAAGGCTCGCCGAATTTACGATGAACGGCGGCAACACTTCGGTGTAGCCGTGGTGCTCTGTATGCACATCGAGCATGAAGTTGATCAGCGCGCGTTCCAGCTTCGCGCCAAGCCCCATGTAGACGGCAAAGCGCGCGCCGGTGATTTTCGCTGCACGGTCGAAATCCAGAATGCCCAGTTCCGGCCCCAGATCCCAGTGGGCCTTCGGTTCGAAATCCATGGCCGTGGGCTGACCCACGCGGCGCACTTCCACATTGTCGTCCGCCGATTTCCCTACAGGCACCGATTCATGCGGCACGTTCGGAATCCCTGCCAGCATTTCCTTGAAGCTCGAATCGGTTGCGTCCACGTCTTTCGCCAGCTCCGTGATGCGGTCGCTCATCGCGCGCGAACGTTGCTGCGCATCCGTCGTATCAACGCCGTCTTTGCGTAGTTTCGCAATCTCTCGCGACATCGCATTCTGTTCCGCGCGCAGCTGTTCAGATTCCGTGATTGCGGCCCGGCGACGCTGATCAAGTGCCCGAAATTCATCGAGCGGAAGCGTCAGGCCGCGGGTGCCGAGGCGCGCGGCGAAGGTATCAAGATTGGCGCGAAATACGCCGAGATCGTGCATATAGAGGTATCCTAACAGGCCGAGTCGAACTCATAGCGCGAGCGGGATTAAACCCGGCAGCACAAGCGGGAAATCAAAAGGAAGGAAGCGAAACGAGCCGTGAACTCGCTACTCTTCGTCAGCGTCAGCGGTGACCGGTTCCAGGTCTTCCGCTTCGAAGATCTGCTTGCAGTCAAGGCATTCCATATAGTCCACGCCATCGCGGCGGGCGATTACTACCGTTTTCTTGTGTTCGCAGGGGGTCTGCATACAAAAAGGCCTGAGATACGAATTATTTTAACCTGTTGACGGCAACTGTCAAGGGGGGATCGACGCCGATCGGTACCAAAAGGCGGTGCTTAAGCTAAAATCGCTTCAGATGCCCTTCCCTATTCAGCGGCCCCGCCGCCTGCGCTCAAGCGAATCGATGCGCCGCCTGGTCCGCGAGACGCGCCTCGACCCGGCCAATTTTGTTTTACCGCTTTTTATCGCGCCGGGGGAGGGAATTCGCCACCCGATCAGCTCCATGCCGCCTCAGTGCCAGCTCTCGATTGATGTCGCGGTGGAGGAATGCCGCGAAATTCACGCGCTGGGAATCGGTGGCATCATCCTGTTTGGCCTCCCGGAATCGAAAGATGAAATCGCGTCCGGCGCTTATGACGATCAGGGAATCGTGCAGCGGGCCATTCGTGCGATTAAACGCGAAGTCCCCGAACTTCTCGTCATGACCGACGTCTGCAATTGCGAATACACCAGCCACGGGCATTGCGGCTACATCGTGGATGGCGACGTGGATAACGATACGACGCTCGACTGGCTCGCGAAGTCCGCCGTTTCCCACGCGCGGGCGGGCGCTGATGTGGTGGCGCCGTCCGACATGATGGATGGCCGGGTTGCCGCGATTCGCAGCGCACTGGATGCGGGAGGATTTATGAAGACCCCCATTTTGTCGTACGCCGCGAAGTTCGCTTCCGTTTTCTACGGGCCGTTTCGCGAAGCAGCCGATTCCACGCCCCAGTTTGGCGATCGTCGCAGCTACCAGATGGATGCCGCCAACGCCCGTGAAGCGATGAAGGAAATCGCGCTCGATCTGGAAGAAGGCGCAGACATGATTATGGTCAAGCCCGCTATGCCGTACCTCGATGTGATCCGGCAGGCGCGCGACAGATTCACCGACATTCCGATTTCGGCGTATCAGGTGAGCGGCGAGTATTCGATGATCATGGCTGCGGCCGCTAACGGCTGGATCGACCACGACCGAGCCATGATGGAAAGCTTGACTTCGATCAAGCGCGCGGGTGCGGACTTCATCATGACCTACTTTGCGAAGCCTGCCGCCCGCATGCTCGCGTGAGCGCTGTTATTGGGGCGTCGATTTCAGCCTGTGATAATGGGGACGTAATGCAATTCCTCCATAACAGCCTGGTCGAGCTGATTACGCAGACCTCCACCAATCTCCCGCCCGATGTCCGCGCTGCCATGAGTGCTGCCAATGCCGCCGAACGGCCTTCCACGCAGGCATCCCAGGCGCTGAACATCATTCTTTCGAATATCGATATGGCCGAAGAAGACGCCGGGCCGATCTGTCAGGACACGGGCATGCCGACGTTCTACGTTCATACCCCTGTGGGTGTGAATCAGATCCAAATCCGCAATACCATTCAGGCAGCGATTGCGGACGCCACCAAACTTGGCAAGTTGCGCCCGAATTCGGTCGATTCCATCACGGGCAAGAACAGCGGCGATAATCTCGGCGAAGGCACGCCCGTCATCCACTTTGAGCAGTGGGAGCACGATGAAATCGAAGTGAAGCTCGTGCTAAAAGGCGGCGGCTGCGAGAACAAGAATATTCAGTACTCCCTGCCGGCCACGCTCGAGAATCTGGGCCGCGCGGATCGCAATCTGGAAGGGGTTCGCAAGTGTATCTTGCACGCCGTTTGGCAGGCACAGGGACAGGGCTGCGCGCCGGGCGCGCTCGGTGTTTGCATCGGGAGCGATCGCGCACACGGCTACGATCTGGCGAAAGAACAACTCTTCCGCACGCTCGACGATGTGAACCCGAACCCGCTGCTGGCCGAACTGGAAGCCCGGATCATGTCCGAAGCCAACACGCTAGGTGTCGGCACCATGGGCTTTGGCGGCAAAGTATCGTTGATTGGTTGCAAGGTCACTGCGGCGAACCGTTTGCCTGCGAGCTTCTTCGTTTCCGTTGCTTATTCATGCTGGGCGTTCCGTCGCCTGGGTGTGAGACTCGACGCGAAAGACGGCGCAATTACGCAATGGCTGTATCGCGATCCATCGCGCGTGGTTGAGAAGATGACGATGGGCGAAGGACTGCCGCTGACCGGTCGCGAAATTGTTCTGCAGGCCCCGGTGAGTGAAGCTGCTGTGCGTGCATTGAAGGTCGGCGATGTGGTGCTGATCAAGGGCGACATGTATACCGGGCGCGACGCGGTGCACGCGCACCTGATGAAAAATCCACCGCCGGTGAACCTCAACGGCTCGGTGCTTTACCACTGCGGTCCCGTGATGTTGCAGGAAAACGGCAAGTGGAAGGTGAAGGCCGCCGGTCCGACGACGAGCATCCGCGAAGAACCCTACCAGGCCGACGTGATTAAGCGCTATGGAGTGCGCGTTGTGATTGGCAAGGGCGGTATGGGAGCGAGGACGCTGGCGGCGCTGAAGGAATCGGGCGCGGTTTATCTGAACGGCATCGGCGGCGCGGCGCAGTATTATGCGCGCACGGTGAAATCCGTGGAAGATGTGCATTTGCTCGATTTCGGTATCCCGGAAGCCATGTGGCATTTGCGAGTGGAGAACTTCCCCGCGATTGTAACGATGGACGCGCACGGCAACAGCCTGCATGCGGATGTAGAGAAGGCCACGGCGGAGAAATTGGGAGAGTTACAGCCCGCATAAAGGGCTTGTTATAATGGGGTTTCCCTCCTCGGGAATTCCTTCCACCCAAAGTGGCCAGATAGCTCAGTTGGTAGAGCGCA
>CAIKAS010000070.1 GCA_903825445.1 uncultured Acidobacteriia bacterium
TCAGACCCCTTCACTGCTGCAAGGCAGGCGTTCTCCATGTCGAAGGTAACGTATGCCTTTCATCAAAAGAATGTCCACACAGGGATCTTGATAGCAGATGCTTGTCGAAATAATCCATTCGTAGGCTTTCGGTCAATTCTTCTTCCCGGGCTGGCCGCCGTGTCTGGCGGCTCCGGAATCCTGGTGAGTCTCGCCACCTCTCCGGGTGAAGTGGCCAGCGACAATCCACAGCAGGGGCATGGCCTATTCACGCAGGCTCTTCTTAACAACCTGAAGCGTCCTGGCTTAACAGTCGACCAGATCTTTACAGCTACAGCCGAACAGGTCTCGCGGGAATCCAAGGGTTCACAGATTCCATGGACGGGATCCGCACTGCGCGGGGTGATCCCTTTTGCCAATCCTCCCGCCTCTATGGTCCACCAAGAACTGGCGCAAGGCGCGCGCAGCGTTACGGTGGCGCAGTCGCCCATTGCTCCCGCATCGATTCCGGTAGTGACTTTTCATGAACTTCGCAGTTCTGAACCCGCGCAACTCCCCTCGTCAGCTTTTATCAATATCAACCCTGCCGACTCGATTGCTGATGTTTCGGCCCAAATTCGCGGCGGTAACACTCTGGGGGCACTGAAGTTGCTCTTAGAATTGCCCGACCAAAAGGACGTAGACGGTCGAATCTCAGCCTCTATGGGGCAGATCCAACTAATGCAGGGCCATTATCAAGACGGGTTGGCTTCCATCAATAGCGCAATAACTAAAGCGCCTCTCGACCCCCTTCTCCTGTATTTGCGCGCCCTGGCGTATTCGCTCCTGGGGCAGTATTCCGCGAGCCTCCACGATATCTCGATGGGTCTTCAGGCCCGTCCGAACGACCCGGAGTTCATGGTCGCTAAAGCGAACGTACTTTTCGTTACAGGAGACTACATCGGCGCTATCAACATATGCGATGTGATCATAGGCGAGAAACGTTCCGGCGCTGCCGCATACCTTATCAGAGGTAACTCCGAACGATTGCTTGGCAAAAGCGCTGCAGCGAACGCCGACTTTACGGTGGCGTCGGAACTGCAGGGCGCACAATGAAACGGAAAAGTAAACGCGGGATGCGTGGTCTGTGCGTCGGGTTATTCGGCGCCAATCCGATTCTGAAATGCCTCGTGTGGGCTACGTGTGGGTGCGCTCTGGCAATTCAGCCATGCTCCGCGACGAGAATTGAAGGGCGCATCAACGTCGACGGACAGCCATTCGACGGCTGGATGACGGTCGCGGAGGTCAGCGATCTTAGTGCAAGTTTGCTCATAAATCTTCGAATTGTTAAAGGGGAACTGAGTTTAGACCTAAACTCGGTTCACGATGTTGCGCGATATGAGGTTCACCTGATTGGCACCAACAGGACTTGGACTCAAACGTGGTCCGTGCCCCAGTCTGCCAGTCAGTTGGACCCGCGTAACATCATTGTTTCAAGCGGCGCCGTTGAGCGGTCCTGGTCGCGCGCTACGGGAACGCCCGAGTCAGCGACGGCGAACCTGGTCTCTGACTTAAATGCGCGCCCGATAAGTGGCCCGGGCTTTGGCGTGTCGGCGGTTGCCGTGATTGATGCAGACGGCCAAATCGAAACTGCTGTTGGTAATCTTGGCGCGTGTCTAATGGTCGATGGCACGACAAAACCGTGTGATGTGCCATCGTTTGTCGACGCCGAGACCCCGGCTGGCTCTACGAACGGGTCGAACGTCGTCTTTCTCCTCGCGAACGTGCCTATTGGACCGAGCCTTGCACTGTTTCGAAATGGTCTATATATGACTACAGGAGTCGACTACACCCTCGCTGGCCAAACCATAACATTTACCGCGGGAGCCGTAGCAGTTCCCCAGCCTGGGGATATCCTGACCGCCTCCTATCGTGTCGACAGCAACAGCTTGGGCCGAGGGCTGCGCGGGCATTCGAATCGATCAACTTCAGCGCTTGAACAAGCCTTATGCACGAGCGTTGGCAATATGGCCAAATGGCCGGGGTATCCGGGAGCCCAGGCCTTCTGTGCCGCTGACGCCGGTACGATACGAGCGGGAGGGAAATTGCGCGTGACCTTCACGTTGTCGGTTGACAATGCCCCCACAGTGATCATGGCCTGGATTCGCGTGGAGGACGTTACGGTCTGGCAGGGAGCCGTCAACCAGAGTGCCAGCGGTAAGTCGCAGACTGTCGATGTGATAATCGACGATGCGGACGCATTGCGGGCACTGCACGTGTCGCTCATTTCCGCCCTATCTGACCCAGCGATTGACAGGCACCTCATAATTACATCTCTTCGACTGGGTGCAATCTCCTCGGGAGAAGGGCATTTAAATTAAGAACTCAATCGCCGGTTTGTCGAACGAGCGCGGCCCACCCCCGGGGAAAAGCGTGGGGTACGAGCATGCAGCTCAGCATCTGGTAGTTTAAGCGCCTTTGGTGAGAATTGCTTACTTGCTCAGTCGCGGCAGTTCATAATAAAAATATCCCGTTTTTTTTCAATCATTTTCGCCGCTTTTTGCCAATTCCGCCACCCCGATTCTCCCCACCCCCGCGCTACTCTGAAACCGGACATATGCTCACCTCGAACCCCATCTCCGCCACCCTCCCAACCCTGCCAATCGGCGGCTCATTCCGGGAAAAAGTGAAATATGACGGAACGAAGCCAAAAACCCCAATAGAATCAGCAAAACACCAAAATAATGAACCCACCCAGAGGCCGATTGAAGCCACCAAATGGGCTATTGAACCCACCCTCAGGCCCATCAAAGCCACCGCGATGCCACCGTTCCGTGCGCACCGGGAAGCACGCGCGCGTGTGCCCACCCCATCACACAGGCCAACTGCGCCATCCACCCCACCACCCCCGCGTGCTACCATAAATACTTCCGTAACCGGAACACGCGGAGCGCCTCACAGCGCCCGCACGCAACCCACGACTCGGACCAGTACCCGAAACGGACTTGCGGAATTTAAGGAGATCATAAGTTGAGACTAGATACAGTCGTCGCGGCGCAGCCTCGCGCCAGCCGCGGCAAAAATGAAGCGCGTCGTACGCGTGTTGCCGGCCTGATTCCCGCCGTCGTCTATGGTGCTTTCAAAGACCCTCAGGCCGTAAGCGTGAATCCCAAAGACATTCTCAGAATCATCCGGGGTAAGTCCGGTCACAACGCCATTTTCGACGTTGAGATCGCGGGCATCGAACGCACCCCCGTCATCGTGGCCGACGAGCAGTATGACCCGGTCAAAGACACCCTCATCCACATCGATCTCAAGCGCATCGATCTCTCCCGCAAGCTGCGCGTCTCCATCCCGGTCCACACGACTGGTGAAGCGAAGGGCGTGAAACAGCAGGGCGGCGTGCTCGACGTCGTCACCCGCTCGGTCGAAATCGAATGCGTCCCCGACGATATCCCGAACCAGTTCGATGTCGATGTGACCGAACTGATGATCGGCAACAACATCCGCGTGGCCGATCTGAAGCCCGGCACTGGCGTCCGCATTCTCACTGCGCCGGAAGCTGTGATCGCGCACGTCGTCGGTATTAAGGAAGAAGTGGTTGCCGCTCCCGCTGAAGGTGTTGCCGCCGCTGCCGAACCTGAAGTCGCAGTCAAGAAGGGCAAGAAGGAAGAAGAAGCTGCTGCCCCGGCCGCTGCGGAAAAGGGTAAGAAGAAATAATTTTCCATGTACTTGGTCGCCGGCCTCGGTAACCCAGGGGAAAAGTACGCTGCGACGCCGCACAATCTGGGTTTTCTCGTGGTGGACGTCCTCGCGGCCCGGCATTCGATTCGCCTCTCGCGCGTCGAATGTCAGGCGGTGATCGGTCAGGGGAATATTGGTGGTAAGTCTGTGTTGCTGGCAAAGCCTCAGACGTTCATGAACCTCAGCGGCGTAGCTGTAAAGTCGCTGATGCAAAAGAACGAGCTGATGCCGGAAGATCTGATTCTCGTTTATGACGAGTTGGCGCTTCCCTGGGGTGGTTTGCGTGTGCGGCCCGATGGATCGGCCGCCGGGCATAACGGCGTTCAGGATGTGATCGATAAGATCGGCACGCAGACGTTTCCGAGAGTTCGGCTGGGGGTGCACCCCGGCTATCAGCTTACTTCTGGTAAGGGAGCTGATTATCTGTTGTCGCGGTTTACGCGGCAGCAAACTGAAACACTGGACGAGTTCGTCGGCTTCGCGGCCGACGCCACGGAATCCATAATTGCTGAGGGCGTCAGTTTGTCCATGACCAGATTTAATCGTCGCGCCCCGGGCACAACAGAGGAAGCATGAGAATCTACGAGAACCTGTTCATCGTTAAACCCGATGCAACAGAAGAAGAGATCGACCACCTCATCGAACAGATGTCGAAAAACATCACCACGACCGGTGGCACTGTCGATAAGGTTGAAAAGTGGGGCAAGCGCCGTCTTGCTTACAAAGTGGAGAAGCAGCGTGAAGGTTATTACGTTCTGCTCACCTTCACGGCGGATTCGCAGGCTGTTCGCGAATTCGAACGCCGTATGCGCGTGCAGGATTCGGTAATCAAGTTCCTGACCGTTCGCATCGATGAGACCCTGAAGCGCATCGAGAAGCGCAAGAAGGTTCGCGATAAGCGCGCTCTGCGCCGTCCGAAGCCTGCGCCGGTACAGCCGTCGCTCGCTCAGCAGATGCTTGGTGGCGGATCTGAAGAAGCCCACGCGGTGCCCGGTCTCCCGGTCGTACCCGTGGTCCACGCAGCCCCGGGAGCTCCCGTTCCCGCCGCCGCTGAATCCGTAGCCGAACCCGCAGCCGCAACCACCCAGGAATAATCAGGAGATCTCATCATGGCTGAACCTACAACAAGAGGTGCAAGACCGATCGCCGCGAATCAGCGCCCCACTGGTGGCGATAAAGCGGTGGCCGTAGGACGGAAGCAGTATTTCCGCCGTAAGAAAGTGTGCCGTTTCTGCGTCGAGAAAATCGACGATATCAATTACAAAGACGTCAAGATGCTTTCGGCCTTCATCGCCGAGCGCGGCAAGATTGTTCCGCGTCGCATCTCCGGCGTATGCGCCCCGCACCAGCGTCGTCTGACGGACGCGATTTTCAAGTCGCGCAACATCGCGCTTCTGCCTTTCGCGGCGGCAATTTAAGGCTGAGAGAGAAACAAACATGGATATCATTCTCAGAGAAGACGTCGAAACCCTCGGTACTCGCGGCCAGGTAGTGAAGGTCGCCGCGGGTTATGCCCGGAATTTCCTGCTGCCTCGCCGGCTTGCCGTCGCGGCTACGGATTCCAACAAGAAGATCGTGGAGCAGGAACGACAGGCGCACCTCCGCAAGGATGCAGTGCTGAAGACGGAGGCCGAAGAATTGGCTAAGCTCCTCAGCGCGGTGACCCTCACGATTACGCGCAAGGCTGGCGAAAATGGCCAGTTGTTCGGTTCTGTAACGGCCGGCGATATTGCCGATGCGCTCGAAGCGCAGAAGTTCAATATCGATCGCAAGAAGGTTCATCTGGACGACGTGATCCGCAGCCTGGGCGACTACAAAGTTACCCTCAAGCTGCAGCGCGAAGTGACGGCGCAAGTGAACCTGTCTGTGGTAGCCGAAGCGTAGACAACCATTAACAACTAGTACCCTGAAACTACCTGCGGCCATCGTTTGGATGGCGGTCGCAGGTAGTTTCTTTTTTTGAGGAGCGTGTAATCAGATGGAAAGAGACCTCGACATTCGCCTTCGCGACTACGCCGCCCGCCCGCGCCCGTGTACGCAAGCCTTGCGCTCATCCCGAGCCACATCGGCCGCCGCCTCAGCCAGTATTATCTGCAGCCACGCTCGCGAACTGGGACAGGACGAGCTCGACTCCTTCATCGGCGAGACCTCCAACGACCGTCCCCTGCTGCCACAAGTGCTCAAGGCCCATAGTGGCTAATCGCAAAGTCCTTCTCATCGGCTGGGATGCCGCGGACTGGAGAGTCGCCCGTCCCCTCATGGATGCGGGCAGAATGCCCAACCTCCGCCGACTGGTTGAACTCGGCTGCACTGCTTCCATCGCCACACTGCAGCCCTCTTACTCTCCGATGCTGTGGACCACCATCGCGACAGGCAAACGCCCCTTCGATCACGGCATCCACGGCTTCATCGAACCTCGGACGGACGGGCGCGGCGTGCAACGCGTCTCCAACCTTTCGCGCAAGTGCAAAGCGCTCTGGAACATCCTCGGGCAGAACGGTCTCCGCAGTATTGTCGTCGGCTGGTGGCCCAGCTTTCCGGCAGAGCCTATCAACGGCGTCATGGTCTCAGATCAGTTTCACCTTGTCTCACCCGATTTCCAGCTCAACGACTCGATGGTCTTTCCTCCTGAACTCGCGGAGCCGCTGGCCGCGCTGCGCGTGAACCCCGAAGATGTGCCTCTCGAAGTACTGGAATCCTTCGTGCCCCGCGCCAGCGAGATCGACCAGAAACGCGACCGGCGCCTATATTCCATCGCGCGCGTAGCAGCCGAGTCCGCGAACATTCAGAGCGTGACCCTGTGGCTGATGGAGCGCGAACCGTGGGACTTCTGCGCGGTCTACTTCGACGCCATCGATCACTTCGGGCATGCCTGCATGAAGTTCCATCCACCGCGTCAGAGTTGGATCGATGAGGGCGACTTCGCCATGTACTCGCACGTTGTGCAGGCCGGTTACGAACTTCAAGACCGCAACCTGGGCACACTTCTCGACAAAGCAGGTGATGACACCACCATCATTCTGCTTTCCGATCACGGCTTCTACTCCGATCACCTCCGCCCGCAGTACATACCAAAACACCACGCAGGCCCCGCCGTCGAGCACCGCAACAATGGCGTCTTCGCGATAGCTGGTCCCGGCATCCGAAAAGGCGAAGAACTCACCGGCGTCGGCTTGCTCGACATTACACCCACGGCCTTGGCGCTGTTCGGACTCCCGGCCGGCAACGACATGGAAGGCCGTGTGCTGACGACAGTGCTTGAATCCCGCATACCGCCCCCACGAATTCCAAGTTGGGAAACGGCGGAGGGTGACGATGGCCGCCATGCGTCGCATATGCAGTTCGACCCGGTCGCCGTCACCGAGTCCGTGGAGCAATTAGTGGCACTCGGTTACGTGGAATCACCAGACGCCGATGACAGCATGGCCGTCCGGCGCACGATCGCCGATCAGAGAGCCAACCTCGCCGAGTCCTATCAGGATGCCGGTCGTCACGCAGAGGCGTTTGCCATTCTGACTGAACTGCGTGCGGACAACACTGACGACCAGCGCATCACTACCCGCTACTTCTTTTCGGCAATGGCACTCGGCCGCGTCGCCGACATGACAAAAATCGCGGATGACTGGAGCGGCAGGCGTCGTGCACTCTACGACGACGCGCTGACCGATCTCCGCAAACTCCGTGACCATGCGACTGTGGGTGATCGTGCAGAACTCAAGCGCCTGCGGCGCATCTGCATTTTCGACCCATCATTAGCTATCTACTTCCGAGCTCAGGTCTTCCGCGCACAGCGTCGCTGGCAGAGTGCGCTCGATTGCCTCGATAGCATCCCCCAGTCCGATCTCCTTCGACCCGGCCTCCATGTCGATCGGGCGGAACTACTCGGGCGGCTCAATCGCTGGAGCGAGGCCTCCGCAACAATCGACGCCGCTCTTGCCATCGACCCGGATGATGCGCGGGCGCATTTCAGCGCGTCCCGCCTGGCACTTTATCGCCACGATTTCAATACCGCCGCGCATTCCGCGCTCAATGGCCTGGATCTTCTCAATCTTGACCCGCTTGGTCACTTTTACCTGAGCATCGCATTGTTCCGTTTAGGTAATCCAAACTTCCCGGCCGCCCGTCGGAGGCCTCGTGCCGTCCGGCACAACTGCGCCTCGCCAACGCGCCTCACTCCCTCACTGCACCCTAACGCATTTGCAGCATCGACGCTCGATCTGCCCCCAATCACAAACGAAGTGGTGATCGTCACTGGACTTCCCCGCTCCGGCACCTCAATGCTCATGCAGATGTTGGCGGCGGGCGGCCTCGAACCGCTCGTCGATGGTATCCGCAAGGCCGACGAAGACAACCCTCGAGGCTATTTCGAGTTCGAGGCGGTGAAGCAAATGACAAACGACAATTCATGGTTCGACCAGGCGCGCGGCAAGGTCGTCAAAATCGTCGCTCCGATGATCGGCAACCTCCCCGCCGGGCTTCCCTGCCGAGTCATTCTGATCGAGCGGAATCTGGACGAGATCCTGGCGTCACAGGAACAGATGATCGCGCGAAAGGCCAATGCAACCGAACATACGCCGGAACAACGCAAACGCCTCCGTCAGGAGTACCTGAGGCTCGTTATACGAACGAAGGCCTTCCTTTCCAAACGGTTGGACACTGAGTTGATGTGCCTGGATCGCGATACCGTTCTCAAGAATCCGCACGCTACAGCAGAGACCATCAATCGGTTCCTGGGAGGCCAATTGAACGTTCCCCTCATGGCTGTGCAAGTGAAGCCTGAACTGCATCGTCAACACATTATAAGGAATAAGTAAATTATCTTGACGCAGAAAGAGACCTTTGTTATATTGAACACAGGCACAATGGTTCGAAACGGTACTATTGAAACAAATCTCGACCCGACGACGACTCCATACTTGATATCCTCGTCGCCCACTCGCGAGATAAGAGAAGCTCTGGAAGACCCTCTTGCCTACCTTCCCTGCTCCACGATTCTGGAGTATCCCAAAGGGCAGCTCGTCTATGGCCGCTCACAGCCATCCAACAACATTTACCTTGTCATCGATGGCAAAGTGAAAGTCTGCCGCACGGCTGACGACGGGCGTCAGGTCGTAGTCGATATCTATCAGCCCGACGAGTTCTTCGGCGAATCCGGAGTCCTCGGCGAGCAGCAAAGAGTGGAAGAAGCAGTCACGCTGGATGCCACGAAAGTGATGACGTGGTCCACCAGCGAGATTGAAGATCTGATGGTTCGCCGGCCTCGTCTCGGTGTTGCCCTGGTTCAATTGCTCGTGCGTCGCTCCATGGACTTCGGTGCGCGCATTGAAAGCTTTTCGATCGACAATATTGGGAGACGGCTGGTGCGTTCGCTCATCCGCTTCTCCGAGCGATTGGGACAGGATGCAGGTGACGGCTACACGGACATGATGCCGTTCACACATGAACTGCTGTCTCAGTACGTGGGTACCTCACGCGAGATCGTAACCCACTACATGAACCAGTTGCGCCGACAGGGCTACCTGCGCTATTCCCGCAAAGGAATTGCGATCAACCGCGATGCGTTGCGTGAGTGGCTGAAGCGCGATGTCTCGGCCTCAGCCGGAGAATAGTTAAGCCCGTGCGGGCGTCATCAGGACAACCGTGACGTTGTCAGGACTTCCGCCATCGTGAGCGGCCGTCATCAGGCGTTCGCATTTAGCCTCAATAGATAAATCGGCATCCTGCAGGATCGCTTTGATCTGCGGTTCTGTAACCACACCGTGGAGGCCGTCTGTTGTGAGCAGCAGCATGTCACCCGGTTCCAGTTCCAGCGCATAGTAAAGAATGCGCACGGCTGAACCAACTCCCACCGCCATGGTCAGTACGTGACGCATCGGATGCGTGCGGAGTATCTCTTCGCTGAGACCAAGGCCGCGGCCGACTTCCTGCACCCAGGTTTGGTCGGTAGTAATGGCGCGGAGTTCACCTTTGTGCAGCACATAAGCGCGGCTGTCCCCGACGCTCGCGATAGCCACATCGTTGGCCTTCGTTTCAAGAGCAGCCACGATTGTGGTGCCCATGCCTTCCAGATTAGGATCCAGCCTTGCCTCGGAGAAGACTATGTCGTTGGCGGCTTCCACGGCGCCGAGCAGAGCTGCTGCGTCGCGGTGCTGCGATCGCTGCAGAGTGCTGACGACTGTATCGGCGGCAAGCGCGGATGCGTGTTCACCCCCACGGGCGCCACCCATGCCGTCTGCCAGAATATACAGACCTAGCTCCGGTACTACCCGGAATGTATCTTGATTCGATTTTCGGACCAGACCTGGGTCCGTGAGTGCGCAGACTTGAAGCATTAGCTACTTTTTCACTATAGCGCGGCGAAGAGATTAACAACGTCGATACGACACGCGTGAAGTACTGTTACTTACCGGCCTTGCCTGCGCTGATGAGATTGGCGAAGATGCGGAACGCCCCCGGCACTCCGGCGGGCAGTTCACGGAACCAGGAGAATGACGTGTAGACATACGCGCCTTTACCGTAGCGTGTATAAAGCGTCGCACCTTTGAGCTCCTTTTCGCCCGTATCGTGAGTTTCGAAGGGAGCCTGATACTTCGGATCCCACGTGTCGGCAAAGTAGACGCCGCGCTCCTGAATCCAGCCATCGAAATCAGCCGAAGTGATCACGTTGGGTGAGCGAACCAGCGGCGAGGTCGGTTCCAGGAACTTTACCGGTGCATCCTCTTCAACAACGCGCTGGGTGTTGCCCTGGGAGAGAACAAATGGATACGGCCCCATGTGATCGAAGGCGTCTGCGACCGAGGGGCTGATGCGCCGGTCATCGAGCCGGTTGTACTGGACAACCAGCGTGCCGCCATTGTTGACGTATTCGAGCAGGCGCGTTTGGGAGGCGCGAAGATCGGGTCGGAGAGCGTAGGCGCGTAGTCCAGTGACGATTGCGTCGTAGACCGCGAGGTTGCCGGTGCTCAGGGTCTTTTCATCCAGCATATCCACCTGGCAGCCCATCTGGCGGATCGCTTCAGGCATCTTGTCATCAGATCCCATGACGTAACCGACACGTTTTGCCAGCACCTTCATTTGTACGGCCGCGATCTCACCATAGGACGGCTCGAAGATTGTTTGGGCTTCAATGTGTGCATAGTCGATCGTGTTGACTGCAACGGCGACGTCGGGACCGCCGGCGATCTTCGCAATAACTTTGAAATCTCCCGTCCCCGGTGTGGCGGGAGGCGTCAAGCGAAACTTCACTTCCTGACTGGCGCCAGCCGACTTCAGATCGAAGGCCGCCTTCGCCGGTTCCACCTTCCAGCCCGCGGGCGCATCAAAAACCAGTTCTCCGGTTTGATTCGCCACCATGGCGTGCACAAGGACACTGACATCGCGCACAGTGCCGATAGCAATAACGAAGTTCTTCGAAGGCAGGTCGACACTAACCGGCGGCTCCACTATGACAGGCCTGATGAATTCGTCGCGCGCAGGATCGGCGTAACGGTAGTGCAGAGGTTCAGTGACGGAGAAAGGCCGCCCATCCACCGTGAAGTCGAACCGCACCGTGACTTCGGGAACAGTATCGGCGCGTCCGATCAGGGTCTGGTCCTTGATGTTGTAAAAGTCGCTGTTGTGCGATTCGCGCAGCCAATAGGGTTGCGAGTATGGCTGGTCCTTCGGTACGGCCAGTTTCAGATTGACTGTCTCTTCCTGGTTGTAAGGCAACGCCATGTTTTTGACATCGGCCTCGGCATTTCCCCAGCCCGTGATATGCGCGCCGGCCAGTGCAATCGGGAGCCTGGATCGGTTGATTGCCGTGAGACGGATATCGGCGGTGGCGCCAGGCACATATGCGTATGTGCCAGCCTGCGCTTCGGCCCTCAAGCCGGCGCAAAGTGCGATGGTGTGATCGATTTCGTCGAGTTTCCACTGCGCCCACGGCTGGGCAGACTTCGGCAGAGCAGCGATCAACGATCTCGCTTCAAGCAGTGTGGAAACCGACTTCTCCGGATGGATATCGTCGAAATCATGCTGGGCGCGCGTCAGCAATTCAGCCACAGGTGCGCCACCGGGAACGCGTTTCCACGTTGTATCCACACCTTCCATGAGATCGTCTTTCGCGGGAGCGCCGCCGGTCACAAACAAGGCCTGCGAGCCGCCGCCGAATTGCGTCAGGGAAACGGTTGACTGGCTCTTGTGCTGCCCTCGGCTCTCGCTGGAAATCTCGCGATAGGACTTTCCGAGCACAGGATCATAATCGCCAACAGGAAGGTTGATGGCACCTTCCACGGGGCCTGCATTGCCACGTCCACCACCGCCGCCGGCATTGCCTCGTCCGCCGCCCGAACCGCCCCGTCCGCCTCCGCCGGAACCACCCCGGCCTCCGCCACGGCCGCCGTTGCCCCCAGGCCCCGGTCCATTCGCGTTTACGCCTGCACGAGGGCCACCAGACGCACCTGCTGCACCACCCGGCGGATTAAACCGTGCCTGCATGACCCGCGTGGTTTTCCATGGCGTGACCCACTGGAGTTGTTCTGGGAATTTGGTCGGGTCGGCCGCAGCGTCGACAGCTTCGTGGCCGATGATGGCAGATTCCTGATGCGCGCCATGTCCGTCCGATGGCGTGCCGGTAAAGACAAAAATGATGACATCGGGCTGCTGGCGGCGTATCGTCCAGACCACGTCGGAAAGGATGCGGTCGTGGCCCCATTTGCCGATGGCTTCAGTCGCCGTCTTGGTAAAGCCGAAATCGATCGCACGGGTGAAGTACTGGGAGACGCCTTCGATCTTGGCCGCAGCGAGTGTTTCCTGTGTGCGGAGTGCGCCCAGATACTCAGCCTGTTCGTTGCCCAGAATGTTTTGGCCACCCTCGCCGCGCGTCATCGACAAGTACCCGGTCCGGAGTTTTCTGCCCCGGGCGAGATAAGTAAGCAGCGCGTTGTTTTCGTCGTCCGGATGCGCGCCAATCATGAGGACGCTGCCGAGCACGTTGAGGCCATCAAGCGACTGCCGAATGGCGGGGGTACCCGTGAGTTCACGGTCGGCTGCGCTGACTACGTAGATCCCGGTAAGCAGAAGGATAGCGACGATGGGTGCGGCGGCGGATTTCCTCATTAGGCTCATGTTAGTACGGAAAGCGCGATGACTGGGACGTGCAGTGTGCCAGACCGGCGCGGCAAGTGCGCGGAACAACGCAGTTCAGGACGGGTGGTTGATTGCGACTGGGCTCTACTTAGGCATCCAGGCGTCAATTACCGGATATACCGCCTGCACGAAATCAGTAGCGGTCTTCACAGCTCTTTGGCGCTCGCCCTGAAAAACGGGAACTACCACGCGGACCAGTGACGTATCGCTGCGGTGATTGCGGATGGAATCTTCTATCAGGTAGAACTTGGCGGCGAATTCATCGGCGATAACGCGACCCTGCGATTGATACCAATACAACACAACGCTTTCACTCTCGCCGCGGGAAACCACGTACTTGTTGATATTGATGGAGCCGGTACCGACAGGCACATCGATCCGTCCGCTCTCGTTCCCCACAGGCTGGAAACCGGCGCCTGGCAGGCAATTTTTGGGTGAGTGGGGCGACTGTCCCGTACGCTGGCTCCTAAAATACGCCATGAAGAGACTTGCCTCTCCTTCCGGGCTGCGGTAGATGCGCGACAGGAGATCGTCAGCTTTCAGTACATCTTTAGTTTCCTGCTCTACTTCTGTTGAAGACATGAGTCGCCATTCCCCGAAACTCCCTGCAAGACTACTGAGGGGCTCCGGAGTGGGCGCTTTTTCACCGTTGGACGCGGTATAGAACAGGAACGCCTGCACCGCCAACAGCACCGTTACTATGTGCAGATATTTGTTACGCAGGACTGAGTTCATGCTTTGCCTCCATGATTTTGGCTATCTTCACAAGCAACTGATGCAACAGCGCGAGAATCGCAAAAGCCACCATGAATATGACCCAGCCCTGGGCTTCGTGAAACAGACCTTCGGCAAGTTCCGGTTTGAAATTCGCGATGATGCCGGTAATCGTGACGCGACCGGCGTTGGCGATGATAGCGATCGGAATCGTGGAGAAAAAAAGCACTACGCGGATCCATGTACGCTTCTCACAGAAGTAGCCATAGACCAATGCGAGGAAAGTCAGTGTCAGCAGGGAACGGATGCCGCTACAGGCTTCGACGACGTTCAGCTTTTGGCTTGCCAGTTCCAGAACGTTACCTTCGCGAATGATTGGGATCTGAACGAGGGAGATGAAAAACTCAGCGGTTTCGCTGGCGCGCATCTGAAGGGGAAAAGTGAGCTGGTTATAGATGACTGCGGGAATCGGCACCATAAAGAACAACGTGAACAATGGGAAGGCGAAGATACGCAGATACTTCGTTCCGCCCAACAGAAGCACAGCACCGATAATCGAGATCACAAACGACGTACGCTGAAGGAAGAGTTCGGCACCAAGCGTTGCGAGATACAGCTGCAAACCGGCCCACAGCATGACGACCAGGCCCCACCAATTTGGCCGGGGCGCGAGGTCTGCGATCTTATCGCGGGTCTGCCAGACAATATAGGCTGCGATGACGGGCACGAAAAAGCCGTGGCCCATGTCTTCGTCGTTGTACCACTGGGCGACCAATCTGGCGAGAACCGGAGCGTAGCAGATTCCCAGCAACGCCGAAACCCACGCAATGGTTACCCAGGAAAAAGGAGACGGGGTCTTTGCGTCAGACCCGGGTCCGGACTGTGCGGGCGTCATGTTCTATCTAATCTTAACATCGCCAAAAAGCCAAAATCCTTTGGCCACGGATGAACACAAATGCACGCGGATAAGAACGGCTATTAGAATGCCAGAATTTGCTCGGCGGTCGCTATCAGGTCTTCGGTCTGTGGGAGAATTTTGTTTTCCAGATCGGGATGGTAGCCGACCCAGGTATCGAGGGCGGCTACACGTTTCACGGGCGCGTCGAGGTGCGTGAACAGCTCGTCGGCGATGCGCGCTGCGATTTCTGCGCCAAATCCAAAGCTGAGAACGTCCTCGTGCGCTACGATTACGCGGCTGGTTTTGCGGACACTCGCGGCGATGGTTTCCCAGTCGTAGGGCGCCAGCGAGCGCAGATCGATCACCTCAACGGTCTTCCCCGGATTGCGCTTTTCGATCTCCTGCGCTGTCAATTCGGCTTTGTGAACCAGGGCGCCATAGGTGACTATCGTGAGGGAATCGCCCGGCTTGACAATCTTCGCTTTGCCGAACGGAATCATGAAATCCGGTCCGGGATGCGGAGACCGGTTGTACATTTCGCGGTACAGCTTCTTGTGTTCGAGGAAGAGCACCGGGTCGTCGCAACGGATCGCGGTGCGCAGCAAGCCGCAAGCGTCTTCGGCATTCGAGGGGAAGACGACTCGCAGACCGGGGATGTGCGTGAAGGTAACTTCCCCCGACTGGCTGTGATAAACCGAGCCGCCGCCGAGGTAACCGCCGATGGGGACGCGCAACACGAGCGGGGCTGAGAACTGGCCGTTCGAACGCCACCGTAACGAAGCCAGTTCATCGCGCAGCTGCATCATCGCCGGCCAGATGTAATCGAAAAACTGAATTTCAGCGACAGGCTTCATGCCCAGCATGGCCATGCCGCTGGCACGACCGACGATGGAGGCTTCAGCAATTGGCGTATTGAAGCAGCGCGCCCCTCCGAATTCGGATTGAAGGCCGGCGGTGAGCTTGAAGACACCGCCCTTGCCTTTGACTTCGTTCAGATTGCCTTCACGGCTGCAATCGGCTACGTCTTCGCCAAAGACGACGACTTTGTCATTACGCCGCATCTCTTCGCGGAGCGTGAGATTGATCAGATCCGCCATGATGCGCGGTTCACCCTGGGGGTTGGCAGGTACGTCGAAGGCGGGAGATGCAGGGTCGATGGTTTCGGAATATAGGTGCCGCAGCACAGACTCAGGCGCAGGAGTGGGGGCGCTCAGCGCGCGGTGCGCGGAATCCAGCACTTCGCGATCGATCTGGCGGGTGATGCTTTCGAGCTGGCGCGTATCGAGGATGCCCTGGTTGAGCAGAAAATCGGGGAAGGTGCGTAACGGGTCCCGCGCGGCTTCTTCCTCACGCTCACGCTGTGTCTTGTAGGCGCGCTCATCGTCGCTGAGCGAATGCGAGTAGGGCCGTGTGCAGTGTGCGTGAACGAGGGCTGGGCCGTGACCTTCCCTGCACCAGGCTGCGGCCGTGGTCATGGCCCTGTAGCAGGAAATGAAATCAGTGCCGTCTTCGACTTCAATAGTGAGCAGATCGGGGAAGCCGGCCATCAGCTTTGAAATGGAACCGCCCGGCGTCTGTCTTTCGACTGGTACCGAAATCGCAAATCCGTTGTCCTGAATGAGGAACACAACGGGAGCGCGCAACAAACAGGCCTGATTGATCGATTCCCAGAACTCACCCTCGCTGGTGGCGCCTTCGCCCGACGAAACCAGGACAATGCGTCCATCGCCCTGATGCGGGTTGGGATAGATGTAGCGGAATGCTTCCGCGCAACCGACGGCCGGCAGAAACTGAGTACCTGTAGCGGACGATGGCGAGACGATGTTGAGCGCGGGGTTCGTCCAGTGAGATGGCATCTGACGACCGCCGGAGGATGGGTCGTCCGCCGCGCCGACGGCCTGAAGCAGCATGTCGTAGGCAGTCATGCCGAGGGTCAGCGAGATGGCGCGGTCGCGATAGTAAGGGAAAAACCAGTCGTGGCCGGGGCGAATAGCCATGCCGGCGGCGACCTGAATGGCTTCATGTCCTGCACAGCTGATCTGAAAATAGATCTTGTTTTGACGTTTGAGCAGGATTTCTCGGTCGTCAATACGCCGGGAAGTATGCATCAGCCGGAAAGCCTGGATCAGGGCTTCCGGTTCGAGGCCGGCGGCGCGGGCCGCGTTGAGCCGTTCGGTAATAATGGGCGCACTGAACGCCGTCGTCATGTATGAAACCTACATCAATATAGCAAACTAATGAGATTTCGGCGAGGGTGTGGAAACGGGTTTCTTTAGTGGAGAGAATACTATGCAAAGGGCGGGAGAAAAAATGCCGGCTCGGGTCGACCACGGCGGGACCAGTCGATGCAGCCGCACCGCGCGTCTTAGTGACGGAATCGACGGGATGTTCAGTTGCTGGTTGGAACCTTATCTGCGCTGTCCACGATTAACATGTCGAGCGGAACCTTCTTTGGCTCCAGTTTTAGGCCGAGTTGCTCTGGTAAAGCAGTCAGGATGCCCGGCCCTGAATCGTCCGCGCGGTCGGCTGGTGGGGCGCCTGCGTCAGGCACATATTGAAGCGTAAAGTCATACCTCCCGACCAGCCCGGTCTTGTCGATAACGGGTCGGCCGAGGTCCTCGCCTGCCGTGCGCGCCAGCCCGGAAAGCGTCTGTGCCCTGAAGGTCAGGTATACGGAGGGGACTTTCGCGTTAGGCGCCATCTTCATCGCCATTGCTACTCCGGGATGATCCAACCGGGGAAATCCGTTGGCATCCGTATTGAAAGCCTGCGGCGGACCCGACTGGGGCGCCTGTGAATCGGCTGAATCCACCAGCGCAGATTCCTTTAGCTTGGAGCCGTTCTTCGCAGTTACCAGTTCGAAACCCTGAACATCCCGGGATTCATGATGCAACTTGAGGTGAAATCGTTCAGCCAGCAAGTTCACGAGCATCTGGTTGAATTGTTCCTTCGTGGTTCCAGGCGGGATCTTTGCAGTGATGTCGTACCCGTTCGCGCCCAGCCAGGAAGGCCCGTCAATTTGATAGAAGTAGGCACCGTAGGCGATCCGGAGAACAGACAGGAGTGAGACGTTGCTATAGCTGATTTGGCCAGGATCGGCGGTGCCGGGTCCCCCGCGCATGGACAGTCTATTTTGACCGTTGGGTTGTGGAGCGGCTGGTTTTACTGAAGCGACCTCAAAGGCTGGTGACGGGGTAATCTGGGCAACGGCATCTAAGCAGAAGAGTGTCAGGAGAATAGCAGCTCCCGCGCACAATAGCATGCCGAGAGTTCGGCCCTGGCATCGCATGAAGA
>CAIKAS010000071.1 GCA_903825445.1 uncultured Acidobacteriia bacterium
TGGATGCCTGGCACTTACGATCCCGAACTGAATACCGTGTACTGGACAGTGGGAAACCCCGGACCGAACTCCAACGGCGATGTCCGCAACGGTGACGACCTTTTTACCTGTTCTGTCGTGGCGCTCGATCCCGATACGGGCCAGCGCAAGTGGCACTATCAGTTCACGCCGAACGACACACACGATTGGGATTCGAATGAAGACACTATCCTGGTGGACCGCATGTGGCATGGCCAGCAGCGCAAGCTGATGTTGCATGCCGATCGCAATGGCGTCTTCTACGTTCTGGATCGCGTTACGGGTAAGATGCTCTCCGCGACACCTTTCGTGCGCACCACCTGGGTCAAGGAATGGGATGCCAACGGCCGCCCCGTATTTCTCGATGGCTGGCGCGCCACTCCGGAAGGCGTCAGCGTTTATCCTTCACTTGGCGGTGGCACGAATTTCCAGGCCCCGTCTTACAGCCCGAAGACAGGCTGGTATTACCTCGTCTATCACGATTCTCCGGGCAATTTCTCCGCGGGACCGCAGACTTATGAAGCCGGGCGGCAGTATCAGGGTCGCGGTAATGGCGGAGGCTTTGGTGGTGGTGGCGGTACCCAGGGAAATGCTCAGCCGAACACGCAGGGAGTTATGGCGATCGACCCTGAAACCGGCAAAGTGCAATGGAAGTTTGAACTCTCCCAGGCCGCGCTGCCTCCCGGCCTGATCGCCACCGCGGGCAACGTGGTCTTCTGCGCAACAACGGAAGGCTATTTCATCGCACTCGATGCTACCTCCGGCAAACTCCTCTGGCGGTACTACTCTGGCGCCCCGATGGCCGCATCGCCGATCAGTTACGCAGTCGATGGACGTCAATACGTCGCAATCTCGGGCACGGGCGCCTTGTATAGCTTCGCGCTTCCAAGGTAAGAGCGCAGGTGGTGGCAAAGTTAACCAGTCCGGTCGGGGCGAAGCAGGCAGTTTCAAATGCCTGCATTCGCCATCGGCGTTTCCGGCAAACAGGTGGTTTTCGCATCGCAACCACCTTTTGTTCTGCGCGATACTGACCGCCACAGCGTAAACCCCCATCCGCAGATTTGAAGTCGCCTCCATCAAGCCCAGTCAACCCGGCAGTCGTGGCTGCAACCCGAATGTTCTCCAGTCGCCTCAATACATTCGCCCGACAGACTGCCCGATCCGCAGCCTCATCACCGCAGCCTGGAGCCTCGCCAGCTGGGAACTTCCCTCTGTGCCTCCATCGATGCCAGCCACCCACTACGACATTGTGGCCAAGTCGCCCACACCCGTCAGCCCCAATCAATTGATCCGCGTGCTGCAACCACTCCTCGAAGACCGCTTCCAGCTAAAGTGGCATCGCGAAAAGAAGGAGCAGCCGGTCTACTATCTGACATTGGGCGAAGGTGGCGCGAAGCTCAGGGAGACCGCCCCAGGAGCCTGCGTGCCTTTCGTCCACAACGGCCCGCCCCCATCGCCAATCCCCGGCCGGCCAACCTCCTGCGACTACATCCTGTAGCCGGGTACGCCCGACGGCTTTGGCCTGGGGATGGAAGGCCTCGGCGTCCCCATCTCCAGCCAGCCGGGTGATGCCACCGACCCCGTCGGTTACCCGAACATCTTCACTGCCATCCGCAGCCTTGGCCTCAACATCGATTCGGGTAAGGGCCCGGTTGACGTCTTCGTTATTGACAACGTCCGACAACCCTCCGCCACTTGAGGGCACTTGTTGACCGATTGGTCCTGCAGTGCTGCGTTACTTCGCGGAGTGTTGATGGGCAAGGGTTCGGTATGATGAATCCGTTACCAGAATGATGCTGACGCGAACGAAATCATTAGCTGCTTTGGCGAGCGTGGTGGTTCTCTTGTGCACCTCGCCTTCGCGCCTGGCATCGCAGAGCGCTGCAACTGTCGACTTCGATCGTGATATCCACACGATTCTAGCGACGAAGTGCCTCATGTGCCACAGTGCGGAGAAGCGGTCCGGCGGGTTGTCGCTGGCGACATATTCGGACGTTCTCGAAGGTGGGCGCAACGGCGGTACAGTAAGGCCAGGCAAGAGCGCCGACAGTATGCTCATCATGCGCATTACGGGCGCGGTGGCGCCTCAGATGCCCATGGGTTTTCCGCCGCTGAGCGAGGGCGAGATCAACACGATCAAGACGTGGATCGATCAGGGCGCGAGGGCGACTCCTGAATCGGCACCGGCGCGCGGAAAGTGGGAAGCGCCGCTGACTCTGGAGAAGCCGGAAGTCCCCGGGGTGACCTGGAAGAACTGGACTTCGCCCACCGATCGGATTGTTTCTGCGTACTTGGCCAAGGGTGGAGTGGCAGAGCCCGAACTGGTGTCGGACTCAGTGTTCGCGCGACGGGTTTATCTGGATGTCCACGGGTTGTTGCCTGCCCCTGAACAACTACAGTCGTTTTTAGCTGACAAGGCCTCCGACAAGCGCGAGAAGCTGGTGGAGAAGTTGCTGTCCGACGATCAGTTATACGCGGAGAACTGGATTTCCTTCTGGAACGATCTGCTGCGCAACGACGAGGGTGTGAACTATTACTCGGAAACCGCCAGCCGCAAGAGTATTTCCGAGTGGCTGTTCACTTCGCTCAAGGAGAACCTGCATTACGACGAGATGGTGAAGCATCTGCTGAATCCACGGGGAACGAGCGATCCGGACGGTTTTTTGCAGGGTGTGAATTGGCGCGGTGCGGTGAATGCCAGCCAGACGCCTGCTATACAGGCGGCGCAGAATACGGCCCAGATTTTTCTCGGCATCAATCTGAAGTGCAATTCGTGCCATGACAGCTTTATTAGTAAGTGGAAGTTGAAGGACGCTTACTCGCTGGCCGCTTATTTCACGGTGGAAGAGAAGCTGGAGCTTTTCCGATGCGATGTAGCGCAGCATCAGTATGCGCAGGCGGGGTTTCTGTATCCGGAGCTGAATCAGACGCCGAAATCGGGCGACCAGGCGGACAGGCGCGCAGCTGCGGCGGCGATCTTTACCGATCCGCGGAATGGGCGTCTACCACGCACGATGGTGAACCGGATCTGGCAACGGCTGCTGGGCCACGGGATTGTGGAGAATCCCGATGAAATGGATGGCGAGCCGTGGAGTCCGCAGTTGCTGGACTGGGTGGCGAGCGATTTTGTGGACAGCCACTACGACCTGAAGCATCTGATGGCGACCATTTTGAATTCCCGAACCTACCAGATGGCTGCGGTGTCGCGGAAGAGCGAGCCGGAGCATGATTATGTGTTTCGCGGGCCGGAGGTGAGACGGCTGACGGCGGAGGAGTTTGCCGACGCGATCGGGTCGATTACCGGGCGGTGGGAGCTGTATCAGCCACCGAACAGGCCGGATCCATTTGCGGCTCCGAGGCAGGGGGCTGCGCCGCTGGCTCCGGCGCGAGACTGGCATGTGGCGGCAAGCAACTTGACGCGCGCGCTGGGACGGCCGATCCGCGATCAGGTTTACAGCACGAGAGACAACCAAGCGACGACTTTACAGGCGCTGGAACTTACTAATGGTGAAACGTTGACCCACTGGTTGCTGCGCGGGGCTCAGACAATGCTGGCTCAGATGGAGCCTGCGCCGGTACCGCTGTTCGATGGGTCTTACAGCGGGCGGGCGCCGATATCGTTTGATGTGGATGTCTCGAAGTCCACCAAACTCTGGCTGCTGGCGGAAGACACTGGGTCGTATTCGCCCGATAAGCTGGAGGCAATTTGGGGTAAGGCCGGGTTTGACAGCCCGAGTGGCCGGACAGAGCTGGCCGATTTGAAGCCGGTGGATGCGGCGGATATTCGTGTCGGTTCGACGGCTGCGGCTGTTCCGGTGGTGGCGCCGGTTGGTCCGGGACCAGCTCCTGTTAGCTTCGCGCTCGATGGGGATGGGGTTCGGATCAAAACGCCGGCGCGTTTGATTTATGACATCACGGGGCGCGGCTTCACTCGGTTTTATGGTTTGGTGGGCGTGGAGAACAAGGTGATTACGTCCGATCTGAATCCTCATATACGATTCATGATTTACGATCACGCGCCGGATGAGGAGCGATTGACGCCAGTGCTCCCGGAGACTCCGGTGGCGGGACCGCCAGTTTTGAAGACGTCGAAAGATGTGGTGGATCGGGTATTTCGGTATGCGCTGGGGCGGGCGCCTTCGGGATCGGAAAGGGATGCGGCGCAGACGGCCTTGTTTGACGCGGCGCACCCGGATAGAATCTCAGCAGAAGGTTTGGCGGATTTGCTCTGGGCGGTATTGATGAAGCCTGAGTTTCAACTAATTTATTAGCCACAGATGAACACAAAATGACACGGGAAGAAAAATACATTAACTCTCGGATTAGCCGGCGCGGGTTTATGGGAACTACGGCGGCTGCTTCGCTCGCCGCATTGATTGGTGGGGAGCCGGAGCTGGTGCGGGGCGCTACTCCAGAGGCCACGGCGGATTCGATTATCGTGCTCTGGATGGCGGGCGGCATGGCGCAGACGGAGACCTGGGATCCGAAGAAGTACACCCCGTTCAAACCAGGGGTGAAGACTTCGGAAGTTCTGAGTACGTTTCCGGCGATCGACACGGCGGTCGACCACATCAAGATTTCGCAGGGGCTGGAGAAGGTCGCGAAGATCATGGATCGCGGCGCTTTGATTCGGACGTTTCAGGGTGCGGACCTTGGGTTTATTCTGCATTCGAGGCACCAGTATCACTGGCACACGGGTTATGTGCCGCCGCAGCCGATGGCCGTGCCGCACATTGGTGCTGTTATTGCGAAGACGCTGGGGCCACGGAATCCGACGGTGCCCGCGTTTGTGGCGATCGGGCAAAACATGGAGATTGGCGCGGAAAGTCCGGCGGTGAAGGCGTTTCATACGGCGGGATTTTTAGGGACGGAGTATGGGCCGTTTCTGGTGGCTGATCCGGCGGATGCGGCCTCGGCGGTGCGGCCGCCGAAAGATCTTGGCGACGCGCGTTTCAAGAGCCGCAGGAAACTATATGAGCAGTTGCTGGCGAGTGAGCCGGTCTATCAGTTTGCGGGGGATTATCAGCGGGAATCGTTGATACGTTCGCTGGATGCGGGGGATAAGCTGCTGAATTCCTCGTCGGCTAAGGCGTTCGACTTGTCGCTGGAACCGAAGAAGAGTTTCGATGTTTATAACAATGGCCGTTTCGGGCAGGGGTGCTTGCTGGCTCGGCGATTGGTGGAAGCGGGCGCGCGTTATGTGGAAGTGACGACGGAGTATATTCCGTTCCGCTATTGGGATTCGCATGAGAACGGGCACGAGCGCGCGGCGACGATGAAGGCGCAGATTGACGCGCCGCTTTCTCAACTGATTCTGGATCTGGAAGAGCGCGGGCTACTGAACCGGACGTTGGTGGTGCTGGCGAGCGAATTCGGACGCGATGCGATTACCGAAGGCAAGGTCGGCAAGGAAGTGAAGGATCAGGCGAACACGCCCGCTGTGATGCAGGAGCCGAAGCATTACGGGATGCATCGGCACTTTACGGCGGCTGGGTCGGTGGTGATGTTCGGCGGCGGGATCAAGAAGGGTACGGTTTACGGGAAGACCGCGGATGCACGGCCATGCACGACGATCCAGAATCCGGTGCCGGTGGAAGACCTGCATGCGACGATTTACCGGGCAATCGGGATTGCACCGAATCAGAGCTTCATCAATGAGAAGCGGCCGGTGTTTGTGACTAAGGACGGGAAGGGTAAGGCGATCGGGGAGTTGTTTTCTTAGCCGCAGATGAACGCGGATAAACGCAGATAAGAATCATAGGGGATGGTCCATGAAAACTACGCGACGTGGGTTTATTGCGGCGGTGGCTGCTCCGGCTATTATTCGGGCGCAGGATAAGGCGGGCACGAAAGTTCCGATACTCGGACAGGGGGCTCATACATACGAGGCCATTCACGACTGGGGCGAATTGCCCGCCAGTATCAAGTGGGGCAATACGCATGGCGTGGTGGAGGATGCCCAGGGCAATATCTATGTGCACCACACAGTCTATAAGGACAGCGAGAGCGCGGACACGATGGTGGTGTTCGACAGCAAGGGCAAGTTCGTGCGGTCCTGGGGCAAGGAGTTTCGGGGTGTGGCGCATGGGCTGCACATCCGGAAAGAAGGCTCGCAGGAGTATCTGTATCTGACCGTGAATGCGGCGAACGCGAAGGCCGTGCCGCAGCCGGAGATGCAGGCCGTGGTGCTGAAGGCAACTCTGAAGGGCGAGATTGTGTGGAAGATTCAGGGTCCACCGCCGGACATCGATGCTTATAAGCCTGGCGCTGACGGGAAAGCGAAAGCTTACAATCCTACCAACGTGGCGATTGCGCCGAACGGGGATATTTATGTGGGCGACGGGTATGGGTCGTCTTACGTGAATCAGTACAACCACAATGCGGAATATATTCGCACGTTCGGCGGGCGGGGAGCTGAGGCAGGGCAACTGGCGGAGCCGCACGGGATCTGGGTGGATACGCGGGCGAAGGATCCGATTCTGGTGGTGGCGGATCGTCGGAACAATCGGTTGCAGCGGTTCACGATGGATGGCAAGCATGTGGATTTCATCGCGGGCTTCAAGCTGCCGTGCCACTTTTACGAATACAAGGGCGATGTGGTGATTCCGGATCTACAAGGTCGTGTGACATTGATGGGTAAGGACAACCAGATCATCGAACATCTGGGCGATGCTAACAACACCACCGGTCAGTTCCCGCTTCGGAACCAGACGCGGGATAAGTTCGTGGCGGGTGAGTTTATTTGTCCGCACGGCGCCTGTTATGACCACGAAGGGAACATTTTCGTGGTGGAGTGGGTGGAGGTCGGGCGGGTGACTAAGCTGCGAAAATTGGCGTAGGCGGCTGAAGAGCAAGGGGCCGTTTCTCCGTCGTCGTTTGTAATGCTTTCGCCTACAGGAATCTGAGAGTCAGTCTTACTTCAAACAGGGACCGCTTCCGGCAGACCTCGGCGTTGGCAAATGACACAGTGATTTCAGTTACTACAAGGGGCTTGTCTCGAGATGAGACCTCCGTACGACCGCAGCCACTGAGGAGCAATTCCGGCCATACCGTAACTATTAGGACAAGGGTCCGAGTGGGGAACCGGTAAAAGAAACGCCGGAATTAGAGGCAAGCACTACTCGCTCGGAGACTGCTTGTTGCTAAGACGGTCAGTACATACCGCGCGCGGCTGCTGCAGAAGATGGGTATGGGCAATAATTCGGATCTGGTCCAATACTCGATTCGAAATCATCTGGTCGATTGATCCGCTGAATTCCTCGTCTGAATTGCGTGGTGTCAGTCTTCAGGCCGCAAAGCCCGATTCCAGCGCATAACGGACAACTTTCGGCAGGTACTCGCGGCACTCCGGAGCCCGCAAGTCGGGAAGAGCGGCACGCGTCAGGCTGTTATCGAATGTCTTGGGGCAGGTGACGTAAGGAAGATAGTGAGAAAA
>CAIKAS010000072.1 GCA_903825445.1 uncultured Acidobacteriia bacterium
CACCGATGATCTCACCGATGCCGACGCGTCAGTAACTGTTCGCAAGCCAGCGCATTCCGCTTCCACTGTTTCCAAATCAACCGAGAGATAAACCAAATGCCCGACACAAAACAATCATCCTCAGCAAAGATTCCGCGCCGCGCAGTCCTCCGTGGCGCCGGAGTTGCAATGGCGCTGCCGTATCTGGAGTCTTTCGCAGCCAAAGCGGGTGTCACGGATGCCACGTTCCCGAAGCGCTTTGGCGTGGTCTTCCTGGGCTGCGGCGTGAATGAAGATCATTGGGGATCGGAGGGTTCGGGCGCCGGAATGAAGCTCAGTAAGTCGCTCTCGCCCCTGGAGCCACTTAAAGACAAGATTAATGTGATCCATGGCCTGTTCAACAAGGGTGCGACGGGGCTGGGGATTCACCCCCCGCAGACAGGCAGTCTGCTCACCGGCGCGCCGCTGCAAAAGGGCTCCGTCATCCATTCAGGCATCTCCGTGGATCAGATGATTGCGAACCATGTGGGGCAGGATACGCTGCAATCCAGTATGGTGCTTGCCTGCGAACAGCCGATCACGGGCTTCCACGAGTCCAATTTTTCGCTGGCTTATAGCTCGCACATCTCCTGGCAGAGCCCGGACTCGCCTGTTCCGAACGAATGCTATCCTTCGCTGGCGTTCGATATGCTTTTCGAAAATCGAGGCAGCCTGCTCAATGTCAGTATCCTCGACCGCGTGAAAGGGCGGGCCAGCCGGTTGAGCCGCAAGATCAGTTCCGCCGACAACGCGAAGCTGGATGAGTATATGACGAGCGTCCGCGAAGTGGAGAAGCGAGTGGACGGCATGCGAAAAGCGAAAGAGCAGGCTGACGACTCGGCGAAGGCGAATTCTCGCCCCGCCTGGACCATGGAACGCCCGGCGAACGGCTTGCCGGAAGATCTGCGCGAGCATGCGAAGCTGATGTGCGATCTGATCGCGATTGCGTTCCAGACGGACAAGACCCGCGTTGCGTCGCTCATCATTTCACGCGATCTCTCGGCCATGTATTATCCGTTCCTCGATGTTAAGGAAGCTCATCATGGAGCGTCGCACAATAATAATTCCGATGGCTATGAACAGATCACGCGTTTTCACGTGGAACAATACGCCTATCTGGCTTCGAAGCTCGATTCCATGCCTGAAGGCGACGGCACCGTTCTGGACAACAGTTGCCTGATGTTTCTTTCAAACCTGTGGATTGGCAGAACCCACAATAATTCAAGATTGCCGATGGTACTGGCCGGAGGCCTGGGTGGCACGCTCAAGACCGGGCGCACACTGGACTACCTGAAAGCCGGCGATGAGAATCGAAGGGTTTGCAGTTTGTACCTCTCGCTCATGGACCGTATGGGGCTGAGGCTCGATCACTTTGGCGACGCTGAGCAACGCCTGGAAAACATCTAGAGGCTATGCAATAGTTCAGGCCCGCGGCAACGATGTCGTGATCTAATGCCCGGTGAGGGAACACGTCCATGAAGAAAGTTCTGTTGTTACTGCTGGCGACTGCGTTCGCCGCCAGCTCGGCCCCGAAGAATCTGGAGATCTACTGGATCGATGCGGAGGGTGGCGCATCTACGCTGATCGTCGCTCCATCCGGCGAATCCATGCTGGTGGACACGGCGAACCGCACAGCTGACGATCGCGACGCGAAACGAATTTTCGCAACGGCCCAGAAAGCAGGCCTGAAGAAGATCGATATTCTGGTCACCACGCATTTTCACGGCGATCATTATGGCGCGCTGCAGGCGCTGGCGAAGATGATCCCGATCGGAATGTTTATGGACCACGGCGAATCGGTGGAAATCGCCCGTCCCAACGTGGCGGCGGCGTATAAGGCTTATGTGGAACTTGCCGGTACTCACCGGCGAATTCTGAAGGCTGGCGACAAGATTCCACTCAAGGGCGTGGACCTCGAGGTGGTCATCTCCGCCAACAATGCCATTTCGAAGCCGCTTCCGGGCGCGGGGACACCCAACCCCATATGTGCGGACTATAAGCCCCACCCGGCCGACGTCGACCCCGACAACGACCAGAGCGTCGGCTTCGTGCTGAAGTTCGGTAAATTCGATTTTCTCGATCTTGGCGATCTGACCTGGAACTCCGAGCCGAAGCTGGTTTGCCCGGTTAATTTAATCGGCAAGATCGATCTGTTCCAGACGAGCCATCACGGCCTTGACCGGTCGAACTCGCCCCAGTTGCTGGCTGCAATTCAGCCAACCGTTGCCATCATGAACGACGGCCCGCACAAGGGCGGTCAGGCGAGCGTTTTCGAAACGCTCCGCAAGGTGGGCGGAGTGCGGGATATCTGGCAGGGCCACCTGGCGCTCGATACGCCAAAGGAGATCAACTCGCCGGAAGAGATGATCGCCAATTTTGAAGCCACCCCGGAGTGCAAAGGCAACCTGCTCAAGGTATCTGTGGAGCCCGACGGCAAATTCACCGTGACCAACCTTCGAAACAGTTTTTCAAAATCCTACGTGGCGAAATAGAGAGTACGCGGATGAACCAAAAAACGCTTTACACGGCTGTGGTCATTGTAGGAATGAGCCTCACGGCCCGTGGTGCGGAACCGGCAACTGCCTACAACTTCGACTTCGGCCCGCGCCCGGCCGTCGCGGGCCAGGTCAAAGTTGCTCCTGACATGGTCTATTCAAAGGAATCGGGATTTGGCTTCGATCTCGGGACGAAACCGACGCGTACGGCGTGGGGCGTAACCGGCGGGGTGACAGGGAGTTCCCCGTTCTTTTTTTCAGTTACGCTCCCGGAGGGTAATTACCGCGTGACCGCCCGTTTGGGCGATTTGGCCGCAGGCTGCGCCACCACGGTGAAAGCAGAGTCGCGCCGCCTGATGGTGGAGCGCGCATCCTCGGCTGCGGGCGCGCATCAATCTGTCACCTTCGCGGTCAATATCCGTAATTTCAAAGTCCCTCCGCCTCCGGCCAATGCTCCCGGCGGCGATCAGGTTCGTCTGAACGACCGCGAGCAGGGAGTACTGCACTGGGACGACAAACTGACGCTGGAGTTTGGCAACAGTCATCCTTGCCTGGACGGGCTGGATATCAGCCGCGTGGATGATATTCCAACCGTGTTTCTGGCGGGCGATTCGACGGTGACCGATCAGCCACGCGAGCCGACGACGAGTTGGGGGCAGATGCTCACGCGTTTCTTCACCCCCGATGTCGCGATCGCGAATCATGCGGAATCGGGCGAGACGCTGAAGTCTTTCATCACGGGTCTTCGGCTGGATAAGATTCTAAGCCTGATGAAGAAGGGCGATTATCTCCTGATCCAGTTCGGCCACAACGATCAGAAAGTGAACTGGCCGCAAACGTACGTGGAACCCTTCACCACGCACAAGGCGTATCTGAAGGTCCTTATCGCGGAGGCGCGACGGCGCGGTGCGTTTCCCGTCCTGGTGACGCCGATGCAGCGACGGAATTTCGATGGTATGAAAATTCGCAATACGCTGGGCGATTTTCCCGAATCGGTGCGGCAGACGGCGAAGGAAGAGAACGTTCCGCTGATCGACCTGACAAAAATGAGTATCGATTTCTACGAGGCGCTGGGGCCGGACAGAGCGCAACTGGCATTTTCGGGCGGAACGGACGTGACGCATCACAGCGCTTACGGCGCTTACGAACTGGCGAAATGTATCGTGGAAGGTATTCGGGCGAACAAGTTGGATCTGGCGCGCTATATCGTGGCGGACTACAAGCCGTTCGATCCGGCACATCCGGATCCGCCCGAAGCGTTTGACGTTCCGGCTAGTCCGACTGGCTTGGTTGGAGCAGGAGGAAGAGGCGCGGTGGCGCCACCGAGGGGAAACTGATGAACAGAAGTATCTTTTTAATCTCAGTGATTGGTCTGGCGTTGTCTGGTCCGGCGTCCGCGGACGTAAAGCCTTCCGCATTGTTCAGCGATCACGCCGTTTTGCAGAGCGGTATGTCCGTACCTGTCTGGGGTGCTGCCGATCCCGGCGAGAAAGTGACTGTCACCCTCGCAGGGCAGACGCAATCGGCAACTGCGGGAAAGGATGGCAGGTGGATGGTGCGGTTGGGGGAACTGAAACCCGGCGGCACGTTCGTCATGTCTATCGATGGTAAGAATCACATTGAAGTAAAGGATGTTCTGATTGGTGAGGTCTGGCTTGGTTCGGGCCAATCCAACATGCAATTCACGGTTTCGAAGAAAGCGGCTTCGTTCGCAGGGCTGATCAATGAAGAGCAGGAAATCGCGGCGGCGAATTATCCGCAGATCCGCATGTTCACCGCCAAAGGAACGAAAAGCCTCGACCCAAAGGTGGATGTCACCGGCGAATGGCAGATTTGCAATCCGGAAAACGTGCCGGGCTTTTCGGCGGTTGGCTATCTGTTCTCCCGCGATCTGCAGAAGGAGCTAAAAGTTCCGGTAGGTTTCCTGACGGTAGCCTACGGTGCGAGCACAGCGGAGTCCTGGATTCGCAGGGAGACGATGGCCGCTGATCCGCTACTGAAGCCGATGCTCGATAAGTTCGATGCCCTGGAAAACTACTATCGCGAACATCCGGGAGCGCTGGCGAGTGCGGCGCCAGAAGCTCCGCAGACCATTAACGCGCGGCCGGGAAATGCGACCGCTCCGCTGCGCAACCCCGTGCAGGATCAGCACCAGCCGACAGTCCTCTTTAACGGCATGATCAACCCGGTGATTCCGTATGCGATCCGGGGCGCCATTTGGTACCAGGGCGAATCGATTGTCGGCAACAAAGCGGGGATCTTGCTTTATCCCCACGTGATGGAAGCGCTTGTGAAGGATTGGCGCTCGTTGTGGGGCGAGGGCAATTTCCCGTTCTACGCGGTGCAACTGCCGGCCCTCGGGAACGTCAGTAATAACCCGATGGTTCGGGAAGGCCAGGCTCAGCTTACTTCCCTGCCTAATACGGCCGTTGCGGTCACCATCGACATTGGCGATCCGAAGGATGTTCATCCGCATAACAAGGAGCCGCTGGGCGATCGGCTGACGCGCATAGCGCTTGCGAATGCGTATGGAAAGAAGATCGAGAGCTCAGGACCGGTGTACCAGTCCATGAAGATCGAAGGCAGTTCCATTCGCGTTCGGTTTGCGCACGGCGTGCTGGTAGCGAAGGACGGACCTCTTCAGTGGTTCCGGATCGCGGGCGCGGATCAGAAGTTTGTGGACGCAATCGCGCGGATCGACGGCGATTCGGTCGTAGTGAGCAGCCCGGAGGTTCCGAAGCCGGTTGCGGTGCGGTACGCATGGGACAACTATCCGGTGGGCTGCAACCTTTATAATGCGGAGGGCCTACCGGCTGCTCCGTTTCGAACTGATAACTGGGACGCACTGACGGCCATTGCGACTGAGTTTACAGGAAAATAGGGACAACAGGATGAACAAGGTTTTATTCGCGGTCTCCACCATCGTGCTGGCCGTCTCCGTTGCGGCGCAGACGGGAGCCAAAGCGCCGAAGCGCTTTGTTATTTCCGATTACGGTGCACTGGCTGACGGAAGCACGGTCAATACGAAAGCGATCCAGTCGGCGATCGACAAATGCGCCGCTTCGGGTGGCGGGGTTGTCGTGGTGCCCAAGGGAACGTTCCTCAGCGGCGCGATTTTTCTTAAGCAGGGCGTGAACCTGCTGGTGGAAAAAGACGGCGTTTTGAAGGGGACCACGAATATCGACGATTACCCGCTCATCAATACTCGCTGGGAAGGGACGGAAGAGCCGTGGACATCGTCATTTGTGAATGCCGAAGGAATGACGGACCTGGAAATTTCCGGCGAGGGAACGCTTGACGGATCGGGCGAAGAATGGCTGCAGAACAGCGGGCAAGGGCGTGGGCCGGCGGGGAGAGGCGCGGCCGGGGCCAGTGGAGCGACCCGGCCACCCGCTCCGCCTCAGCAGCGCCGCGGACGGCCACGACTGATCGGCATCCAGAATTCAAAGCGTGTGCACGTCGCGGGGTTAAATCTGCACAATCAGGCGGTTTGGTGCCTGTTCATTCTCTATAGCGAAGACGTGGTGGCGGAGAATCTTCATATCACAGCTGAACATAATATACCGAGTTCGGACGGCATCGATATCGATTCATCGAAACGGGTGCGCGTCAATAACGTGTACATCGACGTGAACGACGATTGCATTTCGATCAAGTCGGGTAAAGATGCTGACGGGCTGCGGGTAAACCGTCCCGCGGAGGACATCGTGATCGAGAATTCGCACTTCGCTTACGGGCACGGCGGCGTAGCGATGGGCAGCGAGACTTCAGGCGGAATTCGCAACGTGGAAGTGCGGAATTGCGTGGCCGATTCGGGCAACTGGGCGCCAATCCGGTTCAAGACGCAGCCCAGCCGCGGCGGGGTGGTGGAGAATATCACCTATCGCGACATGAAGCTGCATGAGACAAAGCAGGCGTTCGAGTTCAATCTGGAATGGCGCATGGTGCCGCCGATCGCTCCGCCAGCGAAGGTGCTGCCGGTGGTTCGAAATGTGAAGATTATCAACGTTTCGGGCGACGTGGATTTTGTCGGGATTATTCATGGCCTGGCCGATAGCCCGATCCAGGATATCCATTTCGAGAATTGCAACATTACCGCGCAGAAGGGCTTCAAGCTGGAGCATGCGCGGAGGGTGGACCTGACGGGGCTGAACATCGATGTGAAATCGGGAGATGCGATTATGAAGACCGACGTGCAGTGAATAGTGCGATATCAGAACAGAGCGTGTTCCGGCGCTACTACGCGTCCCGACCGGACCTCACTCTGGAACTCGCTTACCGCGCGCTGAAGATCCGTGCCGTATACGTCGGCAAAACTGGTGCGGCAGCGCTGCGGATCTGAAAAGCAGGCCCGTTCGAATCGAAGAAGTTCGGCCCTGCCGCTTCGCTCGATCTGCCTGTCCCAGAAATAAATCCACGCTGTGTAGCTGAAGCGCCAGTCTCTCTGCGGTGCGGCGGCGAAGGATGTCCATAGCTCCTCCGTGGTTGCTCGCGACAAAAACTCTGCCTCTGGCAGGCTCACCAAATGCCGCCCCGGCGCGGTCACGCCCATCGCGGCTACGACGCCCGCCACGCCCTCGGAAACCCACGGTTGCCGGAGCATTCGCACGACGTTCGCCAGAGACTGGTTCTGATTCAACACGGCATGAGACAGTTCGTGCCTTAACAATCCTCCGATATCCGACCACCCCACCGCGCCTGGCGTCACGAAGATCACCGTACCCGTCGCCGAAGTGACTGCGAGGGGACGCTGTCCCAGCAAAAAAGGCTCGGCGAAGCGGAGACAGTCATTCCAATTGCCGCAAACAATTATCTTAATTCTCTTTGTGCACCGCAGCTCGTGAAAACTCTCGGCCACGGCTACGTACCGGTCGATCTCCCGGTAGGCCGGATCCAGGGCCGCAGAATCGGCATACAAAACATCCGCCCGGGAGAATTGAAGCTGCCGATATCCCGGGTGAACTGGCGACCAGGCGAATAGCGGTCCCCACGGGAACGCGGCAAGAAACGCCAGTACGACCAGGCCGAGTGTGGCCCGCTTCCAGTTCATTTTCATATTTTCCCTGGCGGCCGGGGCCCTTCGCAGGGACGGTCAACTCAACCCGATCGCGTATTCATTTCTTCGCGGCGACCTTCGCCGGCGACATGCCGACGTCCGCCATCCAGTCCTTCAGGCGCGCGACCCAACCCGCGTAAATCACATTGGGACGATTGTCCGTTGGCTGGTAGCCGAAGCCGTGGCCGCCGCTGGCGTAGATGTGCAACTCCGCCGGGACACCCGCCTTCTTCAGAGCCAGATAGACGGCGGGGATGGCGGTCGATGGCCCCTTGTCGTTGTCAGCGCAGAGTAGAAACGTTGTCGGAGTGTCCTTCGTGACCTCAACGGTTTCGGCGCGAATGCCGGGATAGATCAGGATCTGAAAGTCGGGTCGTGAACCCTGACGTTCGACGGGATCCATCGCATCCGGCTTGCCCGCGTCAAATTTCGTCGAAGCGAGGACGGCTACTTCTCCGCCAGCTGAGAATCCCATGATCCCGACACGGGCGGGGTCCACTCCCCACTCGGCGGCGCGGGCGCGAATCATGCGGATCGAGCGCTGCGCATCGGCGTGCGCATCCACTTCCACCTTGTAGGGCGAACCTTCTTCATGCGCCAGTCGGTACTTCAGAACGAACGCAGCCACCCCGATGCTGTTCAGCCATTCGGCGACGTTGGTGCCTTCGGTGTCGATCGACAAAAAGCGGTGCGCGCCGCCGGGAGCAATGATCATGGCAGCGCCGGTCGCCTTGTCCTTCGGCGGCAGATAGACGAGGAGCGAAGGATTGTGGATGCTGGAAACCTTGACGGAATCGTGCGGACCCGATGGCGGCGTGATGACTTCCTTCTTGTCCCGTAGCGCTTCGGAACCGGGTGCTCCGTTCGCCCAGAGGGGAATCGATTCGCCCTGCGTGACGGCGAGACAGATCGTCGTAGTGGTTAGTAACAGAGCTGTAAGCTTCAACATGTTGTAGTTTCCTAAAGACTGGTCAGATGTTCAAGCCGGCCAGTGCTGTCGCCGATACTCTCCGGATGCACGCCCATGCGATCAAGAAGGGTCAGCCAGAGATTTGTAGTCGGCGTGCCTTCGGGGTACCTCAGGTAGCGGCCGGATTCCAACGCCCCGTTTCCCCGGCCGGCGATGAGGATCGGAAGATTCACATGCGAGTGCGAACTGCCGTCGGCGATGCCGCTGCCGTAAACGACCATCGAGTGATCAAGAAGCGTGCCATCGCCTTCCTTCGTGGATTTCAGTTTGCCGAGGAAGTACGCCAGTTGTTGCACGTGGAAGGTATTTATCTGGGTTACCTTCTCAATGAATTCTTTGTTGCCGCGATGGTGCGTAAGCGGGTGGTGCGCCTCGGGGATACCGATCTCTTCGTATGTGCGCTGGCTGCCTTCGCGGCCGATCATGAACGTTGCAGTTCGCGTCAGATCGGCCTGCATGGCCAGCACCTGAATATCGAACATGAGTTTCAGATAGTCGGCGAAGAGCACGGGAACGCCGGTCGGCTTTTCGATCGACGGATTAAATTGGTTTTGTTCCCCGCTGGCATTTTCGATGCGCCGTTCGATGTCGCGGACCGCGTACAGATACTCGTCAATCTTGTGCCGATCGGATGCGCCGAGGTCGGCGGAGAGCTTCTTCGTATCTTCGGTGACGAAATCGAGAATACTCTTTCGGCGGGCGTTCTGCCGGGCGCGAACATCGGCGGAAAGACTGAGATCGTCGGCACCGAACATACGCTCGAAAACAGTACGGGGATTGGTTTCGGGCGGCATGGGCGATTCGGGAGTCCGCCATGACACGCTGTTCTGGTAAGCGCAGCTGTAGCCGCTGTCACAGGCGCCGACGGTGCGGGTATCGTCGCAGCCGAGTTCGAGCGACGCGAATTTCGTCTTTGAGCCCATTTGCGAAGCGAGAATCTGATCGACCGAAACACCAGCGTGGATATCGGCCCCCGACGTTTTCTTCGGATGGACACCAGTCAGGTAACACGCGCCGGCGCGTGCGTGATCCCCGCCGCCATCGCCGAGCGCATAACCCGTGTGGTGATCCAGGCCACCGACGATGCAGACATCGTCATGGAAATCCGCGATAGGTTTCAGTGTGCGCTTGAACTGGAAGTCCTTCTCGCCGCCGGCCGGGAACCATTCCTCCATGATTGCGCCGATAGGGATATAGGTAAAAAAGAGGCGATTGGGAGCCTGCGAGGCAGCGGGCGCGGCAAAGGCCGGCACCATGGAGTCGAGGAATGGCAGTGCGATGGCGGTGCCGACTCCTTTCAGAAACGTACGCCGTGACAGATGTTTACGGGTGACTAACATTGCTGGATCGGTCTCCTCTTCTTTGCTGAAATGGCAGACTGTTCACGATTCCCAGAACCAGGCTCGAGAACCGGTAATTATCCCGGGCAAGACTGGCTGCGATCTGTTTCACCGCCGGCCGGTCGTAATGCTCAAGGCCTCTCCCCAACGCGTACGTCAGCATTTTTTCGGTGATGGCTCCGGCGAAGACGCCCGGTTGCTGCGCGAGCGCGCCTTCGAGTTCGGCGGGTCCGGTAAATGTTTTACCGTTGGTCAGCGAGCCAGTGCCTTCGATGGGGAATTTGCCGTCTTCGGTACGCCATTGACCGATGGCGTCGTAGTTTTCGAGGCCGAATCCAATGGGGTCCATGCGCGAATGGCAAGTTGCGCAAATTGCGTTGGCACGGTGCTCTTCCATCTGAGCGCGAAGAGACTTTGCAGTACCGACGGTAGACTCATCCAGCATCGGAACGTTCGGTGGAGGAGGCGGGACCGGAGCGTTGAGCAGGTTTTCCAGTACCCATTTGCCGCGCAGCACGACCGAGGTCCGGGTGGGATACGACGACACAGTCAGCACGCTGCCCTGCGTGAGCACGCCACCGCGCTGGGTCCCGGTGAGATCCACTTTGCGGAATTCGGGACCCTGGATGCCGGGGATGCCATAGAATTCGGCCAGTTTTTCGTTCAGGAATGTGTACTTACCATTTAGAAAATCGAGCACGCTGCGGTCTTCGCGGATGATGTTTTCAAAAAACATCTCGGATTCGCGGCGTTCGGACATGCGGAGGTAGTCGTCGAACTTTCCGAAGCGATTGACGTCGGGACGGACGGATTCGAGCGCGCGGAATTCGAGCCACTGTCCCCCGAAATCGTCTACAAGAGCGAGCGATTTGGGGTCTTTCAGCATGCGCCTCACTTGTGCGGCGAGGATATCGGACTGGTGGAGTGTGCGCTGATCGGCGCAGCGCATCAGTTCGTCGTCGGGCATGCTGCTCCAGAGGAAGTAGGAGAGACGCGAGGCGAGTTCGTAGTCGTTGATGGCATGTTCCGGGTTTTCCGATGCAGTCGGCGCCGGGTCGCGCTCAATGCGGAAGAGGAATTGCGGCGAAACCAGGATAGCCTGGAGGCCAGTCGCAATGGATTGTTTAAAGCTGTCGCCACGCTTGCGGCCATCGGTCACAAGAGTGAGCAGCCGGTCGACTTCCGGAGTGGTAACGGGCCGACGCCAGGCGCGGCGTGCGAAATCGGAAATGATCTCACGTGTGCAGGCGGTGTCTTCGCTTCCACACACGAAAATCTTCTTCAGGCTCTCTGGGGAAGGTCCCTGTGTCTGGGAAAACGGCCCGGTGATCTCGACAAAATTGACGCGAAAACTGACGTCGGTTATCTGCGGCGGCTTGGTGTTTCGGGCGATCACATTGGCGCGCCGCTGTTCCAGTTCCTTGAGTTCTTCGGGCGTCGCGCCAGGCTTCGGCTGCAGGCCCGCCAGCAGTTTGGTCATGTCCGGAGGAGGCGGCGCGGGCTTGCTGGTCGGCTTCAGGCCGTTGTATTTGGCGGGCAAACCTTCGTAGAGCCGTAAAGCGGAAACGGCTACCCAATGCTCACCAGCCGGGACGCGCGTACGCACAACCTTGTCGGCGCCTTCCAGGCTTCCGAAGTCTTCGCCAGTTGCGGAGCGGGTGAAGTCCTCGATGAGCGCCGCTTGTTTGCCATCGATCCAAATGGCGACCGTCAGGGGATCGGACGGGTCGGGCCGATTTCCTTCCGGATCGACGCGAAACTCATATTCACCCTCGGCCGGAAAATAGTGCATCGCGTGGAGGGCGCTGGGCAAAGCAAGCCCGGTGACATCGTAATTAGTAATTGTATAAGGCAGTTGATTGGCGAAACGGCTGTTATCGCCGCCATCGGTGCCGGGGCGGTAGACCGGTTGATGGCGCACAACCGTTGGCTTAACCACACCCGGACCGAAGATCGCTGTCTGCGTGATCTTCTCCGCAGCAGCCAGATACTTTTCCATCAACACAGGCGGAAGGGAAAGGGCGCTGCCAATGTTGTCGAAGCCGTAGCCGGAGTCGTCCTGCGGGAAATCGTTAGTGGGGCTGAAATCCGCAGCAAGCAGATCGCGAATGGTATTGTTGTACTCCGAACGATTTAGGCGTCGTGCGGTAACGCGGCCGGGATCGGGTTTGAGAGCGCTGTCGGCCCGGTCAAACTCGCTGTTCAGCCACGCCCTTGCCGCAGCCAGTTCCGCAGCATCAGGGCGGGGCATACCTTTCGGCGGCATCTCTCCGGCTTCCAAACGATAAAGGATCTTGTCCCAGCGGTCGCGATCCCGGAATACCGACTCAGCCGAAGTGTAGGCTTGTAGGTTCAGCCCGCCCGACTTGAGGTTTTCGTTATGACAGAGGTAACAGTTCTTCTCCAGCAAGGGCTGGACCGCGTTTTCGAAAGTTGCATTCGAATGTGGAGCGGGAGCCGGGACTGGAGGTGGCGCGGCGAGGCCTCTCACAGTGATCACGGCGATCACGCTTAGGACAACTGCGGCGGCTGCGCGCGTGTGATTCATAGCTGTTCCCGGGAAATCGTGCCGGTTTGGGGACCGCCGTGGGCCCGGTTCGATGGCATTAGAAACAAATTCCCTCGCACCAAACGACCGGACCCGAGGGTGCGGTCGTTTTTCTCACTCCGTAACATTTCAGCACAGCCTACGTCCCTGGACCTAAACATTTGCATAGCCAGCTGGATTTATTTCGCAATCGCTATTTCGATCCGGCGGCCCGATAACCCTGCCAGACGTATTCGAGCGCCTCCGGAAGCGTCTGTTGTTTCACCGCGCGGTCCGTGTGGCCGGCATTCACGGCGAATACGAATTGGTAATGGTAGCCTTTTGCGGCCAGAACATTGGCCATATTCTCATTGGCCACGACCCAGTCGTGTGTGCCTTCCGCGCTTGGTCCGCCGTTGTCCCTGTCGCCGACTTCAAACCAGATTCGTATCGGCTTCACCGGGCTGCTTGGGATGAGGCTCTCATGCAGCGACCAGGCACCGTGAGGCAGTTGCGGATCAACTGGCCACTGGTTGTTCACGTAAGTACCCGAATAGGTTAGAACGCGATGGTAAAGATCGGGATGATACCAGGCCATTGCAAGGGCTGCCGAGCCGCCTGAACTGCCACCCATGGTTGCCCGGCCATCCGGATCCCTGGTCAGTTTCACGTTGTACTGTTTCTCCACCAGCGGCAGCACCTCCGCCTCCACAAACTCCGCGTACTTACCAGACATCGTGTCGTATTCGAGGCCGCGCTCGCTGCCCGGGCCATCGCCACTGCCGTTGCCGATCGAAACCGCGATCATCACCGGCACGCGGTGCTGGGCGATCAGGTTGTCGAGCGCCGTGAACAGCCCGCGATCCGGTCCGTCCGCCCCCACGATGAACGGCGCCACCGTGCCGGGAACATATTGCTGCGGGACATAAACAGCAACTTTGCGCGTGTAAGGCGCGGGATGACTGTTGATGACTCGCGGAGCGCCCGGAGCCGGTGGCGGCTGGCCTGCGGGAGGATTCTCTCTGACGACGCCGGAGTAAAACTTGCTGTCGGTCGACTCCATGGTGAAGTTATAGATGGTGCCTTGTGGTACGCCGTCCTTAGAGCTCATCTCCGGCGCGGGCGGATGGGTTGCGCCGATGATGAAGTTACCGTCGGCGTTTGGGGCGGGGTTGGTGCCGTCCGGCAATTCCTTCGCAGTGACGTAACCGGGAGAGTGGGGGTCGCGGGTCGGTGCCGGTGGCCGCGCTGGCGCTGCTCCTGCCGGAGATGGCGTAGTCGCAGCTGCCGGGAGCGTGGTCTGGGCCGTGGCCGGATACAGGCCGGTTGTGAGGCTGATCAGGAACGCGATACTCAAAAGACGGAACATCGAAAACTCCTTCATTTGCTTGCTGTCAATTCCCGCCCCATGTGGCGACGAAGGAGATCATATCACCAAACCACCACTGAAATGTCAGGCGGCCGCAAATTGTCGATTCCTCGTTTTTTCTTGCGTCCGGCGGCTTAGTCTTATATACTTCCATGCTGACATGTCAGACTGTGTGCTGCCGCTTGGCGGAGGATCGCCAGGCTATAGTTGCACTTATGCAAAATGAATGGGGGAACCATGAAAGTATCAGGATTAACGATTGCAGCGGCGGTTGTATCGGTGGCCGCTTTGTTCGTCGGTATGGTGGCGCAGGCGCAACAAGGCGCGCCTTCCGCCACAAAGCAGGCGGGCCAGGCACCGCTCTACAATACCGCCAAGGCGAAATTGCTGGCGGGCAAACAGGTATTCAGCTTCACACAATCAACGAACGATCCGGCGGGTTATTGCGAAAAGGCCAAGCATTACGATTACACGTGGTTCGAGATGCAGCACAGCACACTGGAGTTCAAGGACATCGAAGCCATGATCGCGGCTTGCCCGCACGTAGCTGCGACGCCGATGATCCGTCTGCCCGATGCGCAGGAGTGGCACATTCAGCACGCAACCGATATCGGTGTGCTCGGCGTGATCATTCCCACAGTGGACGATGTCGATCGGGCGCGCGAAGGGGCCAAATGGGCGCGGTATCCGCCGGTGGCGCGGCGAAGTTCCGGGCAGGGACAGGCGGCGAGCATCTGGGGCATCAACGGTATTAACTACCGCCAGACGATTAACGACAATATGTTGGTCGTGATCATGATTGAGACTCCCACCGGCGTCGCGAATGCTTACGACATCGCATCGGTTCCAGGCGTGGATGTGGTGATTACCGGCAATAACGATCTGAGCTCATTCTCCGGTTTTCCCCAGACTGATGACCGCTATCAGGCTCTGGTGAAGAAGGTACATGACGACACTATTCGGGCTGGCAAGATTTTCGGACAGGCCGCGGCAACATACGCCACCGGGCCACACAGCTATGACGCGCGTTTCTTCCAGAACGGACCTTCGAACGACGGCTACGTTCCCGCCGGGGGCCGCGGACGGGGGCCGGTCAACGTAAATGCGCCGCCGAAGGGTGAGGAGCCGTAGGCGACTGCGGAGTATGCAACGCTTCGCGATAATTCTGCTGGCGCTTTCGTGTTGCTTCGCCGCTTTGGGGCGATCCGTGTGGGACGGTGTTTACACGAAGGAACAGGCGCTGCGCGGACAAACCGCGTATCGCGAGGAATGCGCCAGATGCCACTCCGAGAATCTGGGGGGCGGAGAGGGATCTCCAGCTCTGGCGGGCGGCGACTTCCTGAAGAACTGGAACGGAAAGACGGTCGGCGATCTGCTCGACCGGATTGTCAAAACGATGCCGGCGGACGATCCCGGTAACCTCGCTCGCCGGCAGTATGCGGATATTACGGCCTGGGTTTTAAATTCCAATGAATTCCCGGCGGGGCCAAAAGATCTCGACAGCACTCCGTCCACCCTCACAGACGTTGCGATTGAAGAGAAGCGGGAGAAGAAATGATGCGGCCGTATTTTCTTATCGTGGCAATCTCAGCCTTGATGTCATTGCCAGCCGGCGCGCAACACGGCGCGACGAATGGCGAATGGCGCTTCTACGGCGGCGACGCAGGAACCACAAAATACTCGCCACTCGATCAGATCAATGCCGACAACGTAAAAGATCTGAAGATCGTCTGGGAGTGGAACGCGCGAAACTTCGGCAAGCGTCCGGACTTCAACTGGGAGACCACGCCGCTGATGATCGGCGGTGTTCTTTATACGACAGTCGGGACTCGCCGGGACGCAGTGGCCATTGACGCCGCCACCGGTGAGACGATTTGGGTCTACCGATTAGACGAAGGGACACGGGGACAGGTGGTTGCACGCGCGCAGAACCGCGGGCTGGCCTACTGGAGCGATGGTAAGGGCGACGATCGCATTTTGCTCATATCGCCTGGCTACCAGCTGGTCGCGCTCAACGCAAAGACTGGTGCCCCGCTGCCGGGTTTCGGCGCGAACGGCCTGATCGACCTGACGAAAGGTCTGGACCGGGATGTAGTCAAGCCTGGATCAATCGGGGCCAGTTCGCCGGCCATTGTCATACGCGACACCGTGGTGGTGGGAGCGGCGCTAATGTCGGGAGCTGCCCCTTCATCGAAAGAAAACGTGCCGGGCTATATTCGCGGGTACGATGTCCGCACGGGCAAAATGCTGTGGACCTTCCACACGATCGCGCAGCCCGGGGAATTCGGCAACAACACCTGGGAGAACGATTCGTGGAAATATACCGGCAACACCGGTGCATGGGCGCCGTTGAGCGCCGATGACGAACTCGGCTACGTCTACATCCCTGTCGAAATGCCCACCGGAGATTTCTACGGCGGCACGCGTCCCGGCGACAACTTGTTTTCCGACAGCCTGGTTTGCCTCGACGCGCGGAGTGGCAAGCGCATCTGGTACTTCCAGGTGGTGCATCACGATATCTGGGACATGGATATTACGGCCGCGCCCATGCTCGTGGATATCACAGTTGCCGGCAAACGAATCAAAGCGGTGGCCGTGGTTACCAAGCAAGGCTCCACGTACGTTTTCGACCGGGTCAGCGGCGAACCGGTCTGGCCGATTGTGGAACGACCTGTTCTGCAATCCGATGTTCCGGGCGAGAAGACTGCCGCAACGCAGCCGTTTCCGACCAAACCCCCGGCCTTTGAGAAGCAGGGAACGTCGCTCGACGATCTGATTGATTTCACTCCGGAGATCAAAGCCGAGGCTCTGAAGATCGCGGCTCAATACAAACTCGGGCCGTTATTCACGCCGCCAATTCTGGCCACGGCCGACAAAAGGGGAACGCTGCTATCGCCGTCGCATGTGGGCGGCGCTAACTGGCAAGGCGGCGCGATCGATCCCGAGACCGGAATGCTGTACGTGGCTTCCGTGAACAATCCGGATTCCCTGGGACTGGCGCTGGCAGATCCCAAACGCTCGGACATGGGCTATGTGGGCGGGGGCGGACGCGGAGCAGCAGCAGGTCGCGGTGGGGCGCCGGCTCCGGTCATGGATGAGAACGTGCCGCGTGTGCCGCCGAAAGTGAATATAGGGCCGGGTGGCTTGCCGCTGGTCAAACCGCCATGGGGACGGATCGTAGCCATCGACCTGAACAAGGGCGATATCGCCTGGTCGATTGCCAACGGCGACACTCCCGATTACATAAAGAATCATCCTCTTCTGAAGGGTATCGATATTGGCAGGACCGGTAAGCCATCGCGTTCGCCTTTGATGGTGACGAAGACGCTGTTGTTTTCGGCCGATGGCAACGATCTTTTCAACGGAGTGGCAGGCGGTGGCGGTAATACGTTCCGTGCCATCGACAAGAAGACTGGCGCGGTGTTACACGAAATGCAGCTTCCGGCGATGGCCACCGGAATCCCGATGACCTACATGGTGGATGGCCGCCAGTATATTGTGGTAGCTGTCGGCGCTACCGGAGTACCGGCCGAGTTGGTCGCCCTGGCGCTGCCATAACGCGACATAACCATACGACATCTGCATAGGCCGGGCTACACGCCCGTCCGATGACAGCCTTCCCGCTCTTACATAACCTACAGAGCGGTGCCAAAAACCTTCACAGTTACCTGCGCGCTGGCTGGCATTCTGGCGTTCGGCGCGACTTTCGTGTATTCACAAAGCGCGAAAGCAAATGACGGCTGGGTGTTACTTTTCAACGGCCGGAATTTCGACGGCTGGTATACGTATTTGCCATCCACCGGCAGGAACTCCGATCCGAAGAAGGTTTTCAAACTGGAAGACGGGATGATTCACATACTGGATATCCCGGAGACTGACGAAAAGCAGGAATTCGGCTACCTTTCGAGCGAGCGGGAATTCTCCAACTGTCGGATTCGGCTCGAATTCAAGTGGGGCACCAAGCGTTTTGTTCCAAACAACGAGAACAAGAGGGACAGCGGGCTGCTGTATTTCTTCACCGGCCCGGATAAAATCTGGCCGCGGGCCCTGGAATTTCAGATTCAGGAAACTGACGTAGGCGATCTCTGGATTCTGGAGGGGACCAGAATTACGACGAAGACCGAGACAGAGACGTTCCCCATGTACGTCCTGTCAGGTCCGCTGAAAACCCAGAGCCGCGGCCGCATCATCAAGTTCGGCGA
>CAIKAS010000073.1 GCA_903825445.1 uncultured Acidobacteriia bacterium
CGCTAAAAGCGTTGTTGCGCGCGATCTGGATCAGGAGCGAGAGGTCGCGAGTCACCAGGTCTGACTTCGTGGTGATGTGGAGCGACAGGCCCGACTGTTCGGCGAAAGCTTCGAGAACAGCGCGAGTGCGTCCGAAACGGCGTTCAGCGGGCTGGTAGGGGTCAGTGGCAGTGCCGATGGCAATTCCACCTGTCGGGCGCAGATGCTGGAGTTCCTTACGCAGAATCTCGCCGATGTCGGATTTCGCGTAAATTCTGTCTTCGAAATCGACGCTATCGCGCAGTTCCATGAATTCATGGGTGTAGCGCGCGTAGCAGTAGCGGCAGGCGAACTCGCAGCCCCGGTAAGGGTTGATGGTCCAACGGAACGGCAAGTCGGGCCTGGTTCGGTTCAGCACGCTACGGCAACCGATTTCGAAGTACTGGACCGAGCGTTTAGCCTCCAGAACTTCGCTTTCGGCCGCGAGCCTTGCGATCCCAACCAGACCCGAAGGGGGAGAATCGCCGCACAGCACCCTTTTATTTTCGCCTTTTATTCGCCTTGCGTCAAGAGGAATGTTTTTAGCGAACAGTGAACAGCCGCCGGTCGTATTTCACCTTCTTGCACCAGTCAATCTTTACGCCTGCCGCGTCCTTATGAAGCGGGTTGAAAAGGTAGTTCAAGGATTCGGGTGACGGCACCGACGGAAGGGCCAGAAGTGCAGACCGACCGCTCCTAAGCCAGTCGTCGCCTATTGCCTGCGTCGCACTATTATCGTCTTGCCAGTTGTGCGGTAGTGCATCGGCGTCCAGTAAGGAAAGCGAAACATCATCGGGTGCCTCTGCCTTGATGAGTTGGAACGTATCGGGAAAAAGTTCCGGATCGCCTTCAAGATTGACCAGAACTTCTATCAGAGCCACGGCGGGATGTTCGGCGAAATAAACTATTCGCTTCCCTCTCACCCAGGTATGCCAGCGGGCGTCCGATTTCTCGCCACCCAGACCAATCAGGTCGCTCCGATTGCTAATTCGCCATAGGGTTGTCAGGCAAACATACCTTCATCGATCTGCCGTAGCCGGTTCTCCACTACGCGGCCACCAGCGTCGGTTCGCAACATGCTCAGCGGACGGCGGCCACCCATGTGGTCCGATTCCGTGCGCAGCCACTTCAGCGCCTTCTCCGGGTTACCGAAAACGCTGTTTGCCAGCGAGAGGATTCTGGCCAGGCGCACCATGCGATCCGTTTCTTCGTCCGAAAGCCTTTCGCCCCGCGCCTTGCGATGCTTTAAGGTTCGCGGAGAAATCACTATTTCCGACACCTCGGTGAACGTCATGCCGTGGGCTTTTAGCAGGGACAACCGCTCGGTGGGAAGCCCTTCCTCTACGATCTTCGCGACATCAAATTCCGACTTTGCCTCTGCGCCGATAAGTTCGTCGACCGGATCGAGCGTGAGAGTTGCCATAAAAGAATCCTTTATGGACTATGCCACATATATAGGCGGCATAATGTCCGGACGCGCAACTCCTTTTAGCTGGTGAAAATCCGGTCCATCCCTGAGGTGAGCGTTTTCAGGCCTTCAGGCGTATCGCCACCCGGCTGTTCGGCAATCCCCCAACCGGTGTATCCGATCTGATCGATCGCGGCCATTACGGCGGGCCAGTCGTTATCTCCCTCCATGTACGCCACTGAGAAACCCGCCGACGGACCCTGCTTATCGCGTTTCGCGCGGCTGTATTCCTTGATATGCAGCTTGACGATGCGTTTGTTGAGAATATGTACCCACTGCTCCGGGAAACCGTAGGTCACGCAGTTTCCGACATCGAAATGCCAGCCTACCCACGGGCTTTCGAATTCATCCACGTAGCGCGCGGCTTCTAGAGGCGTCAGGATGAACTGGTTCCAAACGTTCTCGATGGCGATCTTCACGCCAAGTTGCTGCGCCACTGGAATCGCCTTGCGGATCTCGATCTGGGAACGCTTCCAGGCGTCGTCAAACGCCGTGGCCTTGTTGACGACGGCCGGAACCAGCAGCACGGAGCTGGCGCCATAGGCCTTCGCGTCGCGCAGTGCCTGAAGCAGTCCATCCAGGCCGGCCTGACGCACGGCGGGGTCGGCATCGGAGAGCGGTTTGCGCCAGTGGGTTTCGCAGCACACACTGGCGGGCTTGAGACCCGTTGCTGCGAAGGCGTCGAGAACTTCGCTCTGGGTCATGTGGCTCATCGGTTCAATGCCTTCGAAGCCGGCCGCCTTGACGGCCTGGAACTTCTCCAACACCGTACCTTTCACGCCAACCGTGGCGTACATGATCGCTTTGTGGAGGTCGCGGGTCTTCGCCTGGGCCGCCCGGGGCGCCACGAGCGGAGCGGCGAGCGCGGTGCCAGCGGAAATGAGAAAGTTCCTTCGGTTCACGGCGTCCATAATACATCACAATCGGATAAGATGGTGCGCATGAATACAGGGATGCCCAAGAATGACGCTTCTTCGCGTCGCGATTTTGTAAAAGCCGGCACAGCCGGTGCGATTTTCATGGCCGGCGCTCCGGCAATTCTGCGCGGCGCGCCCGCAGCAGGGCAAGCCATCAAGGTTGGCGTAGTGGGCTGCGGCGGACGCGGTACCGGTGCAGCTAACCAGGCGCTCAACGCCGATGACTATTCAATTCTGACCGCAGTGGCCGACGTGGCACAGGAACCGATCGACGCCTGCCTCGCCACTCTTCGCAAGCAGCAGGGCGCGAAGGCCGGTGTGAAAGTGGCCGTGGAGAAGCCGATGCAGTTCGTCGGACTGGACGCGTTTGAGCGGCTGATCAAGTCCGACGTGGACGTTGTGATTCTCACCACGCCGCCAGGCTTCCGGCCGCAGCACCTGCGGGCCTGCATCAACGCTAATAAGCACGTATTCTGCGAGAAGCCGATTGCAACAGATGCCCCAGGCGTCCGCAGCGTTCTGGAAACAACTCAACTGGCGAAGCAGAAGAATTTGAACCTGGTATCCGGCTTCTGCTGGCGCTACGCGAACCACATTGTCGCCGCGTTTGAACAAATGCATGGCGGCGCGATTGGTGACATTCTTTCTTACTACGCAACGTATTACACCAGCCCTGTAAAGCCGATGCCGAAGGCGAATACGCGTCCCGCGGGCATGAGCGATATCGAATGGCAGGTGCGCAACTGGTACAACTTTTCCTGGGTGGGTGGCGATAGTTTGGTAGAGCAGGCCGTGCACAGCGTGGATAAGGTTGCCTGGGCGATGCACGACAAGCCACCGATCAGCTGCGTGGCCGTAGGTGGCCGGCAGATCCCGGCCGAAGGCGGCAATATTTACGACCACTTCGAGGTCAACTATCTCTACCCAAACGGCGTGCGCGCGTTCGTCGCCAACCGCCAGATTGAAGGCTGTTACAACGAGAACGCCGATTACGTTATTGGCACGCAGGGAGAATGCACGATCGGCCGTGGGCCGAATCCGGTGATCCGCGATCGTGCCGATCTCTCCAAGGTGAAGTGGACGTTCGAAGGTCAGAAATACGACATGTACCAAAAGGAGCACGACGAACTCTTCGCGGCCATTCGCCGCAACACTCCAATCAATAATGGCGACCGTATGGCCACGAGCACTATGTTGGCGCTGATGGGCAGGATGGCTGCGTACACCGGGCAGGAAATCACCTGGGATCAGGCCATGAATTCGCAGGAGCGATTGGGACCGTCGGTAATCGATTGGAATGGCAGCTTTACTCCTTCGCCGATGCCGAAGCCCGGAGTTACGAAGTTTTTGTGAGGGCGCCTGGTATCGTATTTTGCGTTGCCATTTTTACCTGCACTGGCAGCGCCGCCGATTTTGCAAAGGACGTGCAGCCGCTCCTTGAGGAACACTGCACGGCTTGTCATGGTTCGGTGAAGCAACTGGGCGGCGTGCGTCTCGATGCGCCATCGGGTGTTGAGACCGCAACCCCCGCCAGAGTGCTCGCCTCGCTGGAATCGGGGAAGATGCCACCACCTGCGGGAGATAGTTTGACGCCAGCGGAAATTGGCGTGTTGCGGGACTGGCTGAAGGGCGGAACTGCTTGGCCCAACGGCGTGGTTCTGGCAAGTGGCGGCTCCGGCTCTGGCGGCGCGGATAATATGGCGCTGGCGCGGCGGATTCACGACAAGATCGCCGCGTCACCTGCCGGACCCATGACGGCTTACAAGAAGACGATCCCCGGCACGGACGTTTCTTACGACATGGTGCCGATTCCCGCTGGCGAGTTCCGTATGGGGACACCGGACAGCGATCCGGCACATAAAAAGGACGAAGGCCCGGTGCATCCCGTGCGGGTTGAAGCCTTCTGGATGAATGCGCACGAAGTGACCTGGGATGAGTACCGGCTTTTCATGTTCGCCAATCAGGCTGGCGAATCCGCCGTGAAGGATGGACAGGTGGATGCTGTCAGCCGACCCACACGGCCGTATGTCGAAATGAGCTTTGGCATGGGAATCAACGGATATCCGGCGATCAGCATGACGCAGCACGCGGCTAATAAATATGCCGAGTGGTTGAGCGCAAAGACTGGAGAATTCTATCGATTACCTACGGAGGCTGAGTGGGAGTACGCGTGCCGCGCGGGTTCGCAGACCGAACCACCAAATCTGAGTGACTATGCCTGGATTCTGGATAATTCGGACGGCAAGTATCAGAAAGTAGCGACGAAGAAGCCCAACGCATGGGGCCTCTTCGACATGCTGGGCAACGTGATGGAGTGGACGCTCGACCAGTATGCTCCATATCAGGCATCGGCTAATGCAGCGCAGGACCCGTGGGTGACGTCGACGGCGGCCTATCCGCAGGCAGTGCGGGGTGGGGCGTGGACCGACCGTGCGGACAAGGTTCGCTGTGGCGCGCGCGTGGCGTCGGACCCGAGCTGGAAGCAGCAGGACCCGCAGTTGCCCAAGAGCATCTGGTATTACACAGATGCGCAGGGGCTGGGGTTTCGGCTTGTGCGTCCCTTCAAAGTGCCGGACGCCGACGCCATGTATCACTACTGGAATAACGGTGTGGAACACGATTAAGCCTGCGGTCTTGGCGGGCGTATTGCTCTGTCTGTGTCGCACTGCTCTCCTCGCGGCCGAACGCATTGAAGCGCTGGAACCGCACATGGGAACGATGTTCCGCATCGTGCTCTATGACGACGATCCTTCGCAGGCCCACATCGCAATTCGCGCGGCGTTTGATCGCGTGGCTGAGCTTGATGGCGAACTTTCCGACTACAAGCCTGACAGCGAACTGAATCGCGTGGCCGTCGCTGCTGTGGGCCATGATGTCCCGATTTCCAATGATCTGTACACGGTTCTCGCCGCCTCGCAATCGCTGGCAGACCGGACCAACGGCGCGTTCGATGTGACGCTTGGCCCGGTGATTCGGCTCTGGAGAACTGCCAGACGGACCGGCGTCTTGCCGGGCGGCGATGAGATTGCCGCGGCGTCGCTTCGCAGCGGCTACCGGAAACTGCACGTTAGAAACGATGGCGCTCCCGAAATCCGGCTGGACATCCCCGGCATGCAACTCGACCTCGGAGCTATCGCCAAGGGCTACGCGGCGGACGAAGGTTTGCGTGTTCTGCGCGAGCACGGCTTCCCGCAGGCGCTGGTCGCTGCCAGTGGCGATATCGCGTTCGGCGACGCGCCACCGGGCCAAGTGGGGTGGGACACCGGCGTGGATTCGATCAACGCGCCAAATGAATCGTTCACTCAGGTTCTGCAGCTCCACAACGCCGCTATCTCTACTTCCGGCGATACCGAACAGTTCGCGGAAATCGATGGCGTTCGCTACTCGCACATCGTCAACCCTGAGACTGGCAAGGGCCTCACGACGCGAGTTGGCGTCACCGTTGTGGCAGCGAGAGGAATCATTTCCGACGGCCTTTCCACCGCCGCGAGCGTAATCGCTGAGCAGCACGGTCCTGAGGCCGCTTTGGAACTGATCAGGCAGTCGGCGGCCCGCGGAATCGTCGTAATCCAGACTGACGGCAAGTGGCTGCGATACGAGTCGCCGATATAGCCTGTCCGTTTCGGACTCGTCCGCCGCGCACCGTCCCTGACCTCGCCTTCGGCGCCATGCCGCTTGACATGACGAAATTTTTCGTCATACTGTAGCTATGAAAAGGAAAATGATCGCGGGATGGCTGGCAGCGTTTGTAATTACCGGTTTGCTGATGGCGGCTGATCCGGCCTGGCAGAGCCCGGACGAATCCACCATGGGCCTGGCGGCGCAAAACGAAAAAGATCCCGTGAAGCAACTGCAGTTGCTCAAAACGTGGGAACAGCAGTATCCCAACTCCGATTTCCGCAATTCGCGCACACTCATGCAGGCCAGTGCGTTGCTGAATATTGTGGGCGCGAGTTTTGCGAAGACGGATGCGCCGTCGATTGAGGCCGGCCGTAAAGCCGCGCAGCAACTCATCGATCATTTCAGCACTTATTTCGATGCCGGTGTGAAGCCGGCGACGCTTTCGGACGAACAATGGTCTGCCGTGAAGAAGACGACCGAATTGCAGGCTCACGGGTTGCTCGCACAGGTTGCTGTCATCGGGAAAGACGACGCCACGGCAGAGACAGAGTACAAGAAAATCCTGGCCGTGGATCCAACTCAGGCAGCAACCTCATACCAACTCGGCAGCGCCATTTTGCGGCAGATGTCGAAGAGCGGGAATGTAGACCCTGCGCGATACTCGGAGGCGCTCTACGACCTCGCCCGGTCTCTGAGCGTGACTGGCCCGAATGCCCTCCCTCCCGATAGGCGACCATCAGCGGAGAGTTTTTTGAGGAAGAATTATTCCAACTATCATGGCGATTCATCCGGTCTGGACGATCTAATCAAGCAGGCGATAGTTGCCCCTTTGCCGTCGGGCGACTTTCACATTCTCAGCATTGTGGACCTGCAGGCTATCAAAGCAAGAGATCACGCCGCATGGGCGGCTGCGCATCCGGACCTCGACTTGTGGGAAACGCTTCAGAATCAACTTTCAGCCCAGGGAGACACGTTTTTCGCTGCGAGTCTCAAAGACGTCCAACTCCCGCCGGCTGCGGGCGACACCTACAAAGGGCCCGCAATGTTCCAGGCAACCGTTGTCTCAGCCACCCCGAAACAGCTTGTAGTGAACGTGGATAACGTCGCTGGCGACGCCATCCTGAAGTTCGATGACGTCATCAAGGGCGAAATACCAGCCGGCACTGCCATCCGTTTCAAGGGCGTGGTGGACGCATGGACGAAGGACCCAACGTATGTTCTGACCTTCGTGATTCAGGAGCCGAAGAGCGATATTGCCGGACTTCCCGATGGCGTGACGTTCGCCCCCGAAATTTCAAAGACTGCGAAGCCGGGCGGGTACGGCAAAGCGTCGGCTAAAAACACCAGGAAAGCGCAATAGCCGGCCGCGCGCCCTGGGGCTTGACTTGACGAAAGAAATCGTCATACTGAATCTATGAAATCGGAACGCCCTCGTCCGACGGAATCGGAACTCGGCATTTTGCGTATTCTCTGGGAGCACGGCCCCCTATCGGTGCGCGCGGTCCTGCACAAGCTCAGTGAGGAGAAACCGATCGGCTACACGAATGTCCTGAAGATGATGCAGATCATGACGGAGAAAGGTCTCGTGGAGCGCGACGAATCCTGCCGCCCGCAGATTTATCGTCCTCGCGACCCGCAGGCGAAGACCCAGCGACAGTTGCTGCGACATCTGCTGGACCGCGCGTTCGGCGGTTCCACCCGCGCCATGGTCATGCAGGCGCTTTCCACGGAGAAGACTTCGCCGCAGGAGCTGAAAGCCATCGAAAAGCTGCTGGACCGCATTGAAGGCGAACAAAAATGACTCCGCTCGCCCAGGCCATCAGCGGAGCGCTTCTCCAGTTCGTCTGGCAGGGGTTACTGGTGTCGATGATAGTCGCGTCGGCGATGCTTATGCTGCGGAACCACGGTCCGCAGATCCGTTATCTGGTCTGTTGCGTGGCATTGATGGCACTTGCGGTGCTGCCCGTGGCAACCGCTATTTCGCTCTATGACCCGACATCAACAAAGCTGCCCGGCCCTGCCGCGGTCACACTGACGATTCGGGCAATTTGGGCTGGAAACGTATCGATTGCCGCAGGTTGGCTCAGCGCCGCGCAGCCATGGTTGTTGCGAATCTGGATTGTCGGTGTTATCTTTCTCTCGCTGCGCCTTGGCTTCCTGGGGGCCCGCGTGGCAGGGTTGCGAAGGTCTGGCCAAGCGGCGGATGCGCGGATTCTGGCCATTGCCGAAAACCTGGCGCGACGTATGGGCCTGCGCCGGGCACTGCGCGTGCTGGTTTCGGTAATTCCAGATGGCCCGAGCGTCGCTGGATGGATACGACCCGTAATCCTGCTCCCGGCCTCCGCAATCCTGAATCTGACGCCAGAACAACTAGAAGCCATCCTCGCGCACGAACTTGCTCATCTCCGGCGCTATGACGACGTCGTGAACATTGCGCAGGCGGCTATCGAGACACTGTTGTTTTATCATCCGGCAGTGTGGTGGATTTCAGGCCGCATCCGCCGGGAGCGCGAACTGTGTTGCGACGATCTGGCGGTACGTACCTGCGGCGACGCGTTGTGTTACGCGCGGGCTCTGACAGTACTGGAGAAGATGCGGACTGCGTCGCCGCAATTGGCGATGGGCGCGCTTGGGGGCGCACTTGAAAACAAGGATGCCTCGCTTGAGTTCCGTATTCGGCGGATTGTGGGGGCGGCAAATCGCGAGGCGATGCCTTCGGGCGCAGCCGGAATTCTCGCACTTGGCCTCGCGATGCTGTGCGGCATCGTGTATACAGGACCCGCGCATGGATCTTCCGGCGTGCCCCGCAGGCAGGTCGCGTATCCGGAGTCTGCGAGACAGAACGGAATTCAAGGCACCGTTCCCGTCAGAGTTTCCGTCAACGCCTCCGGCGAAGTGGACGATGCGAAAGCCCTTGGTGGACCGCGAGAACTGCGCCAGGCTGCTGTGGATTCAGCCTCCACCGTTCGTTTCGCACCGCAGGCTTCCGCCAGCATGAAGCAAGTGAATGTCGCGTTTGAATTGGCTGCAACCGTGACTTCCCCCGCAGCACCCGTGCCTGTTGTGCCGGCTAAAGCAGATCGCACAGGGCCGCGGTGGATAGATCAGAGTGAATCGATTATCGGCCTCGCGGCCAATGCCGAAAAGGATCCCGCGCATCAGCTTGAACTCCTCAGGGAGTGGAAACGTCAGTATCCGAATTCCGATTTCAGCGGGCAACGCACGTTTATGACCGCGCGCGCGCTGCTGGCTGTGCTGGGAACGCCATACCGCGCCGCTGAGGCCGACGCCAATGCGTTGATGGCGAGCAAACAAGCCGGACTGGAACTGCTGACAAATCTGCAAGGCTACTTCGACGACTCGGTCAGGCCCGACAGTGTGGGACCAGAGCAATGGGCGCAAGCCCGCCGAATCTCAGAGTTGCAGGTTCATTCCGTATTCGCCTGGATCGCGCAAATAGAGAAGGACGACGACGCTGCCGATGCGGAGTTCAGAAAGATCCTGGAGATCGACCCGCAGCAGGCTTCGGCATCCTACCAATTGGGAACAACAATCGTCTGGAAGATCGCCAGACAAAAAGAAACATGGCGATATCCCGAAGCGATTTACGAATTCGCCCGCGCGCTTGCCGTGACCGGTCCCGACGCCCTCGACGCAACTGAAAAAGATGCGGCGCAGAGCTCGCTCGACAAGTACTACGTCAATTACCACGGCAGCACGGAGGGTATCGACGATGTACTTCAACAGGCTGCGGCGACCGCGCTGCCACCCGCCGGGTTCCATATCCTGAGCGTGGTGGAAGTGGACCAGGCAGCGCGCAAAGCGCATGCGGCCTGGGTGACGGCAAATCCGGATCTGGATCTCTGGCGACGTACCAAGGCGGCCCTGACGGAACGCGGTGACGATTACTTTCGGCAACTGCGCCACGCGGGTTTCCCGACACCCTCAAGCGACGACGATCAATCGCTGATGTTCCGGGCAACCGTCATCTCGCAGGCGTCCCCAAAAGAACTGCTGGTGAGCGTGGACAATGCCGCCTATGGCGACGCGCTGCTGAAGTTCGACAACAAGCTCCGCGGCAAGATCGAACCTGGCGCGGAACTGCAGTTTCGTGGCGTCGTCGATGCCTACCGAACCGACGGCTACGTTCTGACGTTCACGGTGCGCAACCCGGAACAAAACGTGATCGGCCTGAACGCGAATTTCATCGGCACAAGACGTGGCAATCTGTTGAGCCGCCTTTTCCATCGCCTGTTCCGCGCATAACGATAAACTGGTCCGATGCGAGCACTCATTACGGGCGCCGGTCGTGGCATCGGCCTCGCGACTGCGCAGGCGTTCTGTGCCGCAGGCTGGGAAGTCATCAGCCTCGACAAGCAATTCAGCGCCATCGTCGCCGGCGAGCGCCTGGAGTTTGATCTCCGCCGCACTGCCGACATTCCCGCACTGGTCGATTCACTTGCGCCGATCAACACGCTTGTCAATAACGCGGCCGTGCTCTACTGCGACCCGTTCGATGCAATTCCGGACGACCACCAACGCGAGATTCTCGCTGTGAATCTGGAAGCGCCCGCCGCATTGATCTCCGCGCTCGCACCGCAAATGAAGACGCGCCGTTCGGGCCGCATTGTGAATGTGGCTTCAGTTTCCGCGTACACCGGGCATCCCGATCTCTGGTACGGCATCACAAAGGCAGGAATTCTCAATCTCACAAAGTCGTGGGCGAGAGAACTTGGTCCACACGGGGTGCTGGTCAATGCGGTAGCGCCGGGCCCTACCCTGACCGCCATGTACGACCAACTCCCGCAATCCCGCAAGGATGGCGTCATGCGTTCGGTTTATTCCGGTCGTGCGTGCATGCCGGAGGAAGTGGCTGCGGCCATTTTGTGGCTGGGCAGCGGGTGCCCGCAATACGTGAATGGGACGACGGTTGATGTGAACGACGGGTCCTATCCGCGATAATCCGAACCTGCCCTACTTCCCAACCTCGCTCTGAATCGCATCCAGTTCCCGGCCAGCTTCCGCCAGTTTTCCCTGACCCGCCAGTTCCCGATACCGGTCCATATGTTTCCGAATGCTCTCCAGCTTCGGATCACCCTGTTTCACTGCGGCAATAGCCGGGGCCACTGCCTGCGCGCCTGCCTGCACAATCGCAGCCTGTGTCGCTGGTGCCGCCCCCGACACCCCATTGATCTCCGCCAGTCCCTGTTCGTACGAATCCGCGTAGATCAAATGATTCCCCATCGCCAGCACCACTTTCTTCAGCTGTGGCATCCTGGCCTGCGTGGCCTGAAGATAGATCGGCGAAATATACAGGAACGTATCGCCGAGCGGCAGCACCAGCGTCTGCCCCTGTAACACCTGCGACCCCTGCTGGTTCCATAGCGTCAGATCCTTCGAAATATTCTGATCCTGATTGATGCGCGCATTCACCTGCATCGGCCCCAGAATCAGTTCCTGTTTGGATAGCTGCATCACCACGATTTCGCCGAGCTTATCGCCATCGCAGCGCGCCAACATCACGCCGATCAGATTCTCTTTGGTCGCCGGCGTGAACGTAGTCATCAGCAGAAACTCCGGCTTCGTCTCTCCCGGCAGCGTGGCGTAAACATACGCGGGCGTCACAGGCTGCGGCTCGGCGTTTTGCCCGCTCGAATACTTCGCAAGTTCCCAGATGTCTTCGTTGTTATAAAACGCCTGCGGATTCCGCATGTGATACACACGGTAAATGTCCTGCTGCACCCGGAACATTTCCTCCGGATACCGCGCGTGCGCCCGCAGCGCCGCCGGCATTTTCGAGGCATCTTCGTAAAGCTTGGGGAACAGGGCGCGATACGCGCCAATCACCGGATCCGCCGGATCGAACACGTATAGGTGTGTCTCGCCGTCGTATGCATCGATAGTTGCCTTCACTGCGTTGCGAATGTAATTAATGCCGTCGTACGCGGGAATCTCGCGCGAAAACGGATATTCGTCAGACGTCGTATAGCCATCCACCATCCACACTTCGCGACCTTCGGGCGTAATCACCAGATATGGATCGCCGTCCCATCGCAAATAGGGCGCCAACACCTGCAGCCGTTCACGCACTCGCCGGTGAATCATCATCCGGCTGTGATCCGTCAGATACCCGGTCAGGACGATATTGGAATCGCCATAATGCAGAGCTGCAGCCGCGCGCATCAGGAACGACGAAATTGGAAAACCGCCTGTCCCCTGGTAGCGCCCGAACGCGTTATCGGAACCCTGCGGATAGTTAAACTCCTGCTGTGCGGTATCCACAAAAACCGGATCCTGCTGCAATTCGCCGTAATACAACTCTGGACGCGTCAGCTTCAGACTTGGCGTTTTGATCGCCGCCGGCATGTCGTTGATCAGATAAACGGGCTGGCCTTCCGGTGTAATCTTTGCCACCTCGGCCAGCACCAGTCCATACCCGTGCGTGTAGATGAAATGCGGATTGATCCAGCTCGATTGCGTGCCTGGCAACTGGGTGATATCCAGCTCGCGCGGTGAAAGCAGCACTTCCCTCGGCTGCCCGTCAATGATGTAGCGATCCACATCGGTATCGTGAAACGCATAGTAAGGCCGTAATGCCTGCATCTGTGTCACTGTGTCGTGGAAAGGCCGCCAATCCCACAGCCGCACGTTATCGAGCAGCGTCTTGTTCTTCGAGGTGTCGATCGCCGCGTTGGGATTGGTATGCATCTCCACTTCGCGAATTTGCGTAGAAAGCCCGTACGCCGCGCGCGTGGCTTCGATATGCGACTCGATGTAAGGGCGCTCCAGCGAAATCTCATTCGGCTTCACATACAGCGCGCCCGCCACGGATGGCACGATCCAGAGCATGCCGATGCTCAAGCCAATTACCGCACCCGCACTAATCCAGCGCTTCATCACCACCAGCACTGAGCCGATAACCAGCGCCCCTATCACCACCAGGTTAAGCGGCAAAACAAAATGATCGTCCGTGTAATCGATGCCGGTCAGAAACTTATGTTGGTTCCAGGCCATGGCAAAACGATCCAGGTAGTATCGAACCGCCACCGCCAGCAGAAAGAAAGCCGCCGCACCGCGCAGAAAGCGCGATTCCATTCCGCCTTCCAGCTTCAGAAACGAAAGGTCTACCCCACCCTGCCCGAAATCAGGCAAACTAAACCGAAGCTGCCACCCGCGCGCCACCAGCAGATAAACCAGAATCGCGAAAATCACTACGGCCAGAACATAGCCGCGCAGATCCGCCCAGAACGGCAGATCGAAAAGATAGAACGCCGCCGACTTGCCGAATATAGGATCGTGATACAACTTCGCGTCGCTGATCGACCGGCTCCCCACGTAGCGCATTATGGTGGCGCTGTCCAGATTCGCGCTCGAAATGATCGCCGAGATCCCCAGCAGCACCAGCGCAGCAATCCGCGAATAGATCGGATAATCGCTCACCTTGCCCCGCGCGAACCTTACGCCGCGCGCATGTGCAATCAACAGCACGATCCACGCCAGCACCGTGGCCATACTCACCGGCCCGGTTGACCACCCATACAGATCGAGCCAGGTATCCACCTGGCCCATTTCTTTCCACCACGAATATTCAATCAGCAGTGACGAGGCCCAACCCGCGCATGCCATCAATACCACCACGACGATTGCAAGCCCGATCAGGCCGTATCGGCGCGCATTTCGCCCGCCGGAAATCATTCTGTCTGCCATACGATTCCGCCCCCTTTGTGACGGTTCTTGCTTATGAACAGCGACCTTGCGGCGCTACGCTCTGCGCCAGGCAATTTTGCCCGCTACGATCGTCGCCACCTGCCCACCCTTGAATTGCCGCCCGCTGAAAGGCGAGTTCCGGCTCTTCGATTGCGATTGCCGAACGTCAAACGTCCATTCACTCGTCAAGTCAAACACGGTCACGTCCCCGGGCGCACCGGCCGTCAGACGACCGCGATCCATCCGCAGCACATTTGCCGGACCAGCAGTGAACAACTCCACCATACGCCCCACCGTGATGTGGCCGGGATGCACCAGTTCGGAGAGCGTTAGTCCAATGGCCGTTTCAAGTCCAGTGATACCGAACGGACACCGTTCGAACTCCTGCATTTTTTCGTCGCCCGGATGTGGCGCGTGATCCGTCGCGATCGCGTCCACCGTGCCGCTGCGAATGCCTTCGATGATCGCCTCTACGTCACGCGAGCGACGCAACGGTGGCTTCATCTTGTAATTGCTGTCATACACGCTCAACTCTTCGTCGGTCAGCGCGAAGTGATGCGGCGTAACCTCGCAGCTCACGTGCACTCCGCGACTTTTCGCAAACGCCACCATCGCCATCGACCGGCAGGTGGAAAGGTGCGCCACATGGAACCACGCGCCCGTCAGTTCGGCGAGCAACAGATCGCGCGCCACCATCACATCTTCCGATGCCGAAGGGATTCCGCGCAGCCCCAGCCGCACAGATTCCGGCCCCTCATGCATATCGCCGCCAGCACTTAGATTGAGGTCTTCGCAGTGATCGATCACCGGAATGTCCAGCGCCTTCGCCAACTCCATCGCCCGGCGCATCACCCGCGCGTTCATCACGGGCCTGCCGTCGTCCGAAATCGCTACGATCCCGGCCTCGTGCATGGACCCGATCGCCGCCAGCTCTTCGCCTTTGCTGCCCTTCGTGATGGCGCCGATGGGAAACACATTTACATCGGCCACTTCGCGCGCGCGCTGAACGATGTAGCTTGTCACCGTAGCGCTGTCGTTGGTCGGGAGAGTGTTCGGCATGCAGCAGATCGAAGTGAAACCACCCGCAGCCGCGGCCCTGGCACCCGTCTCAATCGTTTCCGCGTGTTCGATTCCCGGCTCGCGTAGATGCACATGCATGTCGATGAAGCCTGGCGCAACAATCGAGCCTATCGCGTCAAGTACTTCCACGCCATCGGCGCGCAGGCCTGGCCCCACCGCTTCCACTTTGCCATCGCGGACCAGGACGTCGGCCAGACCATCGAACTTCGACGCCGGATCGATCACCCGCCCGCCTTTGATCAGAATCGAACCTGGCGTTTTCATGCGAGTATCCGCTCCAGCACCGCCATCCGTACAGCCACGCCATTCTCCACTTGATTCAAAATTGCCGACCTCTGGCTGTCCGCCACATCCGAACTCAGTTCCCGACCCCGGTTGATCGGGCCCGGATGCATCACAATCACTTCCGGCCTCGCCAGCGCCAAATGTTCCAGTTGGAGACCGAAGAAGCGGAAATATTCGCTCGCCGCCATGGGCGCTTCATGCTGCCGTTCCAGTTGCACTCGCAGCATCATAATCACATCCACATCACGAATCGCTTCCTTCATGTCGTATGCAATCCGCACGCCAGGCGCAAGATCCGCGAGCTCGGCAGGCACCAGCGACGGCGGCCCGCAAAGCACAATCTCAGCGCCGAATTTCGAAAGCAGATGAATATCGGAACGCGCCACGCGACTGTGCGCAATATCGCCGATGATCGCCACGCGCAGGTTCTCAAGCGATTTTCGCCGATCCAGAATTGTCAGCGCGTCAAGCAACCCCTGCGTGGGGTGCTCATGCGTGCCGTCGCCCGCATTCACGATCGGAATCTGCAAATGCCTTGCCAGAAAGTGTGGCGCGCCGGAAGCCGCATGCCGCATCACAACCGCGTTCGGCCGCATCGCCACCAGAGTGTTGAGCGTATCCACCAGGGACTCGCCCTTCGACACGCTCGAACCCTGCGCGGCAATCGAGATGGTATCCGCGCCCAGCCGTTTTGCGGCAATTTCAAAGCTCACCCGCGTACGCGTAGAAGCTTCGAAAAATAAGTTGACGATGGTCTTGCCGCGCAACGCATCCAGGCGGCGGTAGGTTTCATTGGGTGGCGGCTGGAAAAAATGTGCCCTGTCGAGAATCTCCTGGATCTCGCTTCGATCCAGACTCTCGATATCCAGCAGGCCCGCGCTCAGGCCCTTTCGCACAACAGTACTTTCTCCATGCCGTCGATTTCCTGAAACTTCACCTCTATGATCTCAATATCGCTTGTCTGAATCGTGCGCCCAATGTATTGCGCCTCAATCGGCAGTTCGCGATGCCCGCGATCAATCAGCACCAGCAGCTGCACAACCGCCGGCCGGCCCTGGTCGAACAAGGCGTCAAGCGCAGCGCGAATCGTGCGGCCAGTGTACAGAACATCGTCCATCAGGATGATCTGCAAGCCCTCCACCGAAAAGTTAATTTCAGTGTTATTCAGCTGCGGTTTGCTGCCAACCGTGCTGAGATCGTCGCGATACAGATTGATGTCGAGAATCCCGACCGGTATCTTACGATTCTCCAGCGTCTCGATCTTGGCGGCGAGCCTTTGCGCCAGCGGCACGCCCCGTCGCCGGATGCCGATAAAGGCCAGTTTATCGGGATTTTTCGTCTTTTCCAGAACTTCGTGAGCGAGCCGGACCAGCGTGCGGTCAATCTCGGATGCGCTCATGAGCTGAGATTTAACTTTGGTGAGGGCCATCGATGGGATTGTAGCGCACAGGTGACAGGCGACCCTACTTCCCCGACTGCTTCTTCAACTCATCCCGAAACGCCTGCTCTTTTTCGGCAACGTACTTCTTGTAACCCTCGGGATCCACAAAAGGATTCGCCCCGCCTGCCTGCAATTTCGGATACTTCGCCAGCATCCCGTAATAATCCCCATGCGCGCCCAAAAAGATATCGCAGTGCAGCGATTTCAGCACCTGGAACATCTTCGCGTAATCCTGCGCGATCTCCGGGTAAAGCGCATTGTTCACCAGCTTGTAGCCCGTATTCACATTCGGACTCCCTATAATCACGACGTCGTAAGTTTTCCCGGCATCGCTAACCTTCATCGTCCACGTAGTGCAGCCCTTAGTGTGTCCCGGCGTCTTGTGCGCAGTGAGCGCCGCCCCGCCAAGCGTCACCACATCGCCATCATGCAACACCCGATCCACCTTCGCCGCCGGATACTGATTCCCCGCCGTCTTGCCGTACTGAAAATCCGTCTTACCGCCGCTCTCCACCACGGGCACATCCGCATCCATCACCATGTACTGCGCGCCCGTCAGCTTCTTGATCGCCGCGCTGCCCGCATCGTGATCCCAGTGCGCATGGCTGATCAGCAAAATCTTCGTGTCGCTGAACTTAAACCCCAGCTTCTCCACACTAGCCTGAATCAGCGGCACCGAAGCCTCCAGACTGCTGTTGATGAGAATATTCCCCTGCGGCGTAGTCACCAGATAAGAAGCCAGCCCTTTACTGCCGACGTAGTAAAGGTTATCCGCAATCTTGTGCGGAGGAAACGGCTCAGTCCAATCCGGCGTCTGCGCCGATAATCCGCATGCAAAAGCAATCGAAATAATCAGTGTCCCGATCCGTGTCCATTTGTTTGAATCCGTGGCCATTTCATTCCCCTTCCAAAACACTGTTCTTTCGCCCAAACATCCCGTATATCCCCAGCCCGATCGCCAGCCAGATAAAGAATCGCAGCCACGTAATCAGCGGCAGCGCCAGCATCAGCACCAAACAGAACACAATCGAAACCACCGGCATCACCGGACACCATGGCACGCGAAAACTGCGCGGCCGCTCCGGTTGCGTCTTCCGCAACACCAGCACTCCCGCCGACACCACGATAAATGCAAACAGCGTCCCAATGTTCGACAAATCCGCAAATGTGTCGATATCCCAAATCCCCGCCGGAATCCCCACCACCAGTCCCGCAATCCACGTGCTCACGTGCGGTGTCTCGAACTTCGGATGTACGCGTGAGAACACCTTCGGCAGCAGACCATCGCGCGACATCGCGAACCAGATGCGCGCCTGTCCGTACTGAAAAACCAGCAGTGACGACACCATCCCCACCAGCGCCCCAATCGTCACCCAGCCGCGGATCTTATTCATGCCAAGATGCTTCAATGCATCGGCCACCGGCGCGTCCGTATTCAGCGATTGCCACGGGGCAATGCCGGTCAGCACTAAAGCCACTGCAATATACAGCACCGCGCAAACCACCAGCGTCACAATGATCCCGATCGGCATATCGCGCTGCGGATTTTTACACTCCTCCGCCGCAGTCGAAACCGAATCGAATCCAATATAAGTGAAAAACACAATGGCCGACCCCGTCAGCATCCCCGGAATCCCGTTTGGCAGAAATGGATGCCAGTTCGCCGTGTTCACCGCATGCGCCGCGCCGATAACGAAAATCAGAATTGCCGCGATCTTGATCAGCACCATGACGTTATTCGTCGTGGCGCTCTCTCGCATACCGCGCACCAGCACCCACGTCAGCACCAGCAGCACCACCAGCGCCATGATGTTGAAGTAACTTCCGCTCGGCACGCCGCCCGGCCCGATAGGAGATTTCGCAATCGCCGCAGGCAAATGGATGTGCAGAACGTTATCGAGAAAGTCGTTGAAGTAATTCGAAAACCCAACCGCCACCGCCATGTTCGACACGGCGTATTCCAGAATCAGATCCCACCCGATGATCCACGCGAAGATCTCGCCCAGCGTCGCATAGGCGTACGTGTACGCGCTGCCGGCGATAGGAATCATCGACGCCAGTTCCGCATAGCAAAGCGCGGCGAAACCGCACACCAGCGCGGTGAACAGAAACGACAGGGAAATGCCGGGCCCCGCGCCCAGCCGTCCGATGGTAGAGACGGCATTGCCGCCGTTCAGCATCAGATCGAGAATAGGTGCGTTCAGGATCGACTTGAATTGCAGTTGCTGGCCGGCCGCAGCCGTGCCAGTCAGGATGAAGATGCCAGAGCCAATGACGGCTCCGACTCCAAGCGCGATAAGGCTCCACGGACCCAGCGTCTTGCGCAAGCGCCGTTCTGGCGCTTGCGAAGCGGCGATCAGTGCGTCGATGCCGCGGGTGCGGAGGAGCCTGCCCAAGGTAGTTACCCTGAAGGCCGACTACCGCTTGCGCGTCTGACCCTTGGCGATCTGCTTGACCTTCTTCTTCATGGAACCGCGTGCCACAGTGGAAGCGCGCTTCGCTTTCGGCGCCGCCTTCTTGCGCGCGGTGCGCTTCAGCTTCTTACGTTCTTCGGTAGATTCAATGCTCTTTGTATTCATCGTGTCTTTAGTAATGTCAGACCTTTTTCAGGCCCGCAAATCTCTCCACTAGTTTCTTTAACCCATGGCGGTCGAACGAGACCAGAACTTTGGCGTCGTCACCACCGCCCTCCCGGCGAACAATTGTTCCTCGACCGTATTTGGGGTGCTCTACTACTGTACCTGTTTGAGATGGACGTTTCGGAGGTGCGGGCGCCGAAGGCAGCGACATCCTGGGTTTTGGCGGCGGAAGCGGCTGACTTCGCAGCTGGATAGCGGGCTCTTCCCAAGGCGGGCGATTACTCTCCGCAACCGGGTCGTCGACTGGCATGGGATCCCCAAAAAGCCCGCCCTGCCTGCTTTCCGGCGCTGCGGGACGGCTGGCGACGGGCATTCTCGCCTGCGTTGGACTACCGAATTGCGGCTTTTGACCTGCTGCCGAAGGTGTACTGCCAAAGCGAGCCGGCCCGGTCGGCGCGCTCGGTCGCATGGTGCCGGGCATTCCCGCAGGCGGCCGAGCGGCTACCTTGGGCGCCGTATCCCACGGTGGCGAAGCCGCCGATGTACCGCGTGGAGAACTCGGTGACGAACCCCGCGGCGCAGCCGGTGGCGTATTCCGTGGCGGAAATGAAGTCGGGGCGTTGGGACGAGCCGGAGGTGGCGGTGTCGCCGCGGGACCGCCAAACCCGCGCACTGGCACATTCACTCCGCGCTGCTTGAAAAACTCCGACACATTCTCAAGCGAGTTGCAAGTCTTGCCCGTATAAAGGTTGCGCTTCGCTTCCTGACGAACCGTATCGCGTTCGGCCGAAAGATCGATGGTCGGAACATCGTCAATCGAATCCCCATCCCCGTCCTCGTCATCCGGCACACCCAGATTGATCACCAGGTTCGCCGGAATTTCCTTCAAAAACCGCGACGGCAAACTCCGCTCCTGCTCTCCCCCGCCAAACCGCCGACGGTACTTCGCCCAACTCAGAATCAACCGCTTCTCCGCCCGCGTCATCCCGACATAGCAGAGCCGCCGCTCCTCTTCCATCGCCGCTTCATTGGTAATAGAACGGCTATGCGGAAACAGCTTCTCTTCCATGCCTGCCAGAAACACCACCGGAAACTCCAGCCCCTTGGCGTTATGCAGCGTCATCAG
>CAIKAS010000074.1 GCA_903825445.1 uncultured Acidobacteriia bacterium
GGGTGAAAGTGGTTTTACAAAACGAACCCGATCCGGTCGGCCAACATGACACTTCGGGCGCGGCAATCACGTCGTTCAATATTCGGTTGTCAGAGAACAATTGGCCGGAGCCTTTGTCAGGGACGGCCAGTACAGCCCGATTGAAAAGTACCACGCAGCGCAGCGGGATCGGCGCGGATGTTGCAGGCACCGCGTGCTCGCGATAGAAGCTAACTCTCTTTACATGAGAAGGATGTGAGGGACTGAACATTTCTTTGCAATCGTCGTGACTGGCGTTGGGTCGATCCATACAGCCGCATTCGGCAAGCGCGCGAAGATGATGGTCGGTGAGGCGTCATCCCCACGGGCCGCCCGCAGGCCAGTGCAATGTGTATAGTTTTTCGCCTGCCGCTGCCGCCAAAAGCGGGGACGCGAAGCGGCTTACCTCCGCGACCAATTGTGTCAGATCGTTCGATTGTTCGCTAAAACGGCTGCGGCGAACGAATGCCGCAACTGTAGAACTCTCGCGGGATCTTCACAGTAGTCCTTCGTGAGCCCGATGGGCGCCGCCTCGATCCGTGTTCCCCTGTGCCGGAACGTCGCCGTGATCGCCTTAATCAGATTCTCGCCGTGGAACGAATACAGGCGGGACAGAATGGCGAGGTCATAGTAATCCTTCACGCGGCTGTTGAGCATGCCGAGTGTGGTAAGCGCTTCGAGCTTTTCCGCGATGACTGTCTCCCTGCTATAGGCCTGGAGCACAGGCGCAGGAAGATCGAGCAGCGTCGGATACTGGACTTCAGTCGGTGCCGGCGTAATGACGTCGCCGAATCCTATGTCGAGCTGCATCGGAATTCGTGCCCGGGCCAGCGTCGCGTGGAATTTGACGCGGACGCCCTCGTAATCCGCGCCCTCTTTTATCCGGCTGACCTCTATTGAGGCCGGGATGAATTCAATGCCGTCGGGTTCGACGACTGTCCCGCAGACCGAGCGCACAAGTTCCGCGATGTGGCCCAACTCGTTGCTTGTCCGCCCGGCGAGATCAATATCCATGGTGGGCCGCGAGAGGGGCGCCTGCCACGCAGTCAGCAAAAGCGCGCCCTTCAGAACGAATCGGTCCGCGAAGACCGACTTCGACAGGCGATAGAGGAATCGCTCCATAGCGAAGTATTGGAGTAGTTCCTGAAACGGACGCTCTTGGGCACGCGCCTGGTTGAGAAGGCGCTGCCGAACCGACGAGCCCAGGTTCGATATCACAGGATGGCCTCAAGGTACGGGCGCATTACCCGCTGGACCCGATTGACCCGGGCAAACTCAGACAGCGATTGAATATCCGCCTTCGGCTTCCGGTTATGCCAGTTTCGGAGCGCCTCGATAGCGACGTCTAGTCCGATTTTGTTCCTGTACTTGAAGCAATCGGCGACCGTCTTCTCCGGCGAATAGATCCGCACTGGCACTCCGTCAATCGTGGTTGCCTCGATACCGGAACTGTACGAAGGTTCCGAGTACCAGAAGACACGCAGCGGGATGCCGTCGAGCTTCGGGATCTGCGCATGGCTGGGCAGCGCGATATCAACCGTATGTGGAACCTGGGTAGTCAGGCCGTGGTGAGCGAGCGCAGAGATCAGACAGACGACCGCGCGCGGAATGCGAATCGCGACCGCGACGAGATCCGGACTGGTAAGCGGCGTTGCCGTTGAGATTCTGTAGAGGCCACGTCCCACCTGCTCGATTTCGCCGGAATCTCTCAGTGCATATAGTGTTCGCGGGTGAACACCAAGCCTGATTGCGTTGCTGGTGCGGAGCATGCCGCCGTGCCTGCTAAACAGTCGGCGTGCCTTCACGAGAGTTGTGTCAGCAGTTGACATCTGGATAGACTATACGGATATTGTACATTATATCCGAGTAATCTATCCATAATCTTGATGCCAACACCTGAAGTATTCGGGGAATTTATATGATTTTAAGGCAGTTAAATTGGTGGAGGCGGGGGGAGTTGGAATGGAACCCGGTACTGACGCTCGGTAAGTTATTGATTCTGCAATCAGACCGATACGCGAAATACGCGTGATTCGCTACCTCATCTTACGTAGAACTTACGTGGATTTGTTATTCTTGCCCTTAGGGATCCAAGATGAAGACTTGACCTGATTTCCTCTCCACGATCTGGACAGAGTGAGTGAGAACGCCAGGACCGCCGAAATTCGGAATTGTGATAGCCATCTGTTGCTCAGATTTGAGCGAACCTTGGTGCATTGTCCATCTCTGCCTTGACGGGATGGCTCTTATGTTTATCCGGAACGTTTTCCCAGAGGAGTTCGAACTGATAACGGTTATGGCCCGAAGGCACGTTTCCAGCTTTTAGGCAGGCAAGTATGGAATCGAGCGAAGCTCCGATCTCAAAGTCGCCAGTGCTCCGAATTGCATGTTGAAACATCTCAATCGAAGCACTCAGGACGTTACCCCCTACATTCTTCTCCTCCCAGCGGTGCTTTTCGAGGCTCGCCAATTTAAAACCGACGCCGCCGAATTCTTGGTCAATATGCTCTAAGCGATGCTCAACATGTTTTTTAGTGGCCTTTGCTAAACTCTCGACATCTGAACGGAGGCCGCTGCCGAGTTCGACATGTTTTTTATTCATTCTGCGTACTGCTTGTGTTAGCTGTTTCCGGATCGAGCTTTGCAAAGTGACGGTCATTGCGTCTCTTTCACGTTCGTAAACGCGTGAATTCACGTACCATCCATAGCCGATCAATAGAATGGCAATTGTGACGGCGACACCAAGAGACCAATGAACCGTGTCGAGTAATCTCTCATCATTTGCCCGTATTTCCGCCAATTGTGCCCGCAAAACTGCCTCTTCTGTTGAGGGTGTGTTGGGAACGGCGGCAGTGGTGATTGAACGAACGAGTACACCAGAACTTCCTTTAGTGGAGGGATCACTAGTTTGCCCGAATACCAATAAACTCCCCATTAGCAGAGATACCAGGTAGAGCCAGCAGAATCGCATCCTGTAAATTTATCAGTATGAGTTGCTCGCGCGCAAGCTGACCGGCCTTGTTACGCCGCTTCCAGTGAGGTGATGACATCTACCGGAACACCGCGCGGCCACGCCCTGAACTTATCTCTTCCCAATTCTGGTCAGTCTGTGAGATAAAGCTTAGCTTCGTTATCAAACATCTGCTTCTCATCATTTGAATAGCTTCCAGACCATTCGAGGGAAACGGTGTAGTGCTTTGGTCTGGAATTTGATGCGGCAAGTAACAAATGGATGCGATATTTCCCCGGCCGTAATCGATTACAACCAGTTGAGGGAGACACCTGGGTGTGGAGGTTGAACGTTGAGTCTCCCTTCTTCATACCGTCTCGCGCAATTTCCATGGGATTGCCCGGCTGACATACACCGCCGAAATCGCAATACCTCCCCATCTTCGGATTGATGGCCTCAAAAATTAGCGGGCTGTCACCCGGAGAATCCGTCCAACGGAGATTCATAGGAATGAAATCGGCAAGTGGCTCTTGTCTCAGGCCGTCGTCGGAAAACATATCGATTGACTCGACGTAGACTTGGACGCGCTCCGCATAGTGACCGCGATTCCCTACCCAGAGCCTGAAAAAGTACCCGTGGCCTCGCCACGTGCCCTGCATCTCTTTGGGTTGACCAATGGTCGGGCTACCGAACTCGAAGTCCATTCCGACGTATTTCCACGTCACGTTAATCGGCATTAGAGAACAGTCCGGTGGCCCGACCATCATTCGCATGTAAAGTCTTGGCCTTCGCCATAGTGCCACTATGTCCTCTTTGAACAGCGCAACGAGGGAGGCGAAAAGCGTCGCTCCCGCAGCAATAAAGGGAAGCGAGTTGCTCGGCTGTGGGACCGTCTTCGCAGGCGCAATGGCCACTGATCCAGAAGATGCCCCGCTAGGGGAAATGGGGGCATGGGCGCTAACTGATGCTCCGGTAGCCGGACTGGGACCCTGGGCGCTGATGCGCCCCAACGAAAGGATTAATACGATTGTTGCTATCGCAGTCCCAGCGGGCCGATGATGTCTGGACCTGTGACGGGCTTCCATGTAAGGGAATTATCGTCCGCCGCGTGCCCATCGCGCCTGGAGAACGCGGGCCGCATCTTCCAAATCCGATGCCCGTTGTTCGTCCCCATGTCGCCTGGAGTTTGCCGCCTGCTTAAGTTTGACGTTTGCACATATGTGCCCGTCCATTGCGAAATAGTGGTTCACCATGTAATCCGACTCCAGCTTAGGGTACTTGGTGAAATGCCACCGCTCCCGATGTTCGAGCGCTTCGTTCCATACCAGGAGACCCAAGAACTTCCCAGCCTCTTCATGGGCCGTCCGCTCATCCGTGGACACACGCAACAGTGCGTAGTAGATGGGGTCGAATTCTGGACGCCAAGAGTCGGGCCCGACACACGCAATCCACGCAGCCGTGAACTGGGTGTTGGTGTCAAGATGCCGCCGAATCGCGGCGCGGGTGGCGTCCTCTGCGTTTGGGTCGTAGGCGCGCAGTATGCCCAAGTATTCATTCAGCACGTCTTCACGCGCTTGCTCAGTGACCGGGATACACCCGCCTTCTATAGTGAAACGCACCAGCATTCTGTGCCTCTTTCCCGACATTCTATCGCGCAGGCCCAGACCGGTTTTCATAATGGTGGCGATGCTTCATCAATCGCGGGCGCCATTTCCGACGTCGCGCGTAGGCGGTAACAGCGCGACCCAATTTTCCTCATTTGTTGGAACTTGCAGAACCAGTGACACAGATAACCCCTGGGCGGTTGAGAACAGGCCGATGTCTTATTTAACTTTGGTAAGCATCGGGCCAAATAATTGCAAAAGCGATTTGCGAGAAATGTCGCGCGGAATAACCATTTCGCCAATCGAGTTGTTGTCTCGATACGTAGAAACTATTAACGCGTCTTTTCCGCCAGATACTACCTTAAACCTGAATTCGGGATAAGTCTTTGACAGGATTCTGGCTGCTTCTCCTCCCTGAGGGTCTGCGTTTGCAGCAGCAGAATCGTAGTTTCTTCCAACAAGTAGATCATAATCCCGTCCAGTCAGTTCTGAACTCCTTGCAAACAGTAAGTTCTCGCGTTGTTCTATTGCCCTAACTCTGGTGAGGATCTCTTCCAGAATCTCAGTTTGAGGGCGTTTTTGGCGGGCGGTTTCCTTTTCATCGTCAGGGGGCAAGTTTGAAAGCTTCTGTTCAAGTTGCGGCCAGAGAAGTTCAAAGACTTTTCGCAATTGTGCCTCTGAAATAGCCGTGCCCTCAGGCAGCGCCTTGTTGAGCGTCTCCAAGAGTGCTAATACTCCATCTTTGTCCGCGAGTCTGCACTGGAAATCTGCGAAGGGACTCTGGACGTCGGATGGCTTCAAATCGAAAAGTAGTGGACAAACATGCGCGTCACTCAGCGTTTTCGATATCGCCCCGCCTTCGAAAAAAATCCAGTTTGATTGCAGTGCCGCCGGAGTCAGGCAAAAGATGCCAAACTTGCAGGATGA
>CAIKAS010000075.1 GCA_903825445.1 uncultured Acidobacteriia bacterium
TGCTGGTGCACCTGGTTGCCATGCTGGTATTTGGCGATCAGCAGCGACAGGAATTCATAGATCTTGGGCTTGCCCTCGTTGGCCTGGATCGCGTCCAGCACTTCCTTGAGCAACGAGAAAAAGTGTGTCGCCGAGGCAAAATCCAGCATCGCCGGCGGCACCGGAATGACGAGCCCGTCCGCAGCGTAGATGGCATTCGTCGTCACGAACGACAGCGACGGCGGGGTGTCGATGACGACCACGTCGTAGCGGTCTGCAACGGTTGCGAGGCCTTGCTTGAGCGGCGACCAGAACGCGAAGTTCGCCTCGGTGTTCTGGCGCTTCGCGAGCGCGAATTCAGCGCCATACAGCGACAGGTTCGCGGCCAAGAGATCGAGGCCCGGCCAGTACGTCTGCTGGATCGCCGTCTCGAGCGTGCCGGTCCAGGTGTCGGCACCAATCTCAGGGCCGTAAAAGAACGGGTTCGCAGTCTTGTCTTCCGTGACTTCGGAGTCGGGCAGCAGCCCGAAAAGCCCGGTCAGACTCGCTTGTGCATCGAGATCCACAGCGAGCGTCCGATAGCCCTTCAGCGCGAAATACTGCGCCAAGTGGATCGCGGTCGAGGTCTTGCCGACGCCGCCTTTGAAGTTGGCGACGGCGATGACGACCGGTTCCGTGATGGAGAAGCGCTGGCGGGGGAGGGTGCCGAGACTCTCCTGGATCGCGTGGATTTCTTCGAGCGTGAACAGCCGCCGCTTGCCTTCGCGCTCGCCGGACGGCAGGTTCATCTTCTCGATGCGAAGACTGACGATCTTGGCCGTGGTGCCGAGCAGCTCCGCAACCTCGGTCAGCGTCCAGCGTCGCAGCACCTTGCGATGATTGGGTTCGAGCGCGGCCTCGCGGGCGCGCTCGAGCACGAGACCGGCCTTCTCGGAGAGGCGGCTGATCGCTTCCGGATCTGCGCGCGGCGGGTCGATCACGGCCGGCCCTTATGGCAAATCCGCAGGGAATCTTTATAATTCAATACTTTAGACGCTCTCATATTTCCGATATTATGACGGCTGACGGAAAGTTGCAAGATAGGGCGAACCAATGGCGCGGGCGACATTTTGACGCATTCGTATAGAAATGACGACCTGAAGGAGTGGCGAGAGGCCTGCGTCCGGGGCGGCTCGTACAAATATGGTTTTGACGTCATATGTATTTTGAGTCATAGTTAGCCATGACCTGGGCGGTGCGGTTCGCAGTCGAGTTCGACCCGGAATTTCTGGTACTTCCCGACTCCGTGCGTCTGGAACTGCTCGCGCAGGCCAAATTGCTCGCGCAATTCGGTCCGCAACTCGGCCGGCCTCGCGTTGATACGCTGAACGGATCGAAGCACGCGAACATGAAGGAACTGCGCTTCGACGCAGAGGACGGGGTGTGGCGAGTGGCCTTCGCGTTCGATCCTGTGCGCGAAGCGATCTTGCTGGTCGCGGGTGACAAGTCCGGCGGCAGCGAGGCGCGGTTCTACCGCGGACTCATCAAGAAGGCTGATCGCCGCTTTGACGATCACCTGGCTCGGCAGCCCAAGAAGCCAGTGGCGCGCAAGAAATAGACGAGGACAGGAGAGAACCACATGGGCCGCACACTCGACGAAATGCTGCAGACGCTGTCACCGACACAACGGCGCGCGGTGGCAAAGCGGACGGCCGTGTTGATTGCCGAGGAGCTCTCACTTCGTGATCTCCGCAAGGCAATGCGTTTGACGCAGTCCGACATCGCAAAGCGCCTCCGCAAGGGTCAGGACGAGGTATCTCGCATCGAGAACCGAGACGACCTTCTGATCTCGACGCTGCACGGATACGTGAAGTCGCTCGGCGGAGAACTCGAACTTGTCGCCCGATTCAAGAACCGCGAGCCCGTACGGCTGACGAGCGCGGTCCTCGCGAAGCGCACACCGGCTGCGAAGGCGACGAAGCCCAAAGCGGCTAGCCGGGCCGCTGCATAACGTCGCCAGGTAATTGCGAAAGCGAGCGGCATGGAACCAAAGCTGCACCGCGAGCGAACCGGACGCGTTAAGCAGGCGCGCTCGCGCGCCAACCGCGATACGGCACACCCCGGAGAGGTTCTCCGCGAGTACCTCCCGGAGGATCTCAGTGTCGCCGAGGCGGCCAAGCGACTCGGGGTGACGCGCCAGGCGCTGTCGTCTCTTATTAATGGCCGTGCGGGCGTTAGTGCGGCGATGGCGTTGCGTCTCGAAGCTGCGCTCGGGACGAGCGCAGAGATGTGGCTCGGCATGCAGGCGAACTACGACCTCTGCCAGGAACGCCAGCAGCGCCCGCCGAAAGTCACAAGAATTGTGGGCCGTTGATGGCGTCATGCTCCGCAGCAGGAACCGCAACGACTTCGATAAGGACATTGCAGGGGGTCCAGCGCGATGCCAACTAACCTAAGCGCACTCGAGAGGGCGTTCGGACGTGGCGATGCCGCCAGCGCGCGCCTTGGCAACCGTGCCGACATGCTCACCGGCGAGCAGGTCGCGGCTCGGCTCGGAGTGTCGCGCGCGAGCATCGACTATCAACGGGTCGCCGGCCAGATGCTGGCCGTGGATCTGGGGATAGAACAGGGATTTCGCTATCCGGACTGGCAGGTCGAATTGATCTCGGATCCCGCGCGGCGCGTTGACTTCGAGCAGGCGCTGCTTGCGCTCGGCGCCGGCGACGCCTGGTCGAAGTACCGATTCTTCATGCAGCCCGCTCCGGCGCTCGGGCGGCGGACCCCAGTGACAGCGCTAAGAGTAGGGGAGGGCGCGGCCGTGGCCGCCGCTGCCGTGACATGGGCGTCCGGTGGACAGGGCGGGGGCTGACGATGCGAGCATTTGAGCGCACGCAGGTGCCGGTCAATGACAAGGAGCATGCGCAATGTATCGAGGCAGTCTCTGGGGCGTAATCGTCCTGATCGCAGATATTTGGGCCATCGTAAACGTGTTGCAGAGTGGGGCCGACACCGGAAAGAAAGTCTTGTGGACCGTCATCGTGATCCTGCTTCCGGTACTCGGCTTCGTCCTGTGGTACTTCATGGGTCCGAGAACCGGAAAGAGTTGATCCTTGCTAGCTACGAGCCAACCGTCGACGGTGGACCAGCTGCTCATCATTTCGGGCGGCCAGACTGGGGTAGATCGCGCAGCATTAGATGCCGCAATCAGCGCAGGCGCGCCTTGCGGTGGTTGGTGCCCGAAGGGGCGGAGGGCGGAAGACGGACCGATTCCAGAGCGGTATCCGCTCACAGAGATGTCGGGACCGGACTATCTCGCGCGGACGCGCAAGAATGTAGACGACAGCGACGCCACGCTGATCGTGACGTTTGGACCGCCGACCGGCGGCACCCGGCGCACTGTCGAGTTCTGCCAACGATTGGGAAAGCCCCACTTGATCGTCGATGGCAATGCCCTTTCCATAGCTGATGCCACAGGGAAGGTCGCCAATTTCGTCCAGGAAAAAGGCGTGGGACGTCTAAATGTCGCCGGCCCCAGGCAAAGCGGCGAGCCACGCGCATACGGCTTCGCGTTCGCGCTCTTGACCATGCTACTTAGCAAGATCTAGCGAAAACTCATGAAACTCGAAGACCTGCAGCCGAATGGTTCTGTCCGGGGAATTCTTCCGGACTCGATAGTGACAGTCGTCAACGTGCAATGGTTTGGCTCCGAAGCTCTTGAGCTGACGTACAAGGCTCCATCCGGAAAAGTCGCCAACGAGCTACTATTTCGACACGATGAGGCGCGGCTGGATCTGGTCGAGCAGGGCAGGCCCTGGAGCTTTGATGGCGACGGCGCGCTCTTCCGCCTCGTCTCGGAAGCTCAGCGCATTCGACTCGCGCATCTATTCGACCCCGTCCTGGCTGTCCACACGTCGGATGTCGAGCCGTTGCCGCACCAGATCACCGCGGTCTATGAATCGATGCTGCCACGGCAGCCATTGCGCTTTCTGTTGGCTGACGATCCTGGCGCCGGCAAGACGATCATGGCTGGACTTCTAATTAAAGAGTTGATCGCCCGTGGTGACTTACAACGTTGTCTAATTGTTTGCCCTGGGAGCCTCGCCGAACAGTGGCAGGACGAACTGTATAGACGCTTCCACCTGCCGTTCGAAATCCTCACGAATGACAAACTGGATGTGGCTCGTACCGGAAATTGGTTCCTCGAAACCAACCTCGTGATCGCGCGCCTCGACAAGCTATCGCGCAACGAGGACGTGCAGCAGAAGCTTCAGGCGTCGGACTGCCGTTGGGACCTAATCGTCTGCGATGAAGCGCACAAGATGTCGGCGACGGTATTTGGCGGCGAAACGAAATATACGAAGCGTTACAAGCTGGGCCAGCTGCTCTCGACCCTGACGCGCCATTTCCTATTGATGTCGGCGACTCCGCACAACGGCAAGGAAGAGGACTTCCAGCTCTTCATGGCGCTCCTCGACGGAGACCGCTTCGAAGGGCGCTTTCGTGACGGTGTGCACACGGCCGACGTGTCCGATCTGATGCGCCGTATGGTGAAGGAAAGCCTGCTCAAGTTCGACGGCACGCCGCTGTTTCCGCAGCGCATTGCCCATACCGTGCCGTACAAGCTCTCCGAGGCGGAAACCCGGCTCTACAAGATCGTCACCGATTACGTACGTGAGGAATTCAATCGGGCCGAGGCGCTGGAGAACGACCGGCGCGCGGGAACCGTCGGCTTCGCTCTGACGATTCTTCAACGGCGCCTCGCGTCGTCACCGGAAGCCATTCACCAGTCGCTCCGCCGCCGACGCGAGCGTCTGGAGAGCCGGCTACGGGAGCTGGAAGTGCTTCACCGCGGTGGCCAGGCCGCTTCTATTCTCGCACCCTCACTTCCGGCCTTGGACAGCGACGACGTCGAAGATCTCGAAGAAGCGCCGGACAACGAGGTTGAGGCGGCGGAGGAGCAGATACTCGATCAGGCGACGGCGGCCCGCTCCATCGCCGAGCTTCGCATTGAAATCGAGACCCTGACGAGTCTCGAAGGCCACGCGCTGGTCGTCCGGCGCAGCGGAACAGACACGAAGTGGCTGGAACTGGCGGGCCTGCTCGAAGCGATCTTTACGCCCGCCGCGAAAAACGACCGACTCGCGGAAGCCGCTGCTCCGTATGGGTCCGAAGACATACCAGCGCCCAAGGCGTCGCCCCATCAGAAGCTGGTCATATTCACGGAGCATCGAGACACTCTCAACTATCTGGAACAGCGCGTCACGACGGTACTTGGGCGTAAGGATGCCGTTGTGATTATTCACGGCGGCATCGGTCGGGAGGAACGCCTCAAAGTTCAGGAGTCGTTCAAGCACGATCCGCGCGTGCAGGTGCTACTCGCGACCGATGCGGCGGGCGAGGGCATTAACCTGCAACGCGCCCATCTGATGGTCAATTACGACTTGCCGTGGAATCCGAATCGTCTCGAACAGCGCTTCGGCCGGATCCATCGAATCGGGCAGACGGAAACGTGCCACTTGTGGAATCTCGTGGCGGAGGAAACCCGCGAAGGCGATGTCTATCGAAAGCTGCTCGAAAAGCTCGAACAGGCCCGCCATGCCCTGGGCGGCCAGGTGTTCGATGTGCTTGGCAAGTTACAGTTCGAAGGGAAGTCGCTGCGCGAGCTGCTGATCGAA
>CAIKAS010000076.1 GCA_903825445.1 uncultured Acidobacteriia bacterium
CCTTTTCGCTAAATCTGGAATGTCGGGATTGTCGAAGAACGTCGTGATTTGTGGCAAACTGTCGCAAACGTCGCAAATCATCGCAAACTGCCGCAACCGTACTGTTTCGAACGAAGCGGATCAAGATTCCTTGAATATTTTGTCCAAAAAAGAGTTTCTGGGCCGTTATCTGTATGGGGAACGTAGCTCCGTCTGACAAACGCCCACTGTTCGCAGTCGAAGCGTTCGCGCGTGAAAAACCCACGCAGCTGATGGCTCAACTTCTTGCCATCTGGCCCCAGGTACAGGAAGCTTTGAAGGCCGGGCACACACTCCGGCTGATTCATAAGCGTCTGAACCTTGCCGGAGTCCCGATCAGCTACAAGCTCCTGAGTCTTTACCGCGGCCGCATTGAGCGGAGAAAAAAAGGGCCCGCCCCTTCAGGCTCTCCCAGTTCGCCGTTACCAGCCGGATCGCCGGACGGCAGGCTGCCGGCCTTCGATCCCCTGGCCAATTTGCGCTCGCAGGAACAGAAACGGAAGGGCTGGCAGTATCCGTCAGGCCCTCCCGACGAAAACAAGCTCTTCTGAGAAGAGGAGGAGATTAATCATGCAGAATTTCTTGACAGAAAAGGAAGTCGCCGAACAGATCAAAGTGAGTCTCGCATCCCTCAGACGATGGCGGCTGTTGCAGCGTGGCCCGCGATTCATCAAAGTTGGCGCGCTAGTTCGGTATCGCGCTGAGGACCTGGAGCAATGGCTGGAGACTTTGCCGGCCGGTGGTACTGCTGCTCACCAGGAACGGGAAATCCACCTGAGGCTGGCGTCGGGATGACCGCGGCCAGAAGAATTCACTTGTAAACAATATCCCAATCGATTAGGATATTGGTATGGACGAAAAAACGGCAGCTTCGAAGGCCGCAAGCCTGATGGGCAAGCGAGGCTACAAGGCAAGGGTGGAGCGGTTCGGTATCGAACGTATTCAGGAGATCGCCCGGGAGAACGGTAGACTCGGCGGGCGTCCGAAGGGAACTGGAAAAAATCAATTGGCAAAGAAGAAGGCGGCAAAGAAAGGCGGAAAGTGATGGTATATCGGCGCGGTAAGGTCTGGTGGTTCAAGTTCACATTTGACGGCCAACAGTTCCGTGAGAGCACCAAACATACGAACAAGCGTGTTGCGGAGCAGATCGAGGCCGCACGCAAGACAAGCCTGGCAAAGGGTGATGTGGGAATCCGTGACCGACCACCCGTTCCGACCTTGAGGGAGTTTATCGAGCACGACTTCTTGCCGCATGTCGAGGCGAACTTCGCTAACAAGCCATCAACGCTCGCATACTATCGAATCCAGGTGAAGCACCTGACCGGATATGCGGCCCTGGCGGGGGCGAGGCTCAACGAAATACCGGGAGAGGTTATAGCAAGTTTCATCGAGAGGCAACGTGACGCGAATTACGAAGTGTCCAGCATCAATCGGGCGTTACAAGTTCTCCGGCGAGCTTTTCATCTCGCGATGGACTGGGGCAAAGTCGACAAGTTGCCTGCGAAGATATCGCTGATCCCAGGCGAGCGGCGGCGGGAGAGGGTCTTGTCAGAGGATGAGGAGAGCGCCTATCTGGAGGCCGCGCGCAAAATCGGTGTCCTTACCCTCGAAGCCTACGAAAGCGCCCTTCGTGGCATCCGCGCCACGCAACGTGACGAACAGCCCCACAGGCCCGAAGATCCGTGTCTCTTGCGAGATGCGGCAATCATCCTACTCGATTGCGGTTTGCGCCCAGAAGAATGCTACAGACTCCGCTGGGAACACTACCGCACGGGTGACACGATCTATGTCCCGTACGGGAAAACGGTCAATGCGAGAAGAGAGATACCGCTATCGGAACGCGCGCGCGAAGTGCTGGATCGGCGAAGCGGGGGCAACTCACCATGGGTCTTCCCGGCTCCGACAGCAAGCGGGCACTTGGAGCAATCCACGCTGAAGAAGCAACATGCAAAGGCCTGCAAACTCGGGAAGATCACCGCATTCGTGCCGTATACTTTCCGGCACACGTGCCTGACTCGATGGGCGCGGATTCTGGACCCTTACACGTTGGCGTATCTTGCGGGCCACAGCGATTTTGGAACAACGCGGCGTTACGTTCACCCGAATCTGAACACTGCACGCCAAGCGTTGGAACGCGCGCGAGTGGCGCAGGGTGGGCACAAAATTGGGCACAGTGCCGAGCAGCGTGTCACCTCAGAACCGGTGGTGATCCGTGCAATTGCTTAGGGGTGAATGGTTTGAATGGTGCGCCCGGCGAGATTCGAACTCACGACCTTTTGCTTCGGAGGCAAACGCTCTATCCAGCTGAGCTACGGGCGCACGTTCCTTCATTCTAACGCAGGCTGGCGTCTCCCGACCGTGCTAAGATCGAAACTGTAATCCGGCCGTGTCGCATCTCGCGGAGAGGTGGCTGAGTGGTCGAAAGCAGCGGTTTGCTAAACCGTCGTACTTCTAATAGAGGTACCGGGGGTTCGAATCCCCCCCTCTCCGCCAGTTTCCACGCGACCGCTCGCCCGGGGAACTTCCCGCAACACGCTGACAATACCACCTTGCCAGCCAACCACGTCTCCGTTATCACCGCCAATGGCCGTCATCATGTCCGTGCCATCCGGCCGTTTGCTCCCGGCGAAACGGTTCTTCATCTTTACGGCGAGCCTGTTCCACATCCCGATCGCCATACAATCCAAATTGACTTCGCCATCCACCTTGGGGCAGCGGATCTTGAGCATCCCGGCGAGTTTCATCCGTGGCGCTATCTGAACCATGCCTGCGAGCCAAATACCGTCGTCCACGACCGCGATCTAGTAGCTGTTCAGCCTCTTGAGGCCGGTGCTCAAGTCACGTTCAATTACAATACGACTGAATACGACATGGCCGCACCATTCCAGTGCCATTGCGGCAGCACGGCTTGTATTGGTGAAATCCGCGGCTTTTGTCATCTGGATATCACCGAAAAGCGACGTCTAGCGCCGCTCCTCGCGCCTCATCTTAAGCGACTTCTCGATCTGCCATGAATAATCCGGTTCCGGGTCCTCCGACGCTGCTGCACGAATTCTTCGTTCGTTCCGCGCGACTCTGGCCGGACCGCATTGCCTTGGAGATTCCGCCGGGTATCGATCACCCGGACCGCAGCCTCACATCATACGCCGATCTTGACCGCCTTTCCGCTTACATCGCGCGGCATCTCCGAAAAATGGTGACCCGAGAGTGCGTGGTCGCCATCCTTTTGCCGCGCCACTCGCCTCTCCTGTTCGCCGCCCAACTCGCCGTCCTGCGCTCCGGTGCCGCATACACGTGTCTCGACCCCGCATTCCCGGACAAGCGTATCAACGAAATGCTGGTGGATTCGGAAGCTGTAGTCGTGCTCAGCGATCAAAACGGAGTGCGGCGAATCACCGCGAGCACGCCGGTCTGGGACGTGACAGCGTTGCCGCAAGTCAGTATAGACGCTGAGATGGTATGGCCCGTCTGGCTCACCGCCGCCAGTCTCGCGTACACCATTTACACCTCAGGCACTACTGGCAGACCGAAGGCCGTCATGGTGGAACACCGTGCCATCGTCAATCTGATCGCTTCCGATCTCACGGAATTTCGTCTCACGCCTGAGGCTCGCGTTGCGCAGGGTTCTTCAGCCGCCTACGATTCTTCCGTGGAAGAAACCTGGCTAGCGCTCTCAACCGGCGCCACGCTGGTAGTCATGGACGACGAAACGAACCGTCTGGGGCCCGATCTGATTCCGTGGCTGCGTCGCGAACGCATTTCCGTGTTGTGCCCGCCGCCTACGCTTCTTCGAGCCACCGGTTGCGAAGATCCGCAGAAGGAACTTCCCGATCTTTCTTTGCTCTACGTTGGCGGTGAAGCCCTCCCGCAGGATCTCGCCGATCGCTGGGGCACTCCGCGCATTCGATTGGTGAATGGTTACGGACCAACTGAATGCGCCGTCACGGCCTTGCGAGGTGACATGCGACGAGGTGAAGCCGTGAATATCGGCAAGCCTGTCCCCGGGCTCTCCGCGCATGTGCTCAATGCGGAACTGGAGCCGATTCCCGACGGCGCGTGGGGAGAACTCTGTATCGGCGGAACCGGACTTGCGCGAGGCTATTGGAAGCGCCCCGATCTCAATGCGGAAAAGTTCCCGGCGCATTGCGTGTTTGGCCGCATCTACCGGACCGGCGACCTCGTCCATCGCGATTCCGACGGAAACTTCCACTATCACGGGCGCATCGATTCACAGGTCAAGGTCCGCGGTTACCGCGTGGAACTCGAAGACATTGAAGCCCGCCTGGCACTTTTCCCTGGGGTGCGTGCCGCAGCCTGTACCGTGCAGGTCGACGGGACCACCTCCATGCTGGTGGCCTTCCTTATCGCCGAGACGCCGGACTCCCTACCATCGCCCGACGACATCAAGGCGTCCCTCCGCGATGTCTTTCCCGAATACATGATTCCCTTACGAATCGGCTTTCTCCCACAATTTCCCGTCACAACCGGCGGCAAATTAAACCGCGCGATGCTGCCCGTACTGAATGCCGAATCTCACCGCAACATCGTTGCCCCGCGCACCGCCGAAGAAGCGCAGCTTGCCGAGGCGATACGAGCCGTGCTCGAACTCCCCTCACCCGTATCGATCCACGATGATTTCTTCGATCTGGGTGGCGACTCCCTTCGGGCGGCCTTGCTGGTCTCACATCTTCGCAAGACACTTCCGGGCACTGCCATCGCCGTACGGGATATCTACCTGTTGCGAACGGTTGCCGCCCTTGCTGCTCTGCACAGGAAGGCTGTGCACGAACCCGATGCACACGGCGATGCGCCGAATCCCGCCCGCAAGGGCCGGCATATCGCGGCGACCTCAGTCCAATTCCTGTGGCTGGTTGTCTCCTTCGCCTTCGCCTCATCCGCGTCGTGGGTCATTTTCTTTGAGTTTCTTCCAGCCCTCGCACATCGCGTTTCCGCGAGCACTGCAACACTCCTCGCTCTCCCGGTCGCGTTCGGCGCCCTGATCCTCTACACAATTGCTTCTGTCGGTGCGACGTTGTTGACCAAAAGAATCCTGGTCGGGCGTTACAGGCCGATCCGTGTGCCCGTGTGGAGCAGCTTTTATATCCGCCACTGGTTGGTCCTGCACATTGCGCACGCAATTCCCTGGCAGCTACTGGAAGGAACTGTCTTCTACAACCAGACGCTCCGGGTACTCGGCGCGCGCATCGGAAAACGCGTACACATTCACCGTGGCGTCAACCTCCAGCGCGGTGGCTGGGATCTCCTCGAAATTGGAGATGACGTTACGATTTCACAGGAAGCGTCGCTCGGACTTACCGAACTCGACGACGGTCACCTCGTTATTGGATTCGTGCGCATCGGCGCTGGCTCAACGCTCGATGTCCGGTCCGGTCTTGCGCCGAATACAACGCTGGAGCCAGACGCATTTCTCACAGCGCTCTCGCATCTGCCTTCCTGGCTCACGATTCCCGCCGGAGAGAAATGGGATGGCATCCCCGCGCGTCCTGCAGGCCTGGCCCCTGGGGTGCGGCGGGTTACTCGGCATACGCCGCCGCTTTCACCGGCACTTCATGGCGTACTGACGTTGCTCGCGAACTGCGTGGCTGATATCTCTCCTTACCTCGTCCCCGCTCTCCTGGCGTGGATTGTGGTGGACCGGACCGACCCCTTTACATCTATTTTTCTTGCATCCCTCTCCGTCCCGATATCGCTGTTGGTTTCTGCTGTGATGGTCCGGCTGCTTGGCTATTCCGGGAGTTTCACCATCTCTCGCTTCAGCGCCGCGTACATCCGAATCTGGTTTCAGAGCGAACTGCTCCATGCTTCCGGCGAGTGGCTGAGTGGAACCCTGCTCTGGACCACGTGGCTCCGGGCGGCGGGCATGAAGATCGGAACCGCCTCGGAATTCAGCAGCATCATCGACGTAGTCCCTGGGCAGATCACCGTCGGCTCCGGTTGTTTTTTTGCAGACGGTATCTACCTCGGCAGTCCGCGAATTCATCGGGGTACAGTTACGCTCGCGCCTGCCTCATTCGGGCGCGGCACATTCCTGGGCAATCACGTCGTAGTTCCGGCTGGTCAGCATCTTCCCGAAGATCTGCTGCTCGGCGTTTGCACCACGGCTGACGATGCTTTGATGAAAAGAGACGGCACCGCATGGTTTGGCCAGCCGCCATTTACGCTGCCGAGGCGCGAAGTGATTGTGTGCGACCGGAGTCTTACGCACAAACCGTCGCACATAAGACGCTGGAACCGCTATTTTTGGGAATCGCTGCGCTTCACCATGCACCTTCCGGCCTTGCTGGCGGCTTTCGCCTGGTATGACGTGATCGCCAAAGCCCAGGCATTCACTCCGCGGCTGCAATTTCTCTTGTTAACTGTGCCCGCCATCAGTCTGGCGGCGGAATCGGTTCTGTGTCTCCTCGTTCTGGCGCTCAAATGGCTTCTGCTTGGTCGCGCGCGCCCGGGGACACATGCCCTTTGGTCCTGCTGGTCCAGCCGCTGGGATTACCTGTACACCGCCTGGGCTTTCTTCACCCGCGGAACTCTGGCGGCGCTGGAAGGCACGCTGTTGCTGAACTGGTATCTCCGCGCGGCAGGCGTTAGGCTTGGGAAGCGCGTGATTCTGGGGCCCGGCTTTTCGCAGGTTGTGGATCCCGACATGTTCATCGTCGATGACGATGCCACGGTGAACTGCATCCTGCAGGCGCACACGTTTGAGGACCGTGTTCTCAAGCTCGACTACATCCACATTGGACGCGGCGCTACGCTTGGGGAGAACTCGGTTCCGCTATACGGCGCCGACATCGGCGCGGGCGCGCACGTCGCACCTCACAGCGTTGTCATGAAACACGAGTACCTGTTGCCGGGCTATCGGTATGAGGGCTCTCCCTGCGTCATCTCCCCACTAGCCGCTACCGGCGATGGCGGTAATTCAACAGACTTACTCCCGGCCGACCGTCCGAGATCGTCAACAAACTGACCGAGGCGTAATCCTGCGCCAGTCGAAACAGGCAGGTATCCGGTATCTGCAGCGCCCACGCGAGCAGAACGCGATTGACACCACCATGGCTGACGATCGCAAATGTCTGCCCACTGCGCTCTCGCACGATATTCTGAAACGTCGCGAGAACCCGCACCCGCAATTCGTCAAAGCAGTCTCCGTTCGGAAACCGGACGCTTGTGGGCGCTTCCATCCATTCCCGATAAGCATCCGGATGTCGCGCGGCGATCTCTTCATACGTAAGCCCCTCGAAGTCCCCAAAGTTCAGCTCGCGAAAATCGGACGCCACCGCCACGGCCAGTGGGCGGTTCATCGCCACAATCCCGGCACTCTCCCGCGCGCGCGATAGCGGACTCGAATAAACCGCCGTAATTGGCTCGCGCTTTAGGTATTCGGCGGCCAGCGCCATCTCGGCGCGGCCATTTTGCGAAAGTCCGAAATCCATCGAACCGTAGCACCGTCCGCGGGCCTCCGCTACTGGCTCGCCATGCCGGATCAGCCAGCAACGAGTCATATTGGATGGACCGCCCACAAGAACACGAGCAGCGCAGCAGCCTCGGATAACTCAACATTCGCGCCCAGCGTGTCGCCCGTGATGCCGCTAATTCTACGCCGACAGTACGACCCAAAGGCCGCACTGACCAGCGCAACCACGAGGAGTGCCATCCCTGCGCGGGTTGAATGCGCGAGGCCAAGTATCATCAGCATCGACACCGTCGCCCACGCCAGCTGCGCCTTTCCAATTCCCCCGATAACGGATACCGTTTCTCTCGCATACGGCAGCGTCGCAGTAAGCGGCAGAATCGCCCACCGACCCAGCGCCGGTGTCAAAATCACTGCCAGCATCCAGTGGGGGCGGCCCAGTAACGCGGAATAAGCAGTCACTTTGAAAGCAAGTACCGCAACCAGCGCAAGACCACCGTAACTCCCAATCGCGTGATCGCGCATGATGCGGAGCACATCCTCTTTTAGAGCGCCTCCACCGAAACCGTCGGCACAGTCGGCGAGCCCATCGTAATGCAGGCCCCCGGTGATGAGTATGTCCACAACCACGAGCAATATAGCCGTCACCGCATCCGGCAGATGTCCTCGCAACACGACCGCGACCCCGCAGCAGATAGCCCCTACTATAATTCCGACCAGAGGAAACCATCCGCCCGAGCGCGCTACATCAACGGCGTCACATGCGACAATTCCGCCTACCGGCAACCGTGTGAGAAAAGCGATTGCGGCAACGAGCGATTTCACTTGCTCGAAACTCCCGCCGATGCAAACGTCGCCATCCCTGTGAACGCCGCTACGGCTGCCTGAATGATGCCCATCGCCAGCGCCGAGCCTGTACCTTCGCCAAGCCGCATGTCGAGCAAAAGTAACGGCGAGTGCCCGGTAACAGCCAGCAAACGCGCATGGCCCGGTTCCGCTGAGCGGTGCGATGCGAACAGGTATCCCGCTACTTCCGGGCACATCCGAACAGCCAGCGCCGCCGCTGCCGTCGCGATGAAGCCATCGGTCACCACGGGTATTCGGCGCGCGGCCGCAGCGAGACAGAAGCCGCACATCGCGGCAATCTCGAATCCGCCGACGCAACGCAGAATGCCGAGGGGCGTGTGGAGTTCATCCACATGAAGTGCCAATGCTCGTACTATGGCCGAGCGTTTTCGAGCCATGCATTCGTCATCCGCGCCTGCCCCCGTGCCAACCACGCCGTTCAGTGCCTCACCGGTCAACGCCGCGGTAATCGCACTCGCCGATGTCGTATTCCCAATCCCCATTTCGCCAAAACCGAGCAGATCGCATCCGTCCGTCACCGCTTCGTTCGCGAGTTCGATACCAACTCCGAGCGCGGCCCACATCTCTGAATCGGACATCGCAGACGTCTCGCAAAAGTTACGTGTACCTGCGGCCATGCGTCGCGCGATAAGACCCTCTGCAACCGGAAGCGGCGTCGCCACTCCTGCATCCACTACCTTGAGGTCGATGCCGCCGGAGCGTGCCAGCGCATTGATCGCCGCGCCACCAGCCAGAAAATTCAGCACCATCTGCGCGGTAACTGCCTGCGGATAAGCGCTGACACCTTCCGCGCAAACTCCGTGATCCGCCGCGAAAAGCACGATGCGAGGCCGATTGCAGGCTGGCGAAAGGCTCTCGCGGATGGCTGCGCAGCGGTTCGCAATTTCTTCCAGCCGTCCGAGACTTCCTGGCGGCTTCGTCAATTCCAGCTGACGCCGCGCCGCGGCCGCAATCCAGCTCGTGTCGATCGGTTGAATCTCCTGCAGTGTCTTCTCGAATACGTTCATCGTTGTATCATTCTCCCGCCAGCGCACTTATCAACCGATCGTTGTCCGCCGCCGAACGCACCGCTACGCGAATGAAGCGGCCGCGCTCCATGCCTTCGTAAGAATCGCAGTTCCGAATCAGTATCCCGTGTTTTGCCACTAGGCGCACCCGTAATTCCGCCCCGTCCCAGCCTTCAGGTAACTCCAATAGCAGATAGTTGGCGGCGGATGGAAATACGAATAACCCAAGTCCGCCAAGCATCTCCGCAAACCTGATTCGTTCCGTTGTATTCTCATGAAGCGTCTCGGCGGCGTATTCGCGATCTCCCAGCGCCTCCTCCAGCGTGTCCAATGCCAGTTGCGTGACAGGCCATGTTGGGAGAAAACGCTGAATGCGCCGAATCATTTCCGGATGTGCCACCGCATATCCAACCCGCAGCGCGGGACACCCGAAGAACTTCGTCAGCGATCGCAGCACGATCAATGACGGATGCACCGCTGCCTCGCGAACCAGACTAATCTCGGGAGCATAATCCGCAAACGCTTCATCCAGAATGAGCCTCGCGCGAGAATCAAGAATCGCTCTCACGTCGTCAGCCTGAAGCACTGCACCTGAAGGATTGTGAGGATTGTTCACCAGAGCCACATCCGCCGACTCGGCTTCTATCTGCTCGTGAAACAAGTCTACCGGCAAGCGAAATAAATCCGCCTGCTCAAGTGCGAAGGGAACGAACACACTTCCCGCTTGCTCGCACACCCGTCTGTACTCACTAAACGCAGGGACGGGGATCAACACCCGCGGTGCGTTCACAACTCTGAAAATGGGTGCCAGCAGAGCTTCCGCCCCAGGACCCACTATGATCGCCTCGGGGTCTACCCCCAAATGATCGCCCAGCGCCGCGCGCAGACGCCGCGCCGAAGGGTCCGGATAGAAACTCAACAATCGCGAATCCGTCGCGTCGCGCGCCAAACGTTCCCGCGCCCGCTGAGGAAGCCCACGTGGATTGATGTTCGCGCTGAAATCAAGTAACTCAGCCGCGGGTCTCCTGAGTTCTTCACTCACTTGCCAGACATCCCCGCCGTGCACAGTCATCGCCGCCTCCCGGCAATAGCCAGCGTCGCAAGACCGAACGCGATACCTGACACGACAGCTACCAAACCCAGCGCCGCGCGCGCATCCTGCACCATCGCCGGACGTGCCTCGCTGTGAAGTGAGGGAGCCTCGTGGAGTTGGCCATCGTAACTGTTCAAACCACCGAGCCGCACACCGAGCGCGCCAGCCATCGCCGCCTCGCTCTGCCCCGCGTTCGGACTCGCATGCAGATCGCCATCACGCCGCCATATTTGCAATGCGCCTCTCGCATCCAACCCGCAAAGCTTCGCCCCCGCCGCAATACACAACGCCGTCGCCCGCGCCGGAACGTAATTTACCGTGTCATCGAGCCGTGCCGCAAAGCGTCCGAAATATCGATACGGCGGTTCCGGATGGCCGATCATCGAATCCAGAGTATTGATGGCTTTATACGCCATCGCACCCGAAACTCCCGCCGCGGCCAGCCAGAACAGCGGAGCCACAATGCCATCGCAAGCACTCTCCGCCAGTGTCTCGATCACTGCACGCGCAATTCCCTCCGCATTGAGGCCTGCCGTATCGCGTCCCACAATCCGGGCCAGCCGCAGTCGCGCCAAATCGAGATCGCTGGCTTCAAGTGCGCGAATCACTGCGCCCGCTTCATCCAGCAGCGACCCCGTCGCAAGCGCCGTCCACACCAGCATTACCTGCCACGCGGGATGTTTCATCCGACCTGCCATCCAGCCGACGGCCACCACCGCTAGTGTCAACCCTGCTCCAGCGGCAAATTCGCTTCTAGCTCCCTTGGTGAATCGCCGCAAAGCGGGCTCGACTCTGCGCACCAGGAATCCGAATCCGCGAACGGGATGCGGAAACCATTCAGGATCGCCGAGCAGCCAATCCAACGCATAAGCCGTTGCTAGACGAGGAGCCGTCACACGCCCGCCCATTCGCGGATCAGCCGCAAATCAATAGACGCCCGAAGGTGGTCGGCCCAGCGATCTAAACGGGCCTCGCGTTCCGCAGTGATATTTGCGTTAGTCCCCGCCGGTGCAAGTCCGCAGCGTTGTCTCGCGAAATCGAGAAAACTATGACGGAATGTATCGTCGTCAAACAGCCCGTGAACATAGCTGCCAAACACGCGGCCCGAGTCCGCTACGGCGCCATCCATCAGGTCGTTTGCGCTATCGCCCTCACGCCGAATGGTGGCGAACGGCTCCGCACCGACTTCGTAAGCAGTCTCGCCCATATGAATTTCGTAGCCGCTGAACGCAGCCGAGTTCGATAATTCCGTTCGGGGCTCCGTCCGGCCCCAAACCCGCCGCACCGTCTTTTCACCGAGCATCGTAGTGCGTACCGGCAACATCCCCAATCCGACCACGGAACGCGCGAGTCCCCCACTCTCCACACCAGCCGGGTCGTCAACCGAGAGTCCCAGCATCTGAAACCCGCCACAAATACCGATGACGATTCCCTCGTGCCGTTCGAGCAGCTCTGCAAAACCCCGCGCCCGCACCCATTGCAAATCGTCGAGCGTCTGCTTACTCCCCGGCAGTACGATCACATCGGCCGTCGCCGCTTCAACAGGATCCTCAAAGAACGCCACAGACACTGATGGTTCCGCCGCCAGCGCATCGAAATCCGTAAAGTTCGCCATGTGCGGAACAGCAATCACGCCGATGCGCAGGCGCCGATCCGGCATCGGGGAACTCTCAGGCCAGGCGCGTCGACGGTCCTCCATAGCCACACCGTCCTCCTCCTCAAGTCCTAAATCCCGCAGATGATGCACCACGCCCGCGCACGGAATTCCCAGCCGCTGCTCGATCATTATCACGCCAGGGCGCAACAACTCCACATCTCCGCGAAACTTGTTGATGACGAATCCGCGGATTCGCGCGCGATCCTCCGGCTCCAGCAACTCTATCGTCCCCAGCAGCGAAGCGAACACGCCGCCGCGATCAATATCCGCAACGAGCAGACACGCCGCGTCTGCCGCATGTGCCATCCGCATGTTGACGATGTCGTGCTTTCTCAGATTGATCTCCGCCGGAGATCCGGCGCCTTCCAGCAGGATGAGATCGAAGCGCGCCGCCAGTGTTTGGTAACTCTCCACCACGCTCGGAAACAAATCCTCCACTCGCCGCAAATGATAATCGGACGCCGTCACTTGCCCCCAAACGCGCCCGAGCAATACGATCTGCGATCCCGTGTCCGACGAAGGCTTAATCAGAACCGGATTCATCTCCGCGCACGGCGTCACGCGGCAGGCCTCGGCTTGCAGTGCCTGCGCGCGGCCGATTTCCCGGCCATCCGGCGTGGCTGCCGAATTCAAAGACATATTCTGCGCCTTGAACGGTGCGACGCTAATCCCGTCGTCTGAGAATATCCGGCCCAGCCCCGCAGTAATCAGTGACTTGCCAACGTGAGAAGCCGTCCCCAGAACCATGAGTGCTTTGGCGCTCACTCCTGTCCGCCTCGCACCCGCATACCCCATCGATCATAATGCGTCACTTCAGCCAGCGCGCTGCGCGTCTCCCAGCCCTTCTCTTGCAGATCCGGCTGCGGCCGAAACTCGGACACGTAGCCGACACAGAGATAAGCCACCAGCGTCAAATGCGGCGGAATGCCGAGGGTGGACCGCAACTGATCGAAGTCGAGAATACTCACCCAGCCCACGCCAAGCGATTCCGCCCGAGCCGCCAGCAACAGGTTCTGCACCGCGCACACGGTTGAATAAAGCGCCACCGATGGATCGGTTTTCCGGCCAAGACCACTGCCCTTCGAACGCTGCGGATCGCAGGTAACGCAGATATTCAGCGGAGCGTCCACGATTCCTGCCAGCTTCAGGCCGTCGTAGAGTTTTCGCCGCTCGCCCTCGTAGGTTTCCGCGGCGCGTCTGCTGGCGGCATCGAAATTCCCATGCACTTCACCCCGCACTTCCGCGTCGCGGATCACAATGAAATCCCACGGCTGCATGAAGCCTACCGATGGCGCATGATGCGCCGCGTCCAATATCCGGGCCAGTACTTCGTCCGGCACAAAATCGGGCAGAAATTGCGAACGGACATCGCGACGCTCGTAAATCGCGCGGTATAGGCCACGCCGCTCGTCCTCGCTAAATTTCTGCGTCGGCTCAGTCATCGCTACCACGCGCGCGACCAGCGCGGCCCTGCTTTATCCGCAGTGCGCAGTGAAGAATCAACGCCACGGCGCGCTTCGAGCAAACGCCCGTACAGCCACAGGACATCTGAGAGGCGGTTGATGTAGGCCAGTATCGAGGGATTCTGAATCACTCCGGCTTCCATCAAGCCCGTGGCCAGGCGTTCCGCTCGTCGGCAGACTGTGCGCGCCACGTCGAGCGCCGCGGAATCCGGAGCACCACCCGGCAGCGACCAGTCTCCTAAAACGCCAGGCTCCGCTTCCATCTGGTGAACCTCGGCTTCGAGCGCATCCACCATGGCGACCGTGATCTCTGGCGGCGTTTTCTTCGACTCCGGCGGTGTCGCAATCGCCGAGCCTACCTTATAAAGCTCCCGCTGGATACGTTCGATGCGCCCCGCAACCTCGGCATCCCCGCAAATCGCCCGCGCGAACCCCATCTGCGAAATCAATTCGTCGATGGTGCCGTAGCATTCGACCCTGGGATTAGTCTTCGAAACTCTTATCCCGCCCGCGAGACCAGTCTGGCCCCCGTCGCCTCGTTTTGTGGCAATGCTCATGAAATATCCACTCCCTTTAATGACAACGACGCCGATAGAATCTCTTCGAGCTCGATTCCCGAGTCCAGGCCGCTGTTGAAGTAAACCGCCGCGAAACCCTCATCCTGCTCAACAGGTTCGAAGGCCGCCAGCATTCGCTGCATGCGTTCGCCCGTCAACCGTCGGGAAGTCAAGCGAGCCGCATTTCGCTCACGGCAAACATTCTGCGGCGTGCCCATAACCACCGCAACCACAGGCGCAGAAGCCGGGCTCGCAATCCGAATCCAGCGCTCACGATTCGCCCGCGTGCGATTCGTCCGGTCCACGATGACCGTATTCCCTTCGCGCAGCCCGACTCGCGCCACCACATCTTCGGCCTCACGATAGACAGGCCGATAAGCGTGATCGAAGCCGCCCGGTGTGATCGCATCGATCAGTTCGTCCTGCGAAACATGCACGGCGCCGTAACAGTTCCGGTGCGCCCACGTAGTTTTCCCTGAGCCAGGCGGACCCACCAGAACAATCAGACATGGAACGCGCAAAGGTGAGTTAGGTGTCATGAAATCACATCGCCGCGTATTGTTGTCTTCGACGAAGCAGCCACAAAAATACCGGCCCGCCCAGCAAACCCGTGACGGCGCCCACAGGCAGTTCCCCTGAAGGCAGCACCGTTCGCGCCAGCGCGTCGGTCAGAATCAGGAACGCCGCACCCAGCAGCAGCGAACCCGGCAGCACGATGCGCATATCCTCGCCGAACATCATCCGAACCGCGTGCGGCACTATCAATCCGACGAATCCGATCGCTCCTCCCGCCGAAACCGTCACTCCCACAATCAACGCGCAGAGCGTATGCACCAGCATTTCGCAACGGCGGACATCCACGCCAAGCGTCGTCGCCGTATCCTCGTCGATGGCCAGAAGATTCAGCTTCCTCGAAAGCATCAACAGTGCGATCCAGGCCGGCGCGAGCACGAACATCATCCGGCCCACCGGTGCAAGTCCCACCACGTCCAGACTGCCGATCAGCCACCGCAGAATTCGCAAGGCGCTGCTCGGATCGGTCAGATATTCAATCGTCAACACTCCCGCTGCCGCGATCAGATTCACCGCGACCCCGGAGAGCAACAGTGCGCCCGGCAGCACAACCGCGCCGGATCGGGCGATTGTTCGCACCAACGCCACTGCCACCATCGCGCCCGCGAAAGAAGCGGCAAATATAAGAGGCACTCCACCCACACGTGCGCTCCATCCGAGCGCAATCGCGATACTCGCGCCCAATGCTCCGCCGCCCGAAACACCTAATGTGTACGGATCGGCCAGTGGATTTCGAAACAGAGCCTGCAGTGCTCCGCCAGTGACAGCGAGCGAACTCCCAATCACCAGACCCAGTAAAACGCGCGGCAAACGCAGGCGAAAAAACAGTATTCGGGAAAACGGGTCTGAGAAGATATCCGCCAGATTGATCCTCTGGCTCCCAACCGAGATCCCGACTGCGATGGATGCCAGCAGGATCAGAGCGAGAATCGCCAGCGCCTTCACCACGCGCCCACCGATGGGTTGTGTGCCGATCATTTAAAGCTCCACCCAAACCAGCGTCTGGTCCCCGACGCGTTGTGCCCGCACATTGGGATCGCCGTAGACTTCGCGCAGCACTGTCTCGCGCAGCACTTCAGTCGGCGTTCCTCGTGCCGCCACTTCTCCGCAACGCAACGCAAGCACCTGATCGAATGCATCCGCGAGTTGCAGATCGTGAGTGATCATGATGGCGCTCAGCGCTCTGGTCTCACGCAATCGTGTCAGCGTCCGAATCAGGGTCGCGCGATGTTTCAGGTCGAGCGATGATGCAGGTTCGTCCAACAGCAACAATCGGGGCTCCTGGGCCAGCGCGCGTGCCAAAACCACCATCTGGCGTTCGCCGCCCGAGAGACTCGTATAGGAGCGCGCCGCCAAATGCGCGGCATCCACTGTATTCAGCGCCTCCATGGCTTTCTCCACATCGTGCGAGCCCTCGAATCGAAAGCTGGCGGTATGCGGCGCTCGGCCGCTCAACACCAGATCGATGACAGGAAACGGAAACACCGTCGCCGTCGATTGCGGTACATACGCTATCTCGCGGGCGCGCAGCCGCGGTTCCCACGATTCAAACGGTTTGCCACCCAGCAGAATTTCTCCCGACCGCGGTTTCAACAGACCGGCCAGCATTCGGATCAGCGTGGACTTTCCCGAGCCATTCGCGCCAATCACCGCAGTCATGTTCCCCGCCACCGAACTCAGGCTGACGTTATGCACTGCCAGCGGACCATTCGCGTATGCAAAGTCCAGCTTGCGTGCTTCGAAAACCTGTGGGGACGGTTGCTGCATCACTGTATCTCTGGATGTATCTTCTTCGCGAACAATTCCGCCGTCTGCACGATTCGTTGCGACGCGTGCGGCACGAAGTCTTCCGGCAGGCCATAGACACGATGCGTGCGCACTGCCTTCAGTTCCGGCATCTCACGCCACGCTTCCATCGGATCGCCTGCGAACCGGCTCTTGTCGCCCTGGATGAATTCGAGGATGATCTCCGGGTTAATCGCGAGCAGATCTTCTTTCGCCAGCTTCTCGTAGCCGTGATCGACGGGTGGCATCGCAATCCGCCCGCCAGCAATATTAACCAGCTCCGCGAGAAAGCTCCCATCGGTCGCGGTATAGAGATCGCGCAGCGTTCCGGGCAGACGGTCGACGATCAGCACCACCGGCACCTTCGGAAGTTTCGCCGTCTTGCGCGCCACGCGGTCCAGCCCCTCGCGTGTCGCCGCCACCAGTTTCGCTGCCTCCGCGTCGTTGCCGGTCGCGTGCCCGATCGTCGCCATCGACGCATAGATCTCCGCAATGGATTTACTCGACGCTTTCACCGTTCGTAAATGCAGATCTTTGAGTGTGTCCTCAAGAAACGGCGCCTGCGCGGTGCTGATCACCACCAGATCGGGGCGCATGCCTGCGAGTTTTTCCAGGCTCGGGTTATGCAACTGCCCCAGATGCGGCAGTTTGGCTGTCTCCGCAGGGTACGTGTCATAGTCCGATACCGCCACCACGCGGCCGAACGCTCCTATGCCGAAAAGAATCTCCGTCAAATCAGGCGATAGAGAAACGATTCTCTTCGGTATGTCGGCCGCCAGTGCGGCGAGTGTGAAGCAACACGCAATTGCAAGAAAGCGTCTCATTGTTTAGACCTAAAACTCGTATTGCAGTCCGCCCGTCGCTGTCCGCCCCGCAGTCGGAAAGCCGTTCTCAAAGTATGTCTGATCAAAAAGATTATTCGCGCGCACGAAGACCCGCAGCGACATCTTCTCTTTCAGCGGTAAACGGTAGCTCACGCCGGCATTCACTTTATGCAGGCCTTCAAAACGATAAGTTTGCGTGACCACGTCGCCGTAAATCGGGGCGAGATAGCTGCTGGTTTGTTTAGTATCCAGTGTCAGGAAGAGGCGCGATGTCGCCTGCTCCATCACCTGCACCGAAAACTGGTTCTTAGGGACGACGAATGTCTGAAGCACGTCGCCCACAATCGGAGTTCGCTCAATCGCGTTGACATATGTGTAAGCGGTGGTCACTCGGAGCGTCCGTGTCACCGCCACGGCGGCACTCGATTCCACGCCGCGCGAAATCCCGCCGCGCCCGTTCAGATAACCTATGTACCTTCCAAACGGATCCGTCGCAGGGTTAATCAGACCGGACGTATCGAAGTTAATCACGTCCTGCAGCCACGTGTAGAAGTAGCTTGCCGACACCTTCAGGCGTCCGCCCAACAAAGCCTGATCCACGCCAGCATCCAGACCCGTCGAGCGCTCCGGCTTCAAGCGCGGATCGCCATAAACCGAATAACCGTAGACCGGATCGTAGCCGGCTCCAAACCTTTCGAACAGTGATGGTGCCCGGTAGCCGCGGCCAACATGCGCCCGCAACTTTGTTCCACTCTTATGCGCCAAATACGCAGCCGACCCATCGCCTGTATACGCCGGCGTCAGAGAGGGAAATGAAATCCCCTGGTACGGTGCAAATGCCGCCGGAATGAATACCGGATCCTGCAATGAGAAGAGCTGAGTGCGAAACGCGCCGGAAAATTGCAGGCGTCCGTCGAGAAACTGAGCCTGATCCTGCACGAAAGCAGCCTGGCTGAACTGCGTCACGCTGACGCCCGACGCTGCTGGGGCATTGCTCGAATCGGTATTATCGTTTGAAAAGTTCTCCCGCTCGAACTCATAGCCGCCGGTGAGCAGATTGTGCCGTCCGGGATGATAATGAGCCTGGGCGCTTACGGTGTGGATACGGCCATCGTAGAGTGAACGTGTATTTCCAACGGGCTGATAACCGACTCCCGCCGGACCATCGCCGTAGCGTCGTCCATTCGAAACAAGTTGGTAGCTAACCGAATAGTCGAGCGTCGTGGATGGCTGTCCGCTCAGGATCAGCCCCGCGGTAATGAAGCGAGCCGCCCGCGTGGAGTCCGGATTGTCGGGCGCGGGCAGCAGAGTTGCCGGTGTCGCATTCACAATCCCAAGACCCGATGGCGACCCAATAATATCCGGCTCTCCTCGAACCTTGCCGAATGAATCCGCGCCGAACAGCCGAGCCGTCAGGCGCAGCGTCGGCGCGAGGTGAAACGTGACGCGCCCCTGCGTGCTGAGGTCGCGAAAAGGCGAGTCGCCACCCACTCCCGTCAGAACGTCTGTCTCCGCAACGCCCAGGCTGTAATCGATCCGGTTATGCAGGAAGCCACCCGACAGCTGAAACCGCCCCCGAAACGTATCCAGTGATCCGCCTTCCAGCAGCAGACTTCCGCGCATCGCTCCGCCGCCCTCATCCGTGATGACGTTGATCACACCACCGATCGCATTCGTTCCATAGAGCGAGGAGCCGGAGCCATTCATCACTTCCACCCGGCTGGAGTCTGTGAACATCAAATCCTGAATCAGGCCGCTCGCGTCGCCTTGTGTTGCCGAAGCGTCGCGCAACCGCAGGCCATCCACCAGCACCGCGGTGTCCTGATCGCGCAGTCCCCGAATCTGGATCGTGGCGAAAGCTCCCGTCCCACCCAGTTCTTGCACCCGCACTCCGGGAGCCAGATCCACTGCGTCGGAAAGCGATACCGCATCGCGGGCGTCCGCATCGCTTTGTTCGATGACCGTCACCACTTTCGAGACTTGCTCCGGTGCCTGGGGCGTACTCGATGCGGTGACAACAATTTCGTCGTGCATGCCGGCAATCTCGAGTTGAATCTCCCGTGTCGGTGCGCCTCCGGTCGAAGCGTGGACATGTTCTGCGATGAACGGCGCGAAGCCCTGAGCCGTCGCGCGGAGCAGATAGTCGCCGGCGGGCAATCCCTGAAAAGCGTAGATCCCCGTGCTGCTGCTGGTCGTGCTCCCCACCGGGCCGGTCGCGGAAAACAGCGCAATAGTCGCCCCGGCAACTGCACGATCCTGCGGATCTCTCACCGCGCCTGTGATAGACGCCCCCTGTTCCGCACCGAAAACTGCCATAGCCGAGAGCAGCAAACCAAAAATTACAGTAATTCTAGTCATCTTCTTTCCTTCAGACACAACGGAAGCCCTGCCACGGTGAGGATCACCTCGTCGGCAACTTCCGCAACCCACTGATTCAAAAGTCCCTGAGTATCGCGAAAAGCACGCGCCACCGGATGATCGGGGACAGTGCCACTTCCCAGCTCATTCGAAACGAGAATCACGCGGCGCCGCGCGGCCGCATCTGTTGCCGCGATCCTGCTCATCTCTGCACGCACCATGTCTTCAAACTCGCGCGGACCAACTTCCCGATGTTTCCATAACAAATTACTGAGCCAGATCGTCAGGCAATCGACAAGAACCGCATCGACGTCGCCATCGGCAACCGCGCGTTCTACCGCATCCGCTAACTCAAGCGGCTCTTCAATCGTGCGCCACGCTGCCGGCCTATCCGTCCGATGCCGGGCAATACGCGCCGCCATCTCCGCGTCATCGCCCGCGTCCGCAGTGGCAATATACGTGACGCGTCCGGCTTGCGCAGCCAGCTTTTGCGCCAATCGTGATTTGCCGCTTCTAGCGCCGCCGAGTATGAGTGTGAGCATCCGGATAGAGTCCTGGCCTGAAATCCATAAGCCGCGAACGCTCCGGTGCGAAAGTGAGCAGTGGTATGAGAGAGGGTACGACCCGCGAAACGGGTTGGTCTTCTGCGCGATCTGCTTTCTTCCGAAGCATAAATAGCCGGCTTCACCCGAGGCAGGTCTCCTGACTCGCAGGTCGTCGCTGAACCGGCTGCCTTCCCACCCTTGTGGAGTAGTGGCACATTGCGCCGGACGCTCGCTGCTTACAGTGGCGGGACCGTGCGGGAATTTCACCCGCTTCCCTTTTCACCCAGCCGTTCAGCCAGGCACCTCAGGGAGTTTTTAACTTACCACATAATCCACGCCTGAAAATCCGTGGCCGTTTACTCTACCGATCTCTCGCTCGGAAAGTTGGCGCAACCGCATAATTCAGCTGCACCGCGAAAATCACCGCAATGCTGACCCACGTGTCGATAAAGCAGAGCGCCGCCCCGCCCGCGTACAGCGCCTGCGCGACGACGATCCGCCGCCGAACGGCTTTGTCGACCTCCGGCTCTGTGCTTTCTTTCAGCAAACCCGCGCACCGCGCATAAAACCAGCTTGCGTAAAGCACCGCGCCCAACAGCAGAATATTCGCCCAGTACACCAGTAACGCTGTGCGGAACGTGATGAACTCCGCGAGCAATCGCGTCGAAAACGGCATCAGCGTCACGAAGAACAGAAAGGCCAGATGAATCCAGGTCAGGTGTCGGTTGCTTCGCTCGAAATAAATGAATTGCG
>CAIKAS010000077.1 GCA_903825445.1 uncultured Acidobacteriia bacterium
AGACTCGCCTCCAGATTTGCCAGGCCACCCTTCGCCTGTTGCACCTGCGCGCGGTACTCGTCGTCTTCCAGGCGGACCAGTTCCTGATCCTTCGTCACATGGCTGCCTTTATCCACGCCGATCCAGGCCACTTTGCCGACAACCTTCGACGCCAGTTCGATCTTGTGTGCCGCCACGATGTAGCCGGTGGCATTCAGGATGACGTCGCCGGCACTGGCCGTATCGCCCGGCGCCGAAGCGTGTACGCGTACAACCTCCACCTCAGTCGGCCGGTTCAGCATTCCATCGGCATAGAAAGCCCCAGCCGAAAGCAAAACCACGGCAATACCGCCGAACACCCAGCGGCCAATGCCCGAAGAAGGTTGCGATGATCTCTTTTTGCCGCGGTCGATCCGCAGGCTCTTTAGTTCCGGTTCCATGATCTAATCAAATGTCTCTCAGCGCGACCAGGATTTCTTTTCTCGCGGCCATACGCGCGGGGAAGACGCCGCCGATCGCCCCCATCAGCAACGCGAACCCGATCCCTGTCGCCATGACATCGGGACCAACGCGAAATTTGAAGGCAATTTCACTGAAGCTGGTAAAACTCATCAGGCCGGTAGTTACGCTGTTGAGTGGCAGCACGAGTATGCAGCCCAAGGCGCCTCCCACAAGCGACAGCAGCAGCGATTCCAGCAGGAAGCTCAGCATAATGCTGCCGCGCGAGAATCCCAGCACCCGCAGCGTTCCCACTTCCTTCGATCGGCGTGCCACCGCGGCGTACATCGTGTTCATGGCCGCAAAACTGGAACCAACCGCCATAATGATCGCGACGAAGATGCCCAGATACTGCACGGGCAGCGCCGAACTGGTCTGCGAATCCATGTAATCCACTTCCGTGCGCGCATTCGAATTCAGCCGCTGATCGTCGTTGATCGAATTCACCAGCGCCTGCGCTGATACCTTGTCCGTCGCCCGAATCAGAGCCGAACTCGGCCCGTCCTGGCGATTGAAGTCGCCTGCCATTTGGTTCAGATCCGCATAGATCTCACTGTTCGTGGCACTTGAATCGGAATCCATCACGCCGACAACTTCCCAATCTCCCCGACCGAAATGCAGCTTTCGCCCCAGCGACGCCCCGGGATAACGATTGGCGATAGATTGCCCAACCACCACCTCCCGTTGGCCCGGCCGGAACCAGCGACCAGTCACGATCTTCGTTTTTTCCCGAAGGTCCAGACCCACCTGAGTCAATCCGCGCAGCGTGATATTCATCCCATCCGGATGGGAGTCACTCGGCAGGTTGATGATCGTAACAAGTTCGAGCGACGCCTGCGGCAGCCCGTCAGCGCCCCGCGCGATGCCAGGCTTCGCCTTCAGCGATTCAAACGCCTCGCGCGTCATCCCGCCGCTCAACTCGGCGTTCGACCCCTTGCGCATCACTAATATGTTCAGCGGATTCCCCGACGCCTGAAATGCGGCTTTCAATCCGCTCACAAGCGCCAGCACCGCTACCAGCACTGCAACCGTCAGCGCGATGCCCAGAGCCGTCATCAATGTCGTAGTCTTGCGCACCGTCAGGTTGCGCAGGTTATAAGCCAGAGGGATCGCCATAGGTTTACCCGGAGTTCCTCAGAGAATCGAGTATGCCGGTTCGCGACGCGTTGTACGCGGGAACGAACGAACTCGCCACACCGATAAAGAACGCCAGCACCAGCAATGCCCCGCCCACGTCCGGAGTGATGCTGAGCGTCTTCATGGCCTGCATGAAACTTGGTCCGTGTCGAACCGCGTCCGTCATTCCGATCGCCAGAAGCAAACCCACGCCGCCGCCCAGCAGCGCCAGCACGCCGGCTTCGCCAAGAATCAAGAACAGAATGGTGCCGGACGGGTAACCCAGCGTCTTCAGAATCCCGACTTCCTTGATGCGCTCGCGCACCGACATCGCCATCGTGTTCCCGGATACCAGCAGGATCGTGAACGTCACCGCCGCGCATATGATCATAAGGAACGCCTTGACGTTCCCCAGAAAGGAGACGAACTGCAGCGTGAACGCCTGCTCGGATTCCGATTTCGTTGGCTCCGGCGCATTGGCAAATATGTCGTCGATCGTCTTCGCGACGGACCCCACCTGACCCGCGCTCTCCACCTGCACCTGGAAAGACCCTACCTGATCCTGTCTGGCATTGCCCGCCCCCAGCATTTCGCTCAAGTACTTCTGGCTGAAGAACAGCGTCTCGGTCGTATTCGGATCCACCAGAATTCCCACCAGCGTCAGTTCAGGGTTCACCGGGAAAATGTCGCCGGTCAAAAAGATCTTCTCGCCGATCTTCCAGTGCATTCGGTCCGCAAGGTCGGAACTGGCGATTGCCCCGGTGCGTAGCGTCTGGAAAGCTCTCTGCTGATCTTCCGGGACGCTGATTTCCGGCCGAACCCGAAAGAACTTATCCGGTTCGACGGCAAAGCGCGCAAAGAAATTCCCCTGATCGCGGGCGTCTTTATAGGTGCCGCCGAACCATTGCCAGACCATCACTTCGCGCACGCCCGGTACTTTGCGGATCTTATCGCCGTAGCTTGCCGGCAGCGCCTGAGTGATCGAAACCTTGTGATGGACTACGAGGCGCAGTTCCTGCCCCGGCGTCGGCGGCGCGAGAAAAAGTCCCCGATAAAGTGCGCCCAGCACCCCGAGCAAACAGAGCGACATCCCAATGCTGAGCATCGTTAAAGCGCTGCGCCTGCGGTTCCGAAGTGAATTCTTGAACATCAGCGACAGGTAACGGAACATATGGATCATTCTAGCGGTGCGTCTATCTCTGCATCTACTGCGAATCGGCGAATGGCGCAAAAGTACCGGCGAACGGCGGTGCGCTTTGCGACGCAGCCCTGAAATAGGATGTCTCGCGAGCCGGACCCTATGAGGAGACCGCGAACCGCCGTAATCGCGCCGATGCTACTTTCGCGCGTTCTTCAGCGCATCAAGCAAAGGTTGCGGATCGTGAACCCCGACGATCACCGGGACGTCACCGCGCCGAGGAATCAGCACGACAGTCGTTTCGTTTGTCAGATAGATGTCGGCCTTCCGTCCATTGACCAGTTCGAAGCGACCGGCGTTCAGTCCGAAACCGTTCACACCCCAGAACTTGTGCACAGGTCTCCAGCCGCCGTCGGTGTTCAAATCGATCACGAGCGCCAGTTCCGGTCGCAGGTCTTTAAGAGGAAAGTCGTCATCCTCCAGTCTCGTATGTACCTGAAGAACGCCGCCACTTACCGCCCATGGAACAGATTTCGGCACAACCAGTGTCATGCCAGTTATGACGGCAGTCATCAGCGCGATCACCGCCGCGCCAACCCATAGGGACTTCTTGGGCTCCAGCGCAGGCTCCGGATCGGGGATCCCGCGAAACATGGCGTCAGACATCCAGCCCTCCCCGCTAAACTGCTCCCGTTACCAGCGCAGCAGTACCAGTTCCGAACAAAACGCCGGACCCATCGCCGCCAGAATGCTCCACGTTCCCGGCGCTGGCCGCTTTGCAATCGTCTTCTCCAGCACCATCAGTACCGATGACGACGACAGATTCCCCATCTCACTCAGACACTCCCACGACGCCCACAACGCATCATCCGGCACGCCCAGGGCCTGCGCAGTCGCACGCAAAATCTTCGGCCCGCCCGTATGCAGCATCCAGCTGCCAATATCGGCGCGCGTCAGTCCGTGCTGCCCGAGCAAACGATCCAGATCCCCTCCCACATGGCCCGCAATCACATCCGGCACTTGCGCCGAGAGCACAATCTGGAAGCCAGTCTCGGAAATGTCCCAACCCATTACGCGCTCAGTATCCGGGTAAAACGTCGGCTGCGTGGCAATAATCTCGGGCCCCGCCTGCGAGCACTTCGTCTCCACCTGATCGCCCGCTACAATCACCGCTGCCGCGCCATCGCCAAACAAACCCGTCGAAATCAGATTCGCTACGGATATATCGTCATGTTGCAGCGTCAATGAGCAAAGCTCCACCGAAAGCAGCAACGCACACCTGTCGGGATACGCTTTTACGTAATCCGCCGCCAGCGCAATCCCGGACGCCCCCGCCACGCAGCCCAGGCCAAAAATCGGCACGCGCCGCATCGCAGTGGAAAGCCGCAGCTTGTTGATCAGTTTGGCGTCAATCGACGGACTGGCAATGCCAGTGACCGAAACGAAAAAGAACGCCGAAATGTCGTTCTTGTCGATCCCCGCCCTCTCGACGGCCTTCGGAATGGCCTGCTCACCCAGTTCTACCGCCGTCTGGATCCAGGCATTGTTTGCCTCACCGAACTTCAACGTCGGGTACTGCTCAATCGGCAGAGACAGATACCGCCCGCGCACACCCACATTGCTGTGCAGCAGTTCCAGCTTTCGCGGTTCCGGCAATCGGTCGCCCCAATAAGCGAGAAACGCCTCGGCGAGTGCCTTCTGGTCATAGTGGTACTTCGGAAATGCGCTGGCAGCGCCGACGATTCTCATTTTTTGGAGATAACGAGCCTTTCGAGTTCTTCGCGATACAGATGGTTGCCCGGGTATTCCGCGGCCAGCCAGTTCAGTTTCTGTTTCGCGCCTTCCCGATTATTGTCTCTCAGGTCCGCTATTGCCAACAGAAGTCGTGCGTAGGGCAGGAAGTAATGCCCCTTCTCAGCAGTGATGGAAGTCTTCTGAATTCCGAGCTGCCGATCAGTCTCCGCACCGCCCAGTCGCAGAAACCACCGTATCGCGATAGGTTTCTGGCTGAGCAGATAATTTTCAATTCCCGGCGCAATATAAGCGTCGTAAACATCCGGATGCGCCGCCAGCAGTTTCTCGGCCAGCGTCCGGCTCTGTTTCACTTCTCCCAGCGCCGTCAGATTCTTCTTCTCGATCAGCGCCAGGTAATCGGCGTGCAATCCCAGGCCCATGGTGGTGGCGAGCATCGCATCCACGTCGCTCGGCGACTGCCTCAGTTTCAGGGTTGCAAGCTGCTGTCCGTTCCACAGGGCTTCTTCGAACTTCTTCTTCAGCGCCGGGTCGCCTACGGGCTTGTTAACCACCCAAAAGCTCTCATCTTTGATCCAGTAATCCGAACGCAGAATATTCAAACGGTCAAACTCGCCAAACAGGTATGCGGCGGCGTCGGAAATCGGCCCCATGGCGCTGGTCGGGTTCACCTTTTCATACTCGGCGAACGTGCTGTGCGCATCGGCAAAATCCAGGTTATACATCTGGTGATAACCCTTGTCGAGCAACGGTTCGGTCAGCAAACTCTGCGTCGATCTCGGCTGCGTACCCAGAATTGCCGGAACGCCCTGCGCCAGCAGGCCTGTACCCAATCCAATCGATACAATCGTCAGCCAACCTGCTCTGGCCATAATGGAAGTTTTGCCCATCCCCACTATTTTCCTACGTGCCTGCCCACGGCGAGGTTGCCCCGTTCATCACGGTATCCCCCAAGCCCGTTGATTCGATACAGTGAAAGCTTGATTAAAGCCGTTATCTTCGACCTCGGGCGCGTCATCGTGCCATTCGACTTCCACCGTGGCTACGCCCGCATCGCCGCCTTGACCGGTCTGTCGGTGGAAGAAGTTCCCGCCCGCATTCGCCCCACAGGCCTTGTCGAAAAACTCGAGTCCGGCCAAATCGCCCCGCGCGAATTCGTCAAACAACTCTCCGCTGTCCTCAATCTGCGGTGTACCTACGAGGAATTCTGCGAAATCTGGAGTTGCGTCTTCCTGCCCGATGCGCTGGTGCCGGAAAAGCTCCTTGAAGGCATCGCCGCTCGCTACCGTCTTGTATTGCTGTCGAACACCAACGCCATACATTTTGACATGATCCGGGCCAACTACCCGCATCTCCGGCATTTTCACGCGCTGGTGTTGTCGCATGTAGCCGGAGCCATGAAACCGTCACCCGAGATCTATCGGCAGGCCGTGGAAGCCGCTGGCTGCAAACCGGAAGAGTGCTTCTTTACGGACGATATCCCGGAGTATATAGAGGGCGCGTTGCGCTACGGCATCGACGCAGTGCAGTTTCATTCCGCAGCGCAGATCGAAGCCGAGCTAAGGCGTCGCATCACCTGGGATTAAACGCTGCCTTCCGTGTACTGCACCGCAGCGATCTGCGCGAATTTACACCCGGTTCCGCGCTAACCCCCGCTCCGGCTTGCCGCCACCAATTGAAAACACGGCACTTCAGATGCACCTGCATTTGGCGCACAGCTTGCATTTTCACTATCCGACTGAGACTGCCGGCAACGAACCGGTGGCCCGAAAGGAGACTCATGCAAGCCAAAATGCAAAACGAAACCGACAATCAGCTTCGCACCGCTGTGGCGATGCAGATCGATTGGGAACCAGAAGTAATGTCGCGAGATATCTCGGTGGCCGCGCGGGATGGCGTGGTCACCCTCACAGGCTTCGTCCATCACTACTACGAGAAAACGGCAGCGGAACGCGCCGCGAAATACGTCTACGGCGTAAAAGCCGTGGCCAACGACATTGAAGTGAAGACGACCTTCGCCCGGACCGATCCGGAAATCGCCAGAGATATCGTTCACACCATGTCAGTGAATTCGGTTGTACCGGAAAACAGCATGAAAATCGCGGTAAAAGAGGGCATTGTCACGCTCGATGGCAAGGTCGATTGGAACTTTCAGCGTGTAGCCGCCGCCACTTGCGCAGGCCGGATTACCGGGGTACGTGGCGTTTTGAACCACATTTCAGTGAAACCGTCCGTTTCCGCTTCAGACGTCAGAAACAGGATTGAGGATGCGCTCAAACGCAGCGCTGAGGTGGATTCCAGACGAATCTCCGTCGCGGCGTCCGATGGCACAGTGACACTCACCGGTAACGTGCGTTCCTGGTTCGAGCGCGAAGAAGCGGAACGTGCCGCGTGGGCGGCGCCAGGCGTGTCCAGGGTAGTAGACCAAATCGCTATCGTCCCGTAGCCGTCTGCGCAGTTCAATTCAGCAGGTGCGTTTGCAAGTCTTCACTTCATAGATATAGGGAGGGAACCGTGTCGCACATAGCTATAGAAAAAGTTCACAACGGGCAGGAAAATGAATGCTCGCTGATGGATGATCTGAAAGGGCTGACCAGCCGAATTCGTGATCGCGCATTCGAGATATTTCAGCGTCGCACCGCCGGAAGCGACGACGCGGCTTTGCACGATTGGCTCGAAGCCGAGCGCGCCCTTGCGGGTACGGGCAAATCCGATCTGATTGAAAGGGAAGGCGAATTTGAGCTGCGCGTCGCCGTTCCGGGCTTCGCGGAAAAAGATTTGAAAGTGACTGCCATGGCAGACGCGTTGGTTGTCGTAGGCGAGTCGGCTCATCGACATGAGGGCGAAGAAGGCAATGTTTGCTTCTGCGAATTTGACGAGAAGCAGTTCTTTCGCCGGTTCGATCTGCCTCATGCCATTGACGTGGACAAAGTGACGGCCCGCCTGGACAAAGGCATCCTGCAGCTAACGGCGGCGAAGACGCAGACCACAAAGGTGTCGGCCGCGACTGTGGCATGAGGGCAATATGTCACCAATCGCTATGGAAAGGATCCATTTCGGCCAACTCAACGGTGCCTCTCTGTTGGAAGGCGTGAAGGCGTTCACGCTCCGTGCTCGGGACAGGGTGCTTGAAATCGCGCTGCCGCGCGCTTCTGTCAGCAGGCACACCCTTGCAATCAACGGCGATTCCTGCCTCATCAAAAAAGAACCCAGGGACGGCGAGTTCTGTCTGTGCGTGGCCGTCCCCGGCTTCTCTAAAGAAGATCTTGCGGTAACTGTGATGCCTGGCGAACTCGAAGTAGCCGCCGGGTGCGGCTGGGGTGTTTGTTGCTGCGAATTCGACGAGAAACATCTCCTTCGCCGATTCAACCTGCCGCGTTCCATTGATCTGGATGATTTGACAGTCCGCCTCGAAAATGGCGTTCTGCAGGTAACAGCCGCGAAAACCCAAAATAGCGATTTTGCCTTATCGGCGTGAAGCGGCCTGCATCGGCGGCTAAAACATTTTTGGCAAACTTATGAAACGAACACTGATCCTTCTCGTTTTCCTCTTCCTTGCAATGGCTGGAACCATGGCAGTCATGCGCAACCGCGAAGGGCGCCTTGCCTCCACCGGCCCAACGGCGTCTCTTCCCGCGATTATGTCCTTTATTGTCACTCCCCAACAAATAAGCAGAGGAGATCGAATCACGGTCGAGTGGCACACCATTGGTGTCGGTTCCGTCACACTTGCATGGGGTTCCGAAGGGAATCCGCGCGATAGCATGCAGGAAAGGAAGGCCTTACCGCCATCCGGCAACATGACCTTCCAGCCGCTCGACGACACCATCTTCGTGCTCGAGTGTGAACCCGTCAGCTTGCAGGCATGCAGGGAAAGCGTTTCCGTGCGAGTCAAATAATAACTGAAAATTGTTCTTTCCCGCCGGAAACTGGTACTTTTGCCAGTTATTTTGTGAATTCTTGTCTTTTAATCTGGATACATGCAAAATGTCTATACGGCACACCCGCGCGCGGTCGCCAACGACATCGTCGGATGGTTCGCGCTCGAAGGCAGCACCGAACCTTGCCTGCAATGTGGCAGCCAACCCGCCGTTGTATGCCACCGCGGCAGGCTGCTCATCCGAATCTGCAACGTCTGCGCGCGTCTGGCAGGATGCCCGGCGGATATCGTAAAAAAAGGGCTTTCCGCGCACGGTCCGCGGGCTCGTATTCACGGTTTGACCTCTGCCCGCAATGCTCCATGGCTGCCGGTAGCGCGCGCTGCGGCGCAGAGTCCCGCACCTAAACAGCCCTCCGAAGCTGGGCAAAAAGCGCTTGGCGCCAGTGCCTGAAACAACTTTGTGCTTAGCTGCCCGCACCGGCTGTTTCATAACCGGACTGCAATAGGCGTTCCACCTCACTACGCAAGGCTGGAAGGCGAATCGGCTTCGTGATGAATCCATCGAATCCGGCAGTCATCACGTCGTTACGATCCTCCGGCATGGCACTCGCCGTCAGCGCAATAATTGGCACACGAGCAAACTTCGCATCGCCGCGAAGCTCGCGCAATACGGCAAATCCGTCGATATCCGGCATATGCAGATCCATCAGGATCAGGTCCGGATGCTCCGCACGCGCCATGGAGATCGCTTCTCTGCCCCCAGTCGCCATAACCACGCGGTAGCCGCAGCCTTCCAGTACCACCAACATCAGATCGCGGCCAGACGCGTTATCGTCCGCTATCAAAATAGTCTTGACACCAGCATTCTTCAGGACACACCTCCGCTTAAGATGCAACGGACCGCGCCAAAAGGGCGCCTCTTCATAGTATGCATTAAAGCAGAATTCAGGACGATTAGAGCAGGATTGTCGGGGGAATGTTTGCTGTAGTGTACCCAGGAGAATTACCAGTGTCCACCTTGCCACGGCCTGGCTATCATAGTCGCTCGGGAATACTCCCGCCCCGTCGGGCGGGGAGCGTGAAGATACGAACTCTTCGCGCCATGGTATGTTGCAGGAGACCTTGAAACCGCAAAATGGCCAGCAAAAAAGCTGCTGCTAAACAATCACCGGGCGCGACTCCCGCCAAGTCGGGCAAACTTCCCTTGCGAGCTAAAGGACCCGTGGAGGCTTCCGGACGGTCCACTGGACTCTCGTTTCCCGTGGTGACTGTTGGGACATCGGCCCCAGGGGTTGACGCGTTCACTGCAGTGCTCAAAGGTCTCCCCAGCAAATCCGGCATGGCCTTCGTGCTCATTCCGCATCCCGAGCCCGACCGCCATAACGCTCTCACCACACTTCTCTCCGTTGCGACGATGATTCCCGTCTTAGACGTTTCCGACGGCATGCCCGTCGAGCCGGATCACATTTACGTTATTCCTCCCAATAACGAAATGACTATTTTGGAGGGCGTCTTCCACCTCGCAGCGTGTTCGGAATCTTCCGAATTGCAGCGTCACGTTGCCGACGCACTGGAATGCCAAGTGGAGGAAGCCCGTGACCTTGCCGTTCGCACTGAGCAACGTGGTGAGTCCATTCTGAACTCATTGCTCTCTCACGTTGCTGTAATTGCCGAGGACGGAACTATCCTGAGTACCAACGACGCCTGGAATCGCTTCGCCCTCGATAACGGCCACGCGCCACTCAGCGCAGTCGGCCCCGGGGCGAATTATCTGGATGTCTGCCGTCGGGCGATGGCTGACGGCGTCGCCGACGCCCGTGCGGCACTAAAATCTTTGCGGAACGTCCTCAACGCCCGGACACCCTTCGAGCGATTGGAATATGCTTGCCATGCCCCGGGCGAACAACGCTGGTTCCTGATGAATATCGCGCCGCTCAAAGGCCCGGTGCGCGGGGCGGTCATCGTGCACATCAATATCACGGATCGCAAGAAAGCGGAGCTTGAGGCCAAAAAGAATGAATCGATGATTCGCGCTCTCCTGGATTCGTCGGCCCAGTCGGTGATCGTTGTCGGTTCCGACGAGAAACTCATAATGGCTAACGCCTATTCCTCTCACATGTTCGGTTACGCAAAAGATGAACTGCTCGGGCTGCCGCTGGGTACGCTGCTGCCGCCGGAAAGCCGTCACCGTCACGCAGAGCACCATCAGGTATATTTTGAAAAAATGCAAAGCCGGCCGATGGGAACCGGCATGAGTCTCGAGGCCTTGCGAAAGGATGGCACGCGCTTCCCCGTCGAGGTTGGCTTGAGCGGGATTGAGACACCCGAGGGAAAACGTGCGGTTGCATTTGTAACCGATATCACGCGGCGGAGGCAATTGGAGATGGAGGCACAGACGCACGCAGTCCTTGTGCAGGCGTTGGCGGCCCGCCTTCTCACTGCGCAGGAGGGGGAACGTCGCCGTGTATCGCGCGAACTCCACGATCAGATCTGTCAGCAACTCGCCGCTATCGCGATTGACCTGAGCGGCTTTGCCGACATGCCCTTGCCCACGAATGAAGAAAGAGTGCGTCGCATTCGGGAGATGCGGGCGCGAATTGTGAAGGCCTCCGAAGCCACTCGCCATATCGCTTACCAATTGCACCCATCGACGCTGGATGATCTCGGACTCGTCGCATCATTGCGGGCGCTCTGCAAAGAATTCTCTCAGCGGGAAGGTATGGCCACTGAATTCGACAACGGCGCCATGCCCGCGGAAATACCCTTGGAGGTCGCCTCGTGTGTGTACCGTGTCGCTCAGGAGGGTCTCCAGAATATCGCTCTGCACTCCAAAGCCAAACATGTTTCAATCAGCCTCCGGGTGGAAAAGGGGGCGCTGACGCTCTCTGTCCTGGACGATGGAACCGGCTTCAATATGCGGACGGTCCGGGGAAAGGGCCGGCTTGGTTTGATTGGTATGGAAGAGCGTGCACGCCTGGTGAATGGCGCGCTCTCTGTTTCTTCCCGTCCGCGCCATGGCACCCGGATTGTCCTGAGCGTTCCCCTGGCTAACCATCTATGATCCAGCGGACCAGACTCCTGCTCGCGGACGACCACCCGATGACTCTCGAAGGCATTCGTGCCTTTCTGGCGCCACACTTTGAAAGCATCGACACCGTCACCGACGGTCGCGCACTCGTTGACAAGGCGCTTCAGCTTCGGCCGGACCTGGTCATTCTGGATATCACTATGCCTCTGCTAAACGGCATCGACGCCGCGGCCAAAATCCACAGGGCATTGCCCGATACCCGGTTGCTCTTTATCACCATGCACACGGACCCCGCCTACCTGGAAGCTGCTCTGAATGCCGGAGCGACTGGTTACGTCTTGAAATCCGCAGCCCGCGATGAGCTTCTGGAAGCCTGCCAATCGGTTCTGAAGGGCAACATTTATGTCACACCGAGTCTGTCCGGCGAACACCTGGAGCGATTCCACGATCCCTCACACGCCGCGTCCCTCCTTCGTCTGAGTTCCCGTGAGCGGGAAACTCTGCAGCTGATCGCAGAGGGTAAGACAGCCAAGCAAATCGCCTATATTTTAAATATCTCCGTCAAGACCGTCGCTTTCCATCGCGAAAATTTGAAGCGCAAGCTTAGTCTAAAGACAACTGCGGAGCTGACCAGGCATGCCGTGGAACTCGGCCTGATCTAGCCTGCCAGCCCACGTTACAACGAGAATCTGGTACCGCAGATGTTCCTTTCCGCTTCCTGGCAATACCTAGTACTTTTTCCAGCTTTCTTCATCGTATAATCCTGATAAATTCAAATTGTCAGGATAATACTGCCGGAGGAATTGAACACATGCTCTGCCGCAGGATTCGCAGCGATGGCGGACAGTGGGTGGTGTTGGCTCTGATGTCATTCGCAAAATCCAGGTTCGGTCGTCAGGTCATTTACGCCGTCGTCAGGAGCGGCTTACGTGGGCTTGCCTGACGCCACTGGTGCCCCGCTGCCGCTCCATAGCAGTTTTTCGAATGCTGGAACGGCAACGGGGATGCGACACGATAGAGAACGAAACGACATAGAGTATTCCGTCCTGCATGAAACAGGACATTAATGAAAGGAAGAATCTCATGAAACGCAAACGCACGATCACAACCATGATGTTGACTTGTCTGATTGCGGGAGTCGCAGGCGCAGGGCCCGCGCTGAAAGCGGGCGAGGAGTCTGAGTCTGTGTCGAAGTTGCTCGCCGATGCCAAGACTCAGTCGTACCAGGTTACAGTGGACGCCGGGATTCTGGAGTCTTATACTCGTCAGCCGCACCTCAATTGGGTCAGCCATGCCTCCGAAATCGACCGCATGAAGAACGATATCAATACGGTCGCGAAGACGGTTGGCAAACTCAACGACGCGCGTACGCAGGCTGCGCCATGGCAGGCAACGGCGATCGACCGGATCATCCCGATGATGAAAGAGATTGCCGACAATACCACCAACGCGATCGAGTTTCTCAATAAGAATCAGGCGAAGCCGCTGATTACCGGAGACTACAAGGACTACATCGAAGCTAACGCTGACGTTTCAACCGAGTTGTCCGATATGATTGCCCACTTCGTCGACTACGGAAACCACAAGAACCGCTACCAGGAACTGCGACGGACACTGGAACTGCCCGCCAAATAAAGGTGCGAGACAAATGCAGAACATTCCAACCAGAAACGCCGGGCTGCGGGATGACGTGAATGTCTCGGTTCTTCTGTTCGATAACGATCCCGGCGTTTTGAAAGCGCTCTCAGGCGCGCTGGCCCGGCCAGGACTGGACATCGTGACGGCCACCCCTGAGAGCGCAGTCGGTATTGCGTGCCGCCACCGACCTGGAATTGTCGTGGCCATGCCGCAGCCCGACGGCCTTGATCTTCTGGAACAAATCGTCGCGGCGAACCCCTCGACGCGCGTCGTTAAAGTGTCGTCGGATTGTTCTTTGGATTGCCACGGTCCGGACGC
>CAIKAS010000078.1 GCA_903825445.1 uncultured Acidobacteriia bacterium
GACCTCAACGAGATCTCCGACGACCGCGCCTTTCTTTACATTGACCCACTCAGCATGTCCATTTTGATTGCGAATGACGAACGTGCGTTCAGTGGTGGTGACAACGCTAGTGGTGGGGACTAACAGCGAGCTGCCGGAACGATGCACCGGCCAGGCGATCGTCGGGTACATGCCAGGAGCCAACGCGCCATCCGCATTGGCGACATCCAGTTCCACGGTGAGTGTACGGGTTTTCGGATCGAGCGTATGGGAACTGCGGGCAACCGTTCCAGTGAATACCCGGTCAGGGAACGCGGGAACATGGAACGTAAGTTTCCCTCCCTGTGGGACCGGGCCGGCATCTTCTTCGGGAACAGCTACAAGCAGTCGAAGTTTCGAAAGCTGCTGGACGATAAGCAGCGGCGCGTCCGCGCCGGGCCCAACGAGAGCGCCGGGATGAATGAGACGGTCCGTCACCATGCCGTCAAACGGAGCGGCCACCTTCAGATAGGCTTGCATTTCCTCCAAGGCTTTCAAATTTGCGTTGGCAGCTTCGCTGAGACGCCGCCGCGACTGGATGAGGGCCTGTTCAGCCTCCATCTGCTGTTGAACCTGTACGACCTCGTTACCTGCGATGGCGCCCTGCGTTTCCGCGGCTTTCTTTAGTCTCTCCAGCGTGCTTTTCGTGGCTGCCAGTTGAGCTTCAGCCTGAAGCCGGTCGGCGTCGGCGGACTGAATCCGCGCGTCGGCTTCCGCAATCCGGGCTGCCATTTCGGGAGCACTGAGTTCGATGAGCAGATCGCCTTGTTTGACGGACGAGCCTCGGTCAACCAGCACTTTTTCGACGTAACCGGGGACGCGCGCGTGGAGCGTGACGCTCATGAAGGGCTGGAATTCGCCAGGAAGATCCAGATTCCGGGTGATGGGTTTGGAGACGACCGGAGCGAGCTCAATCTTCTGTGCATTCGCCGCTGGGGCGAGAGCAGCCAAATACAGGCACACCAAAGTGCTTGCCCTGCGTACGCATTTATTCGGTATCGGATTCATAGTAGCGACTCGTGGGATCGTTTGGATTCAGTGATGCCGAAGCGGCCGACGCCCCCGACTGCAGGATGGCATAGATGGACGGAAGAATCGTCAGCGTGGCAAAGGTGGAAAAGAGCAGTCCACCGATTACGGCGCGGCCCAACGGGGCGGCTTGTCCACCTCCTTCGCCGGCACCGATGGCCATCGGGAGCATGCCGAACGTCATGGCTGCGGCCGTCATCAGAATGGCGCGTAAACGGCCCCCTGCACCTTCACGGGCGGCATCGCGGACGGGCGTACCCTGGTGGCGAAGTCTTTCCGCAAAGCTGACGAGCAAAATCGAATTTGCCACCGCGATGCCAATCGCCATGATGGCGCCCATGAAGGACTGTATGTTCAAAGTGGTCGCCGTGAGCTTCAACATCAGGAGGACACCGCACAGGACTGCGGGGATGGTCAGGATGATGGAAAGCGCGAGGCGAAGCGACTGGAAATTGGCGGCGAGAAGAAGAAAGATGACCAGCACGGCAAGCAGCAAGCCTGTTCGAAGACCTGTAATAGTTTGATCGAGTGCCGGAATTTGGCCGCGGTACGTTACCGTGACGCCGCGCGGAGGGGTCCCCGCTCTGGCCACTGCTTCGCGCAGACGCGGCGCCATTTCGCCGAGCGTCGTACCGTGTACGTTGGCCGTCAGGCTGACGACGCGCTGACCATTATTTCGCTCGATGATGCCAGGGATGGTACCGTTCTTCATCGTGGCAACGTCGGACAGGCGGGTGTCGCTGAGGCCATCTTCCATCACAGGTATGCGACCGACATCGTCCCCGCTCTGCATTTGATTTTGCGGGAGCTGCACCTGAATCTGGAACGCATTGCCGGAGACAGGATCGCGCCAATAATTGGGGGTCGTAAAGCGCGACGACGAGGTTGCAGGGACGACGGAACGAACCACATCGGCCATGGTCAGTCCGAACTGTCCGGCGCGTTCGCGATCAATATTGATATCCAGCGTAGGATAGTTCACCGACTGGGCAAACTGCAGATCCCGCAGCGAGGTCAGCTTCGCCATTTGAGTTTGAATTTTTTGCGCGAAGGCGTAATCGTCCTGCAGGTTCGTACCCATGACGGCGACTTCGATGGGCGTGGGAGAGCCGAAGCCCATCACCTGGCTCACGATGTCGCCGGCTTCGAAACCCACGTCGCTGCCGGGGAGCGCGTCTGCAAGAGCATGGCGAAGCCGCTCACGCAGCACTTCCCCGCCCTGCACCCCGGGCTTGAGCGCGATCTGTATGACCGCTTCCTGCGGACCACTGGTGAACAGGTGAATCAGATCGACCGGATAGCTGGAGGGGACAATGCCAACGAAGTCACTGGTGATGGAGATGTTGTCGGGACCGGCCTCTCGCTTGATGACATCCAGAGCGCGAATCACCATCCGCTCGGTTTCTTCGACACGAGTACCGGTTGGCGCCCGCAGCCGAATGCGAAGAAGTGCGGAGTTCGACTCCGGGAATATCTCGGTTCCCATCTGCGGCAGAACCACGTAGATAAGAGCGCAGCCGGTAACCAGGTAAACGAGCACGAGCGGCCAGCGAAAGCGCAGAACCACCGACAGGAAGCGCTCGTAAAGCTCACGGAAACGATCAAATAAGCCGGGCTTCTGTTCGTCGGCACCATGCTCTCGCAAGAGCCAGACGGAGAATACCGGCACCAGCGTGCTGGATAGCAGGTAAGACGAAATCATGGCGAATCCAACTGCGAGCGAAAGCGGAACGAACAACTGCCGGGCTACCCCCACCATGAAGAACGACGGCACGAAGACGGCCAAAATGCAGAGCATCGACAGTAATCGCGCAAGTGCGGTTTGCTTCGTGGCCTTATAAACGGCCTGTGCGATCGAACCGCCGCGCCCCCGCTGGCTGTGGATATTCTCAACTTCTACCGTAGCCTCGTCGACAAGAACGCCGATAGCGAGCGCAAGACCGCCCAGCGTCATGATGTTGATAGTTTGCCCGGCAGCCCAAAGCAGGATGACGGCGGCCAGCAACGCGAAAGGGATGTTCAGAACCACGATCAGTGCGCTGCGCCAGTCGCGCAAAAAGATCAGAACCATCAGGCCAGTAAGCACGGCTCCCAGCACGCCTTCATTGGCCAGCGTTCGTATGGCGGTTGTGACGTAAGGGGACTGATCGAATTCGAGACGGACATCAACATCTTCGGGGACTGCCTTCTTAAAAGTGGGGATCGCCGCCTTCACCGCTTCAATCACAGCGAGAGTAGAGGCATCCGAACGCTTGGTAACCGGGATATAGACGGTGCGCTTGCCGTTGACATGAGCGTAGGCGGTGACCAAATCGCTGCCGTTCTCGATCGTGCCGACGTCACGAAGGTAAACGGTAGCGCCGGATTTCGGCCGGATGGGTGTGCTGAGCAGTTCAGGCAGGTTGCCGCCCAGTGCCGCATTAGTTCGCGCAATGCGATTCACCGTGCCGGTGAAGATATTTCCCGATGGCATCACCACACTGGCTTTGGAAATCGCTGCGATAGCTTCGTCGGGCGACATGCGGTACTGACGGAGTTTCGCGGGATCGAGCGTAATAACGATGGTGCGCTGGCTGCCACCAAAGGGAGGCGGCGCGGAAACGCCGGGCAGCGTGGCAAAGAGCGGGCGGACGCGATTGATGGCGTAGTCCTGAAGTTCAGCCCGGCTGTGGGTCGCGCTGTCGAAGACCAACTGGCCGACAGCCACACTGCCAGCATCGAAACGCGTGATGAAAGGCGGCACAGTGCCAGGTGGCATGAAGGCACGGGCGCGGTTGACGTACCCAACCGTTTCCGCCATCGCCTGGCTCATATTGGTGCCTTCGTGGAAAACAAGCTTCATCAGGGCGGCACCCTGAATGCTCTTGCTCTCCACGCGATCAATGCCTGTGATGTAGAGAAAGTGGTACTCGTAATAGTAAGTAACGTAGCCTTCCATCTGAGCCGGGTCCATGCCGCCATAGGGCTGGGCGACGTAGATGGCTGGATCGCCTACCTGAGGGAAGATGTCGACGGGCATGCGCTCGATCGCCAGAACAGCGCAAAGAGCAATCGCGATCAGCGCGACGACGACGGTGACAGGACGGGACAGCGCGGCAAGTACGAGGCGCATTACTTACTCGCCTCCGCAACGAAGGGCCGCAAATCGCCGGCGGCAGCGGCCAGACCCGAGAGCGCTCGCCACACAGCTAAGTGCGAAAGCGAATCCTCGATTTCCGCCTGGCTGAGAAGCCGTTGTGCCTCGGCAACCTGATCGATAGTCCCGAGGCCCGCTTCATAACGCGCGGCGGCTTGTTGCAGGGTTGTACGGGCGGAGGACACCTGGGAGGGAGTATTCAGTGCTATTTCCCTGGCGCCATGAAGCTGCGCCAGTGCCACGTTCCATCGTGCTTTGAGTTCTGTTACGATCTGATCAGATTTTGCCGTCTGCGCTTTGATGTTGGCGGATTGCGCCGCTTCCCGTGCTCGATTCGCAGCATAGTCCATGATCGGAAAAGTTACTGTGAAACCGACCGCGAAATCCTGAACTGTCGGCGCCATGCCATTCAGATCACCAAGACGCTGGCCATTGGTTTCCGCGCCCGTGCCGCGAGCATAAACTGCGCCCTGGACGGTAAACTTCGGGAAGTAGGAACGCTCCAGTGCGCGTAACTGTGCCTGCGCCTGTTCCACTGTGGCATTTTGTTCGATAACGACGGGATTAGCTTTGAAATCCGCCATCGGCGGCGCGTCGGCGGGCGGCGACTGGAGAAGGCCACCAGCGGACACCGCAATCTGATCCGGTGGCGAGCCCACAAACTGAGACAGCGTAGCGCGCGCGATCTCCACTGCCTGCCTCGCCTGGGAGATCTGAGTACGGGCGGCAGCCAGTTCGGCTTCCGCGCGTGAGGCATCTGCGCCAGGCCGCAATTCGGCATCGGAGAGTGCCCGCGTGGTGCGCACCAACGCTGCAGCGCGGTCGATACCTGCCTGTGCCGTCCGCACTATTTCCTGCGCGGCCAGCAAAGTGAGATAGGAATCCACGGTCGCGGAGGCCACTTCGAACTGACTCCGCCTTACGGCAGCTTCAGATTGTGCGCGAGCCGCCTGCGCCACCGCCACATTTGCGTCGCGCAGCCCGAAATCGAAGGGTTCCCACGTCGCAAGGGCGCCCAGAGCGCTTCCCCAGACAGTCCCCGTGTTGTTCGAGCCAATCACCGGACCAGACATGGACGGGATCACGCCTTGTGGAAGCAACAGGCCGAACACATTGTTGCGAGTAGCCCGGTTCTCTTGGGCCAGTGCGTCTATACGTGGCAGGAATGCAGTGCGGGCGAGATCGATTCCGGCAGCCGCCGCATTCAGTTGCTCCTGCGAGATGCGGATAGCGGGGTAGTTCTTCAGCGCTGCGTCAACAGCCTGGTTAAGGGTTAGTGGCGTTTGCGCGCTCAGCACTGTGCAGGCGGCAACCAACGAAAGGATGAGTCTTATGTGCATCGGTTATTCGCCCTCCATCAATTCATGGAAGAGTTCGCGAACCTTTGACCTGGCGGCCGTCAACGCCTTGCGCCCCTGCGCCGTGGCACGATACAGCTTGCGCCTGGACTTACCATTTCTCTCTTCCGTGGAACGCAGATACCCTTTGGCTTCCAGGCGAGCGAGCAGCGGGTACAGGGTTCCCGCACTGATTTTGTAGCCGTGGCGCGCGAGCTCTTCCATCATCCCCAGACCAAATATGGGCTCTTCGGCCGCGTGATGGAGCACGTGCAGGCGAATCAGGCCCGAGTACAGTTCATGATCGCTCTCCCGGGCGTTAGACTTGAGTATTGGCATTCGATAACGAATGCCGATTATCTCAGAGTGGAAACAACCCGTCAATGGACAATAAATCCCAGTCTGAAGCCAAATTGAAACAACAACCTGAAGCCCCTGAGTCTCTGTCAGAAACCCAACCTGAACCATGGATGCGCGGCATCGTCCCCGGCCTCCATCCCGTCATCGGCCATCTCCTCCGCGCCGCTCAGCAGATTCGCGAAGATGCCAATGCCACTCTCAGTCATCTGAGTACAAACGAGCTCTGGTCAACCTTCCGGCAAGTCACATCGGCCGGGTTCCACGCACGGCATCTTGCCGGTAGCACGGACCGCCTGTGTTCTTACCTCGAAAGCCGCCAACTGACAGCCGAGCAGCTCGCTGCGCTGACAACTGAGGGCATTTCAGGCAACGAATCCGCCGCCGCCCTTCTGGCCGAAATCGACACAGCTTTCAATCGCTACGAAGCCCAGATCCGCGCATTGACACCGGAGCAGTTCGGCGAAGTCCGGGAGATCGGGCGAAAGCGCTACAAGACAACTGCAATCAGTGTCGCCATCCACATCGTCGAACACGGCCAGCGCCACATCGGTGGCATGATCGCCGCCGCCAGACTGGCCCGCTCAGCACGGTAATCCCGATGTGCTAAATCTGGAACAGGTATGCCGCGCTCTCCACGCCATCAAAGCAGTTCTGAGGCCAGACGTTAATGCGCTATATCCTCACGCAAGCGGTGCCCAAAGGCACGCGCATCCTGCTCATCGAAAGCGGTTCCCGATCTATTCTCGAAGCCATCATCGCCCATCTTCAGACTGGCTGGGGTGAAGGCATGCCGATGGACGTCATCACTTGTTACGGCGGCGAGCCGGCCGGTCTCACACCTGATTCCCGCGTCTTCCGTGTCGCCGATTACAGCAGCCCCGATCTCCGTCGCCAGCTTCTCAGCGAACTTCGCAGCCGCGACTACGCGTATGCAGGAATGATCTGCGCCGCGGAACCTGTCATGAACAAATGGAAGTGGTGGCTGGCTTTCCAGGTTCCCGCAAAGTTTTTCATCATCAACGAAAACGGCGACTATTTCTGGCTCAATCGCAAGAATGCGAAAAACATCCGCTGGTTTGTGCTGGCCAGGATGGGCCTCGCGGGCGCGGGTGCTCTCCACACCTTCGTACGCCTTCTGC
>CAIKAS010000079.1 GCA_903825445.1 uncultured Acidobacteriia bacterium
GAGCATTCCGCGCAGACCACGCATCGTCAGACGGCGATGGGCCGTCACATCTGCAAGCAAATTACCTGAGGCAGGGAATACCTGCGAGCTGTCGAAGTGACTGAAATAAAAAGCCCCATGGAAAGGGGGCGACCACACGCGGTTTGTGGCCCGGTTGTTGCTGTTTCTGTTGCCATGCGGGAAAAAGCCATGCGGACGGGATGGACACCGTCGGCGACCCGGGAGTGAACCGAATATGACGCAACGAGAGCTGAATGAATGCTGGCTGGCCCTGTCGAACAAGCGTGCGCAGTTGGTCTACGCGGGTCACGGTCGCGTGGACCTGGACATCGACTTTACGACGAATTCAATAGACCAGACGCGAGAGCACCGGAAGCGCAATCCGTCAGGCTACGCCTTTGACCACGAAACAAAAGTGCTTCGCGAGGTGCGGTCCGCAATTGACAGGATCGGCGCGGGCACGTTTGGAATTTGCCTGGAATGTGCCAGCGATGTTGGTCGGCAACAACTCGCCGCGATGCCATGGGCAACTTTATGCCTCGCCTGCCAGGAAGCGACCAACAAACCAATCAGCCGACCCGTGGGCACTCACGATGAGTCTCTGGTTCACGCCTCATGATTGGCTGCGATCAACAGAACGACGGAGTCCTGGGTTTCGGGGCACTCCTTCAAGTCGCCGGAACATCGTGCGGCGGCGAATTGCTCCGTAAGATCCGGGGACGTCTTTCTCCCCTTCGGCGACCGGAATGCCGCTCCGTTGCCGCTGTAGGACACCTAACGACCCGCTGTAAATGAAAAGGAACACTCAATGACACAGACCGCAGAATACCTCCAGTTGGACACAGAGGCTTATCGGGGAGGCATGTCAGATTCACCGCCGCCCGCAAACCGCCGGTCAAAGGTGCGCTTCCCGATTGACCTGCCTCTCTGCTACCACACCATTGGCCGACTCTCTCTTTCCGGAGTAGGCCGCGTGTTGAACATAAGCAGTAAAGACGTTTGGGTGATCTGCCCGCATCGCTTGACCCCGGGTACGCCCGTGGAGCTCTTGATCGATTGGCCGATAAGGCTCAACGGAGAAATTGATATACAACTGGTTATGAACGGCAGAGTCTGCCGTTGTGATATCGACGGCTTCGCCGTATCGTTTGATCAGCACCGCTTTCGGCGGACCGCCCCGAGTGTCACACAACGCCCGGAAGCCAGGCAGATTGATGCCGAAGCCGATTCGGTCTGCGACGAAACGTCCCCGGCAGTGTTTGCGGCGCATCTGTCTGGCGCCGGCCAATCCGAACTTCTTTGGCTGGCGAAGTGACACTATCGCCCCAGTTCCACCTGTCAATGCGACTCTTCGGCGTCGACGTTCCGCAGTCATCTGACGGGGAACGGTCACCTTTCTCGCGCCGCCCGTCCATGGCACCCGGATCATCCCCACACCGATCAACTCAACGAATGAATCAGATGAACCGTGCAGTCGCCAGAGGACGAATTGTGGGTACCTCATTGCGGTGTTTAAACGGAATACGTAATGCCGACCGAATCGCAATACGAATTGTTTCAAGTAAAAAAACGGAGATAACACCCAAATAAAATGAAAATTAAACGTTTCGCTCAGACCGTTTCCCTGGCCAGCCTGGCTGTGTTCATGGCAACGGCAAATGCCGACGCAACTGCAATCAGTTATTCGACTAACGGGGCTGGTACGGAATTCGTATCTTCCGGCACCGACACCCTGGTAAGTAACAACAACCCCAACAGTACGCTCGTTTTCACGCCAAATGTCGTGAGTAACAGTGGCGTGCCCTCAGGCCTTGATCTCGGGGACTTCGAACTTACCTGCCTGGGCTGCACCACATCGGCGACGACGGATTACAATCCATTCGTATTCGATCTTGTAGTGACTGACACAACCGACGGCGCCACCGGAGAATTCATCGGGACGTCCAGTGGCGGCACCGTTTCCAGCAACAGCGACACTATCGTGATCTACTGGACGACATCGACACCTGGTTCGCTGCAACTCGGGCCTGGCACCGTCAACGCCATTACCGGCAATTTCGAAAGCACTATTTTCGACAAACTGACCAACTCGACCGTTCTTGGGGCCCCGAATTCAGGAACACCCGCAGGTGACACCACGGTCCAGGGGCAAATCATCGCATCAACGCCGGAACCAGCCACACTTGCACTGTTCGGTAGTGGCTTGTTAGCCATCGGTTTCTACGGGCGAAAGAAGCTTGTTCGCAAGTAAATCTGTTAAGCGTTGCATCTGATTGCAGGAGCGGCAGACATCCACCCTCGCTTCTGCTCAGACCGGACCTATCCCCGACAATCTACGGGCTTGGCCGGATCGGACTTTTAACCGGTGTATCTCAGGACTGCTCCGGCAACTTCATAGCTGACTTCAGACGGCGGTCCGGCAACGGTCCGCCGTTTTCTTCGTTGTATTGGAGTGGACCCTGACGTGCCTCGTCCCAGTGAGAGGAATTACACAACATGCCACTGATAAACATAGTGATTGCGTTAGTCGTTGCAGGGATGGCGCTCTGGCTGATTAACAGTTACATCCCGATGGCGTCCGGGATAAAGACAATATTGAACGTGGTCGTAACTGTCGCAGTGGGCGTATGGGTATTACAAGTAACTGGCTTATGGGGCCCGATCGCAAACTACCGATTCACTCGCTAACCGGCGGCCACGCGCTCGATCTCGCCTGAGTGAATTCACTTAGACGCACTGGGCCCGGCGGAAGGGTACTCGCTGGCCTGTCGAGGTGTTGCCGCTGCAACGTCAGCGGATGGCAGGCAAGCCGCGCCTGTGCAGTTCGAGATCTCGCGGCGAGTTTGCTCCGCCCCCGCCTGCCACCACTGTCCGTCCGCTTGTATTCTTTCGGAAACGCACAACGAACCTCGCGCGGTATCCCGGCAAACCACAGCGGACGCAGCGGTAGGGCACGACGAGCGGTGCTATCAAGAACTGAAGAATATTGCGCACCTGACTCCGGCGGAGTCTGCCTCGGCACGATTCGCATTTGTTTAAAAAGAGCATAAGCAGGATTTGGCCGGTGAGGGCCAACGCGCAACTCAGGTGCACGTCCAGTGCCAGCCTGGATGGGAGGGTTTTGTCGGCGGGAATGTACCAAGGCGCGCTGTTCTTCGCGGCCACTCGCAAGCAGAGTGACATTCGAAGGTCAGCTGACCAATGGCGGTCAGAATAGCCTTCAGTCTGCTCGCATCAATGCTCGCGCCGGTGGCGGCAAGAGTGTTATCAGACGAGAAACAGCGCTGGACCGGATGGGCCACCTACATGCTCTAGCAAGCCGCAGATGAGCTCCACTTCGGAGATCAGGCCAGAGTATGGCTTAACAGGTTCAGTGAAGCAAAAAAGGAAAAACATGAAAGTTTCGAAAGCTGTACAAACCGTATTCTGCACGGCGCTTCTGGCCGGTGCAATATTCACTCCAGTCGCGAAAGCAGATGACTGGGACAGAAAAACAACCATTACGTTTAGCGCCCCGGTGGAAATCCCGGGTGTGCACGTCGCGGGCTGGGGTGTTTTGCCGGCCGGCACCTACGTCTTCAAGATCCTGGATTCGCAGCAGGACCGGCACATCGTGCAGATCTTTAATAAAGACGAATCGGTTTGCTACGCCACCATCATGGCTATTCCGAATTTTCGACTGAAAGCAACCGATAAGACCGTGGTGACTTTTAGGGAAAGACCGGCTGGCCAGCCGGAGGCGTTGCGCGCCTGGTTCTATCCCGGCCGTCAATGGGGCGAAGAATTTGTCTATCCGAAAGCCAAGGCCATGGAGATAGCCGCATCAACAAACACTCCTGTGCTCTTTACTCCGGCCGACCTCCCGGTGGAAGTCGCATTGCCAATTCAGCCTGACGCACCTTTTGTCGCGCAGATGAGAACGGCACCCGTCATGGCCTATCAACCGTCCGGCGCGCAGGTGCAGCTTGCTGAAGTCGTAACCCCGCCGCCGCCGGCAGAAATGCACGTGAACCCGGCGGTGCTGCCGAAAACGGCTAGTGAGCTCCCCCTGTTTGCGCTCGGCGGATTGCTGGCGCTGGGATGCGCTTTCGCGGTTCGTTCAATCAGCGTAAAAACACTGTAGTTCAGAACCTCCCTGCAAACTCGGAGGCGGATTGCCGGTCGGACAATAACGGCATGGCAATCCGCACCAAAAGGAACATAGCCATGTCCGACAACAACGTCGTCGTCGCAATTTACGATACACACGAAGAAGCTGAAAAAACCGTCAGAACCCTGCATGACGCCGGTTTCGACATGAAGGAATTGTCGATTGTGGCCAAAAATCCACACGCTGAGGAACACGTCGTCGGTTTCTACAACACCGGTGACCGCGTCGCACACTGGGGCAAACGGGGCGCTTTTTGGGGCAGCATATGGGGCATGCTTTTCGGAGCAGCTTTCTTTGCGATTCCGGGTCTCGGACCTGTCCTGGTTGCAGGCCCTCTCGTTAGCTGGATTGTAGCCGCACTGGAAGGCGCGGTAGTTGTAGGTGGCGCCAGCGCCATCGGTGCGGGTCTGTTCAGTATTGGTATTCCCAAAGACAGCGTTCTCGAATACGAGATTGCAATTAAAACGGACCAGTTCCTGCTTCTCGTAAATGGCACAAAAGCAGAAGTGTCCCGCGCCCGTGAGATCATCGCGTCCACCAATCCCGCCGCCGTGCACGTTCATTCGCTGCAGGGCTCAGGGGAATACGAGCGCGAACTCGCACTCGCTAAGAGCTAACTGAACCAGATGCGACAAAGAGTGGTTCCGATATTGGCGCCCGCTTTGCGCAAGCGCATCCCGGAAGGGCCGGCGACGTACGAAACCACGGCGCGTGGCATGGCAGTCCTGACGAGCCCGTCGCTGAACAAGGGCACGGCCTTCACCATGGAGGAACGCGAGGCATTGGGCCTCATCGGTCTGTTGCCACCCGTTGTCAGCACGCTGGAATCACAGGTAGGGAGCGCCTATGCCCAATACCAGCGCCTGCCTGACGCGATCAGCAAGAACTTTTATCTGACCGCGCTGCATGATCGCAATGAAGTTCTGTTCTTTCGCTTGTTCTCCGAACATCTGGGTGAGATGATTCCGATCGTCAATGACCGCACGGTTGGCATGGCGATGGAACAGTACCCTCACGAATGCCGTCGGCCGCGCGGAGTGTATCTTTCAATCGATCACGCCGACCAGATCGAAGAAGCGTTCGCGAACTTCAGAGCCGGCCCCAACGATATCGACCTGATCCTTGCCACTGATGCGGAACGAATCTTCGGTATAGGGGACTGGGGAGTCGGCGGCATCGAAGTTGCCATCGGAAAACTGGCCATCTACACCGCGGCGGGTGGGATCGATCCGGCTCGCGTGATTCCGGTTATGCTCGACGTTGGCACCAATCGGGAAAGTCTGCTGGCCAATCCGATGTATGCCGGCAACCGGCACGGGCGAGTCCGCGGCGAGCGATACGACACTTTCATCGAGTCATACATGAAAACAGCTACCCGGCTGTTTCCCCGGGCAATCCTGCAGTGGGAGGATTTCGGGCCCGGCAAGGGCCACCGCATTCTCCAGAAGTATCGCGACAACATACGCACATTTAATGACGACTTCGAAGGTACCGGTGCGGTGGCCTTGGCAGCCGCCGTCTCAGCCATGCGTATCTGCGGAACACTGCTGGAAAAGCAGAAGATCGTCATCTTTGGCGCGGGCATCGGCGGCATCGGCGTGGCGGACTTGTTTCGCGACGTCATGGTGTACGCCGGTTTGACTCTGGACCAGGCAACGCGGCGTTTCTGGTGCGTGGATGTGAATGGTTTGCTCACGAGCGACATGGGTGACAAACTTGAAGACTTTCAGGCGTCCTATGCACGCCCGGCCGCGGAGGTCAGGAGTTGGCGCGGCGATCCCGGAAGCGCTTCGGACGGCATCGGCCTTGCAGCAGTTGTGCGACAGGTCAGGCCCACTATGCTGATTGGCATGTCTGGCAGCGCAGGCGCATTCACCGAGCCGATTGTCAGGAACATGGCCCGGCATACCGACCGGCCCATCATATTTCCACTCTCCAGCCCGGCGTCCTGCGCTGAAGCGAATCCGGCCGATCTGATTGTCTGGACCGACGGCCGCGCGCTGATCTCTACCGGTACCCAGTGCCTTCCCGTGACACACAAAGGAATTACGCATGTCATCGGCCAGGCGAAGAATCCCATGTTGTATCCCGGGCTCGGTTTGGGGACTATTGTCTCCGGAGCGCGACTGATTAGCGTCGGCATGCTGGCGGCGGCCGCCAATGCGCTTTCGAGCCTGGTGGCTGTTCGAATGCCCGGCGCATCACTGCTTCCCCACATTGACGACCTGCGCCGTGTCACCGCGACCGTTGCGGGGGCAGTGGCGGAGGCTGCGGCGACGGAGGGGTTGGCAACTATCGCCCTGATCGATATCGTCAGCCAGGTGGAGGATGCGATGTGGCAACCCGAGTATCGGAATATTCAGGCAGTTTAATGAGTCTGCCGGAGCGGGATCGGCAGCATTGAAATCCAAGAGGGAGATATCGCCGGTGACCGGACGAATTTCGGTAATTCCGCTTCTGCTGATTGTGGCTGGCGCAGCAGCCCCGCAGACGGCTCCAAAGGCCGAAGGGGAGTCTGAAGATTACCGGTTTTCCGTAGATGTGAATTTGGTGGTCTTGCCCGTCACTGTAAGCGATAAGAAAGGTGTCTCCATCTCCAGCCTGCGTGATCGGGACTTTCAGATTTACGAAGACGGAGTACTTCAGCCCATTCGTTTATTCCGGCACGACGACGTTCCGGTAACCGTGGGACTAGTGATCGATCACAGCGGGAGCATGAAGAAAAAGCTTCCGGAGGTGGTCGCGGCCGCCAGAGCTTTCGTGCATTCCAGCAATCAGGATGATCAGATGTTCGTGATCAACTTCAATGAAACGGTCAGCGTGGGTTTGCCTCGTGCCATCCCGTTCAGCGACCGCGCCGATGAACTTGAGGCTGCGATTGAAAAATCCCCTGCCGCGGGTCAGACGGCGCTTTACGATGCTGTATCGGCCGCGCTGGATCGTCTGATGACCGGCA
>CAIKAS010000080.1 GCA_903825445.1 uncultured Acidobacteriia bacterium
ATGGTGCGGGTGTCGCCAGGTTCACCTTCGAAGTGAAAGGCAACGCGATCTCCACGGATGCAGTTTTGAGCGCGGTGTCAATCGCTTCAAACACGGCTGTGTATCCCTGGGTTTCAATCAAGCCCAGGGCAAATCCTTTGTGTTGCGTCATAACTTTCTCCGGATCAAAAACGGTTGGCTGCTCGATGAGCGGATTAAAATCCGGCACACCTTGCCATGCGGCGCTGGACAGCGGCGAAGGAGCCGGGATCAGGTCCGCTACGATCGGAATCCCCATACTCTCTGCGGCGATACGGCCCGCATCGAGCGCGGCGGCAAGATTCGCCAGCGGCCCGCCCAGCTTGAGGCACACGCCCGGGTTATCGTTCAACTCCAATTGCAGGAGGCGAACGCCGGAACACTTTTCCATGGCGTCCAGCAGCACCATGCCGATGGACCATCCGCCTGCTTCGACCAGTGCAAGGCCCTGGTTCAGATCACGCCTCTTTTGCCGAGTTCCAGCATGATGCGTTCGACCAGGACTTTAGGATCGACGTCAACGTTCCCGGCGGGGGGCGCGGGAACGGGCTTCACGGACATGGCGGGGCGGACCGGGCAGGAAGCTGGTTTGGCGATCAATTCAAAATCCGAGATCATGCAGCGCACCATGTTCGCAAGACGGATGCGGTTTTCTTTTTGATTGGCTGTTTGCGGCACGCGGGGCTGGCCGAAGTTGAAGCCACGGGTTTCGGCACCGGCGCGGAAGCCGTCAGGGAATTCAAAAACCTGGAGCATGGCATCGAAAAGTTCCAGCACACGTTGCTGCCAGACCGAGGCTTCTTCCCACTTCCCTTCCCGGCAAAGTTCGAATAAGCGGCGCGTGACTTCCGGGACGGCGTTGCTCGAAGCGTTGGTACCGCCGTTACAGCCAGCCAGCAACATGGGGACCAGGACGCAATCCCAGCCGGTGAGGAAGACGAAATCGGGACGACTTGGGCGGATCGCGGCGATCATACGCACCATTTGGGCTACGTCGCCGGAAGAATCCTTGATGCCAATTACGCGAGGGAAATCCAGCGCCAGACGGGTGATGGTGGCTACATCGATCGGAGTTGCGAACAGTGGAATGTTGTAAAGCGTGAGGTCGATAGGCGTGCTGCGGGCTATTTCAGCGAAATACGCGTAAGTGGAATCGGGTGAGAGCCTGTAGTAGATGGGTGAAACGATGGCGACGGCGCGGCAGCCCATTTCCGCGTAGGCTTCGCAGGCGGCTAGTGTTTCTTTGACGTTGGCTTCGGCGGCTCCGGCGAGGATTGGGACGCGGCCGCGCGTTTCATCGACAACGATTCTCATGATGCGGCGGCGTTCTTCCACGGTGAAGCGCGTGAATTCGCCGGTGGAGCCATTGGGGTAAAGTCCGTGGACACCCTTATCTATGAGCCAGGAAATGAAACGCCGGAGTTCGGCTTCCTGAATCTCTCCGCGCTCGTCGAGGGGCACGAGGGTAGGGGTGAAAATGCCTTCAATCGGAGCCATTCTCAATCAAGTATATAGTCTGGGAGTAGCTTGTGACGGTTTGACGCGGATGCCGCAGAGTTCTCGCAGATGGACGCAGAGAACATCCTTGTCAATGCGATATGTCTCTGCGCAAATAGAGCAGGTACGCGAGCGCGAACGCGGAAACTGCGATTCCACCAAGCACGTACAGGTTCTTTGCCGGCAAAGGCGAGCCCATGACTAATTCAAAAGGCGTGTAATACCGAAAGGGCGAAAGCCATGCGACCGATTCCGCCGGTTTCCACGCCCGGGCGACGTAGTCGGTGAGGTAGGCGGTGAGGGCCAGCAGTCCCGCGATGGCTCCGGCGGAACTCCTCCGGCGGCAGGCGCAGGCGATCGCCATCGCAATCGCCGCCCAGCAAAGCATCAGAAGTCCCAAATTGATTGCCAGCGAACCAACGAGCGCCACCGATGGCCAGCCGGCATCCTTCGCGGCAAACTTATTCAGGCCAAGCCAGGTGCCAAGGGCCATCATGGCGAGCAGATAGATGGTAGAGATCAGCGCGACCAAAATGGACCGCGTCACGATCCAGTGCCTGGTCACGGGACGAGCGAGTACAAGATCGATAAATCCGGTCTCAATCTCCATTACCGGAATCGTCGCTAACGTTACGGAAACCGAAACCAGTGCGCCCATCACAACGGGATGGAAATAGCCCAGGCACACGATCCCCCTGAACGTGAGGAACATCGCAAATGAAGGCCCCAACAGGTCGCGCAGGAACGGAGGCAGCAGGTCGCCAATTTTCGCGAACGAGTTGGAAGCCTGAATCGAATTGGCCTGGAGAATGAGGACCACCTGAAACGCGGCCAGCACCACGCCGACAGTCAGAAGAAGTTTTCGGACCCGGAGGAGCAACTGAACAACCAGCGCGACGAGCGTAGTCATTCGGCACCATCCCGGTAGAACCTGACCAGCACATCTTCGAGCCGCGCTTCTTCCACCGTGAGATCGGCGACGGGAAAGGCCACGAGAAACGAAGGCAGCGAGCCAAGTTGCCCCGTCACGCTGAGAGTCCAGTGGCGGGGGTTTACGTCGATGATCTTGTAGCCCTCTGGCAGGGAGGCCGGAACAGCGACATCCTGCAGGAATGTTACGTGCACGCGCCTCGATGCGAGTTTCCGGGCGTCTTCGACACCGGAGAGCAAGACGATTTCGCCTTTGCGCAGGATGGCGATGCGATCGCAGACACGCTCTACTTCAGGCAGCACGTGCGACGACATGAAAACGGTGCGGCCACGATTGCGCCCCTCGGCCAGCAAATTATAGAACGCCTCCTGCATGAGCGGATCGAGACCTTCGGTGGGTTCGTCCAGAATCAGCAGTTGTGGGTCGGCCTGAAATGCCTGGACCAAGCCGAGCTTACGTTTCATGCCGGTGCTGTACTCGCGCAACTTTCTCGAAAGATCGCGATGGCTCAGTTCGAAGCGCTCGGTGAGATTGTCCCGATGATTTCTCGAAACGGGTTTCCCGCCGACTCGCTCCAGGAACGCTAATAATTCGTTGCCGGTTAGATCGGAATAGACTCCCATTTCACCGGGCAAGTAGCCAACCTCGGCGCGGGCGTGCAGGCTATCCGACTGGCAATCATGCCCGAAGACGGCGGCATTGCCGGAGGTTGGCCGCAACAGGTCGAGCAGGATTCTGATCGTGGTGGTCTTGCCTGCGCCGTTGAGTCCGAGAAATCCGAAGACCTCACCGCGCTGAACCTCCAGGTCAAGGTGATTCACTGCGGTCAGTTTGCCGTAATGTTTGGTCAATCCACGAATTGAGATCGCAGCGGAGCCGGTAAGCACAATCGGAGTCTAACGCAACGGGTGTTTCACGCAGATGCCGCAGAGTTCTCGCAGATGGACGCAGAGAACATTCTTCAGGGGTTGCGGCGGGCGCGGAGTTCGTCGAGGCGGTCTTTGATGCGCTTCTCTACGCCACGTTCGGTGGGGTGGTACCAGCGTCGGCCTGCGAGGGAGTCGGGCAGGCATTGCATGTCGTTGACTGCACCTTCAAACTCGTGCGCATGCTGGTAGCCTTCGCCGTAGCCCCAGGCTTTCATGGAACTGGTGGAAGCGTTGCGTAACTGCATCGGCACGGGTTCGGCGCGACCTTCGCGAACTTCGCGGGTGACATCGCCGAGCGCGCGATAGGCGGCATCGGACTTCGGTGAGGCGGCTAAATAGATGACGGCCTGGGCGAGTGCGAGGTCGCCTTCCGGCATGCCGAGAAAGTGGACGGCCTGTTGCATTGCAATGCACTGTTCGAGAGCGCGGGGGTCGGCGAGACCAACATCTTCGACGGCCATGCGCACCACGCGACGGGCGATGTACATGCGGTCCTCACCGGCTTCAAGCATGCGGGCGAGCCAGTAGAGGGCGGCATCGGGGTCGCTGGAGCGGACGGATTTGTGGAGCGCGGAGATGAGGTTGTAGTGCTCTTCGCCGGTCTTATCGTAGAGAAGAACTTTGCGGCCGAGCGCGTCGGTGAGGGCGGCTTCTTCGATCACACCGCCGGGGCTGCCTGCTGCCGCTACTTCGAGCGTGTTGTAGGCGGAGCGCACGTCACCGTTCGACGCGGCAGCGATCTTTTCCAGCATTTCATCGGACGCAGTGGTTTTGAGCAGAGGCAGGGCGCCACGGAGGAGATCAACTATTTCTTCAGTGGTGAGCGCGCGGAGCATGTAGACGCGGGAGCGCGACAGGAGGGCGGCGTTGATTTCGAAGCTGGGATTTTCAGTGGTGGCGCCGATGAGGATGATGTCGCCGCGTTCGACGTAAGGGAGAAATGCGTCCTGCTGGGCCTTGTTGAAGCGGTGGATTTCATCGATGAAGACGATGGTGCGGCGGCCGAGTTTGCGGAGGCGTTCGGCATCGACCATGACGGCCTTGATTTCTTTGATGCCGGAGAGGACGGCGCTGAAGGGCAGGAATTCGCTCTTCGTCATGCGGGCGATGATGTGGGCGAGGGTGGTTTTGCCGACGCCGGGCGGACCCCAGAGAATGATGGAAGTGAGCTGGTCGCGCTCGATCTGGGAGCGGAGGGGTTTGCCGGGGCCGAGGATGTGTTCCTGACCGGCGTAGTCGTCGAGGGTGACGGGGCGCATGCGGTCGGCAAGGGGACGTTGGGGGTCGGAATCGGCGAAGGCGTGGCTGAGCGGGTTGGAGTCGAAGAGGCTCATTTGGTGGCGCGCTGGCGACGCGCTTCGTAAAGCAGAATCGCGGTGGCTACGGCGGCGTTGAGCGATTCTACTCCCGTGGTGGGAATTGCTACGTCTTCCGCGATGCCGTGGAGCTCTTTGCTGACGCCTCGGCCTTCGCTGCCGGCGACGATCGCGCAGCGGCGGACGAAGTCAGTGGCTCCGGCCAGCTTCTGCGTGCCGGTGTAAGGCATTGCGGCGTAGATTGCTACGCGATGCTGGAGCAATGTGGCGCGCGTGAGGGCGGCATCGAGTCCTGCCACGAATGGCAGGCGGAAGAGCGAGCCAGCGGAAGCGCGCAGGGTCTTCGGATGGTACGGACTTGCCGTCCCTTTCATGAAGAGCAGGCCGGTGGCGCCGAAAGCTTCGGCCGCGCGCACAATCGCTCCGGCGTTACCGGGATCCTGCAGGCCATCGAGCACGACGACCAGGGAGTCGCCGCGAAAGACCTGTTCCATGGTCCATTCGGGCGGGCGGACGAGGGCAATGACGCCCTGGGTGGTTTCGGTGGAGGCGATGCTTTGGAAGAGCGGGTCGGGCAGAGCGACAGTGCGGGTGCCGGGCAGGCCGCGGACATGGCGATCGACGGTCTCGCGCAGAGATTCCGAGGCGAGGACGGTGGGGACATCGCGACCGCTGCGCAGGGCTTCTTCGAGGAGATGAAAACCTTCGGCGATGCAGAGGCCGTCGGCGGTGCGTTCACCGCGCGTGATGGCGCGACGGACTTCGCGGAGGAGCGGGTTCGAAACGCTCGTGATGGTTTGAATTCGTGACATCCCGTACAATGTTGAAATCAGAATAACGCACTTCAAACGGCCCGCCATCCTTGTGCTGATGGCCCTTGCTACGTTCGCTCTCGGATACCTTTTATCGCTCTCAGTACGGATTCACCGAGAGGCAGCGCTGGACGACGCACGCCCGGCGGACGTAATCATCGTGATGGGCGCGGCAGAGTATCGCGGGCAGCCATCGCCTGTGCTGAGACTGCGACTGGACCACGCGGTACAGCTATACCAGAGTAAGCTGGCGCCTTACGTGATGACGACGGGCGGACAAGGCGGGGACCCTTCATTTACGGAGGGCGGCGTGGGGCGGTCGTACCTGGTTGAGAAGGGTGTACCGGCGGAGGCGATTATTGTGGAGAGCAGCGGGGATTCGACGGTGTATTCGCTGGCGGCCGCGTCGGAGATTTTGAAGCGGATGGGGCTGCGATCGTGCATTGTGGTGAGCGATGGGTACCACATGTTCCGGGTGAAGCGAATTCTCGCGAAAGAAGGGTTTACGGCTTACGGGTCGCCCCGGGAGGATACGGGGCGGCAGGTGACGCGCGAGTGGTGGCTTTGTTTCCGGCAGGCGGTGGGGTATGGGCTGTGGAAGATTGGGGTTCCGGTTTAGGGGGTAGGGCATTTTTCGCGATAGAATCGTGGTAGACCCTAATTTGAGCGAGTTCAGATTTGGGCGAGGATTCGCAAATGCAAACTGAAGACGCGGCTTCAACTGACATTATCGTGAGAGATCCGGAGATTCTGGGCGGCACGCCGGTATTCCGTGGCACGCGAGTCCCGTTTGACGCGTTGCTGGACTACCTTGAAGGTGGCCAAAATCTGGACGAGTTCCTCGACGATTTTCCGACTGTGTCGCGAAGTGCGGCGGTTGCGGCGCTTGAGTCTGCGAAGTCGCTCCTTGTCGGCCAACTGGGATGAAGGTTTTGTTGGACGAGTGCATCCCCCGGAAGTGGAGATTTGCGCTAGCCGGGCACGATTGCCTGACCGTTCCAGAAGCTGGATTCGCGGGAACGAAGAATGGAGCCCTGCTCATGCTTGCGGAAGCGGCTGGCTTTGAAGTTTTCCTAACGATGGATAAAGGTTTGCAATACCAGCAAAATCTCACGGGCCGACGGGTGGCGATTTTGGTCGTACGTTCGAGATCCAACAGGTTGCGGGATCTGCTGCCTCTCACCGATGACAGCCTGGCGGCGTTGGCGGCGATTCAACCTGGAGATGTCGTGCACGTGGGTCCGACGAGTAATTAACGCCGAGTATCACTTGTCAAGAACTGCGCGGATCAACTTCGGCCCGTCATCATTCATGACAAAATAATGCGCTCCGCATTTCTGCGCCGTGTACCCAGTCCGTCCATCGACACTTACGGCTTTATCCGTCTCGCAGATATTTGCGATAAGTAACCGACTGTTCAACCTATATGCCAACGCTTGCGCGGGGAACGCCCATGGAACCTGAAAATAGCTGTGACCGGGTCCATGATGAAAGGGCGGCGGGAAAACGCGTCCGGTTTTCAAATCCACTATTGCGGCCATCAGACAGGGTGACCCGCATCCCCACGTAACGATAACGTAGTGTCCGGCGAAATTAGGCCCCGCTACGGCTAGTTCTTTGCCCGTAGCGCCGTCCTCGACGCCCCAACCCTTCGTAATTCCCTGTCGAATTACGGTCTGGTATCTGCGCTCTTCCGAGGTGATTAAGACAGGCCCGGCTGGCTTGCCTGTAAACACTTCTGGCACAGAAAAATCCTCGAAACGAAGACCGACGCGGCCGTCCTGCGCCATCGCCCAAAGTGCCAATGAACCGGCAATCGTGAGACGTATTGAAGTGCGCATCCCTTTAGCATAGACGGGGAAGGCTAACTGGTACTGATGAGTTCTCGGGATGATGAAGAGCCAATCGCCGTCGACAGAAACCCGGCAGTTACCAGTGACGGATAAGACTGATTCGCAACGGCAACCTGACAAGTGAACCGGCGGTTGCCTTGAAAAGCCCCACGGTGCTGTAGTCAGGATCTCCGCGAGGTTTTGTTACTTCAATCGTGGGTCGAACCGAAATGGCATCGAGTTCGTGAACCTGATTTGACGGAAGGCCGGGTGTGCGGGATTGAGCAGATAGTTCCACTCAGTCGGGACAATCGCGGATGGAACACGAAGGACTGCCGACTTCAGGTCAGCGGCCCATCGGCGCCCGATCTCCTGCGTGGCGACCGTGGGTGCAAGCGCATTCCATTCCGGTGGCAAGTTCTCCGGACGAATGACTTCGATACGCACGGAGGCGGGAATTCGGATCGGAGTCAAAACGAAATCCCGGGGCAGTACCGAATAGTGGACCAGAATTTCGAGTGCAGCGAGGGAGGCGGTTACCGCGGTGTAGATAATTCCCACGCCCTTCGGGTTCCAGCGACCGCCAAGGAGTGCCGCTCCAGTCCCTCGGTTCGGCGGGCACTTGCCAGATGCAAGGCGGAAGCAATCCGTCACAGAACGCCGTGTTCCAGCTTCGAGAGCACCGCCAAGACAGAACTTGCGCCTTCTTCGGTTCCGAGCAACGACACCGGTGTCGCATAGCCCAAGGCGCGCACCGGCGTGCCCATCCAGCGCATTGCCTCGCCCGCGTCGCCGATCACTTCGACCGCCCTGCTCAGAACAGAGTCCTCCGCAACGAAACCGGAGGTCAGGCCCTTTACAAAGTCCGAAATGGCTGATCCCGAGTTGCGGTTGCCGCGATTGCGATGGTCGGCAGCCCTGGCGGCAGAAACTGGTCTCCCGACGGGTGCCTTGCGATCCTTCGCTTTGCTGCGCTGGACAGTCTTCATTCCATTCCGATCATACCTTGCCGACGAGGCAGGCTTGACGCTCGACGCACCCTGGAGGCGGTCATCGCAGAAATATCTCTTGACTGTTCTATATAACTAGTACACTATATATCCAAGTGGCGAAGACACCAGACAAACGGCCTCCCTTCCGGATCCATCTGGATTCGCAGAGTGGGGTGCCTATTTACCGGCAGATCATCGATCAGGTGACTGGCGGGATTGCGGCGGGGACGCTCCATGAGGGTGTCCAACTGCCTACCGTTCGCCAACTCGCCGTCGATCTGTCCATTAATCCGAATACCGTCATCCGGGCTTACAGCGAGCTGGAAATCCGCGGCGTGCTGAATACGGAACAGGGTACGGGAACGTTTATCGGTCCGCAGAAGACTGGACGCGACGATTCGGAACGACATACGGAACGGCAGAGACAACTGAAACAGTTTGCAGGTGACGTGGCGGCGCGGGCGGGAACGAGCGGATTTACGGTTGAGGAAGTCATCGGGCAGTTGGTGGCCATCGGCAATAAAAGGAGATAAACGCTATGTTGGCGGATCGGAACAGGAATCAGATTAGTGGCATCGCGGTGGCGCTGCTCGTCGGCTCACTCATTGTGGGCGGGGCGCTGATGTTCGCGCTTGATAAGCAGGGTCCTACGATCGGCGAGGCGCTGGGTACCCGCGCCCGCATCGCCCTGATTATTGGCGGGCTGATCGGAATCTATCTGTTGTTCTCGATCAAAGTCGCGGACCCGTGGGAGAAGGTTGCCGTGCTGCGACGGGGCCGGTACATCGGCCTGCGCGGACCGGGGATGTTCCATATTGTTCCGGTGATGGACACTCTCAGCCAGTACGTGGATCAGCGGGTGCGGGTGGCGAGCGTGATGGCGGAATCGACGCTGACGCGCGATACGGTGCCAGTGAACGTAGACGCGGTGGTTTTCTGGCTGGTGTGGAATGCGGAGAAATCGATCCTGGAGGTGGAGGATTTCGTGCAGGCGATCACGACGAGTTCGCAGACGGCGCTGCGGGAATCTATCGGCAGGCATGAGCTATCGCAACTGATCACGGAGCGCGAGATGATGGGGCGCGAGTTGCAGCGGATTCTGGACGAGAAGACGAATCCCTGGGGCATCACGGTGCAATCGGTGGAGATTCGCGATGTGCGGATTCCGCAGGGGCTGGAGGATGCGATGTCGCGACAGGCGCAGGCGGAACGAGAGCGGCAGGCACGCATTGTTTTAGGGCAGGCGGAGACGGATATTGCGCAAAAGTTTCAGGAGGCGGCACTGCTGTATCAGAATAATCCGGTGGCGCTGCATTTGCGCGCAATGAATATGCTGTACGAGGCAATTAAGGAGCGGGGGTCGATGGTGATCGTGCCGTCGTCTGTGGTGGAGACGATGGGGCTGGGCGGGATGCTGGCGACTGCTTCGCTGGGCGGGGTGAAACCGGAGTAGGCGGCGCGCGCGCCTTGTTATGCCAATCACGAATCTACGGGGTCGGTTCGGATTGAACGCCGGGAAGCTACGCCTTGCGGTTGCGGCCGTCACCGCCATCGTTGCCGTTATGGGCATGCTGAGTGTGCCGCAAAGTTGGGCTCAATCGCCGCCCGCGAATGACGCGTTTGAAGTGACATCAATCAAACCGAATCGGGATTGCGGGGAGCCCGGACGCGGCAGCGGGGGCCTGGCGTCGCCCGGCAGAATAACACTGGAATGCGCTCAGCTGCGAGATCTCATCGTGACGGCGTACGGCATTTATGCAAACGGCAGCAGTGCCAACCCACGAGGCTTTCGGATGCAGGTACTGGGAGGTCCTGGATGGATCGACTCCGATCGGTACGACATCGTGGCGAAGGCGGAGCGCAATCCGCCTCCTTCTCAGCTCTATGGACCGATGTTGCGGGCGCTTCTCGAAGGTCGATTCAAACTGAAGGTGCATAGTGAGACGAAAGAAGCTCCCGTATATTTTTTGACAGTCGCAAAAGGTGGCTTGAAGCTACAGCCGGCGAAGGAAGGAAGCTGCAACTCGACGGACATCAATCGTCCGCAGCCAGCGCCCGGGCAACCGCGCCCCCGGGTTTGCGGAAGCCAGATGACTAGCCCTGATGGCACCTTTGACATGTATAGTGCAACGATGGAGAGCTTGTCCGTACAGCTCGGGATCAGGCTGGACCGGGACGTTATCGACAAGACAGGAATCGCAGGGAAGTTTGACATCCATCTTGAGGCGTCACGCGCCGACCTGGTGCCGCGAGCCCTGGCTGGGGGCGAAGTAAGACAAGGCGTCGCGACGGACGCGACCGGTCCATCTATCTTCACTGCCTTACAGCAACAGCTTGGGCTGAAACTCGAATCCGCTAAAGGGCCTGTCGAAGTACTGGTGATCGACCAGATCGAGAAACCATCCGAGAATTAATCAGGACTGCCCGCCCTTCGAGGGGAAACTTATTGCATCGGAAATGGCCAAATCCCAAGCCGCCCCACATTGGAGGCGCGATAAGCTCTTAAGAAGTGACCGCCCTTGATCCATCCATGTCGCGCGAGTTCGCCGACGCGGAGCCGTTTCGCCATTTGGTAGTGGATAATTTCCTGGAACCGGCATTCTGCCAGAGCCTGATCGACGAATTTCCGTCGTTTGAATCCGGCAACTTTCTCAATGAACGAGGCGAGCCGGGAAGGAAGTCGACGCAGCCGGATATTTCGAAGCTGGGCGCCGCTTACCAACGGTTTGACTCGCTGATGCGTGACCGCTCGTTTCTTGAGCTGATGAGCAAAGTTACGGGCATTCCCGGACTGTTGTACGATCCCGACTATGTTGGCGGGGGAACACATGAGAGCCTGGATGGCGGAGATCTGGATCTCCATATCGATTTCAACTATCACCCGAAACGGCAGTGGCACCGGCGGCTGAATCTGATCGTGTTTCTAAATACGGAATGGCAAGCCGCGTGGGGCGGCTGTCTGGAACTGCACAAGGATGCGTGGAATCCGCAGCCGGCGAGTACGAGAAAGGTGGTACCGGTGGCGAATCGCGCGGTGGTATTTGAAACCACCGAGGCTTCCTGGCACGGCTTCACGCGGGTGACGCTGCCAGAGGAGAAGCAGGGAATATCGCGGCGGTCGCTGGCGGTTTATTTTTATACGCGCGAGCGGCCGGCGGCGGAAACATCGTCACCACACGCGACAGTGTATGTGCCCCCTGCCCTGCCCCCACATCTTTGTGCGGGACACACGTTAACGGACGAAGATGTGGCGACTCTGGAGGGCCTGATCGGGCGGCGGGATACGCAGCTGAAGTTTCTGTATGGACGCGAACGAAAGTTTTCGACGCTGATCGCGGGGATTACGGGATCGCCTTCGTTCCGGCTGGGGCGAATGCTGACTGCGCCTGCGCGTTGGCTGCGGGGTAAGAAGGCTGACTGAAAGGTTACTTCAATCGGCCGACGTGTAAGGCGACGATGCCGAAGGTGAGGTACTCCCAATCGACGGAATTGTAACCGGACTCCGACATCAGGGTTGCGAGTTCGGCTGCTTCAGGGAATTTCCGTACAGATTCGGGCAGATACTTGTAGGCTTCGGGCGCGCCGGAGATCATGCCGCCGAGGATGGGCAGCACGCGGTGAGAATACCAGTTGTAGAGTGCAGCGAATGCTTTGTTGGGCGGTTGGGTAAATTCGAGAATCGCCAGCGCTCCACCAGGACGCAGGACGCGGCGCATTTCGACTAATCCGGCACGATAGTTGGCCAGATTGCGAAAGCCGAAGGCGATGGTGATGAGGTCGAGGCTGGCGTCGGGAAGTGGCAAGGAGAGGGCGTCGGCTTCGAGCAGCGCGGATTTCAGACCCAGGCGCGCGACTTTGGTTTTGGCGCCAGCGAGCATGGGATGGCAGAAGTCGCTGCCGATGAGACTGCGGCCCGCTTCGCGTTCGAGGGCGACGAGAAGATCGCCGGTGCCGCAGGCGAGATCCATGACGCGGGCATTGGGGCGTTTGAGGATGTCGCGAACACGTTCGACGGTGCGATTGCGCCAAGAGCGGTCGATGTTGGCCGAGAGCAGGTGGTTGGCGAGGTCGTAGCGATGGGCGACGCGACCGAACATGCCGCGAACCCAGCGGGAGGCTTCGAGTTCGGATTGTGCGCCCTCGGGGGTAGTTCCAACGCCGGGGACGGGGGCCTGGTCACGCTGCTGCTGAATCGCGCTCATTGGCACTCCGCCAGAGCGCGTTCGATGGCGCCGCACACCGCGTTTTCGTCGATATCGGCGCGCACGACGACTTCGCCAATTTTTACAGGCAGAACAAAATGAATGCGGCTTTGCACGGTTTTCTTATCTTTCAAGAGTCGCGCCTGGAGAGGTTGGGTGGAGAGTCCGGCGACCGACGGAATGGGGCCGTAGGCGTTGAGCACGCCGAGGATTGATTCTGTATCGGCATCGCTCAGCATATTTAGCGCGCGCGCCAGGTGAGTGGCCGCGCGCATGCCCCACGACACGCCCTCGCCGTGGAGAAAACGCGTGTACTTCGTTTCCGCTTCAAGCGCGTGGCCGAAAGTGTGGCCAAAATTCAGGATGCGGCGAAGGCCGGATTCGCGCTCATCGGCGGAGACTACTTCGGCTTTGATGCGAACGGATTCGGCGACGATTTGTTCGAGGATGGCTGGATCCTGGGCGAACACCGCTTCGCGCTGCTGTTCCATCAGGCGGAATAAGGGCGCGGCGGCAATGATGCCATGCTTGATATTTTCATAATGGCCGGCGCGGTATTCGCGGACGGGAAGCGTGGCGAGAACTTCGGAATCGATCAGGACGGCGAGCGGCTGGTGGAACGCGCCAAACAGGTTTTTGCCCGCCACCAGATTGCCCCCGGTTTTGCCGCCAACCGCGGCATCGACCTGGGCGAGGAGTGTGGTGGGAATTTGGATGACGGGGATGCCGCGCATGAAGATGGCGGCCACGAAACCGCCAAGATCCGTGACAATGCCGCCACCGAAAGCTATCACCAGGCTGGAACGATCACCGCCGAGTTCGGCCATTTGTTCGGCGAGGGTTTCCACATGCGCGAGGCGCTTATTCTCTTCACCACCGGCGAAGAAGAGTGTCTCGAACGGCGTAGGACTTAGCGCGGCACGGAGGCGTGCGCCATGAAGATCCCAAACGCCACGTTCGGTGACGACAAAGATGCGGCCGCATTTGGCAGGCAGAAACTCAGGAAGGCGCGCAATAGCGCCACGCTCGACCACGGCGGTGTACGTCCGCTGCGGTGTCGCGACAGAAAACCGAGGCATTAACTCAATTGTGTCATCCGGGTTTTCGCGAGCGTGGACGACAGGTGCCAGCCCGAAGACGCCGGCTAAAAGCCGGCAGCGGGCAGGATTGCGAGCCCTCCTCCGTTAGCGAAAGCTTTGAGCGTCCGCGATTTTCGTGGCTTTGAGAAGCGTTCGGGCCTCGTCACCACGGTGGGCGGCTTTGAGGGCTGCCGCGTAACGCGCGAGAAGGCCGTGGCCAAAATGGGCCGTGTCCAACCCGGCGCTGCGGAGCATGTCCATGGCGCTGCTGTAATCCAAAACGGCTGCCGCAGCGTGGCCGTCGCGCTCTTCCACATCGCCGAGCGCCGCCAACACACCGGCAACTGCGGTGGACACGGGGCCAAAGTGTCCGGTCATGATAGTGCGGGCGGTCGCCAGTTGCTCGCGTGCTCTTTGGGCGTCGCCAGCGTCGCCTCGGCGGGAGAGAATGTCGGCCCGCAGTTCGAGCAACATTGCTACCTGAGGATGGTTGGGGCCGAGGCTCATTTCATCCTTCGCGATGGCCTCGTCCACCGCATCTGCGGCCAGCGCCAGTTTGCCCTCGTCCGCGTACAACCGGGCTACAAGAGCGAGCGCGGTCGACAACTGAGACGGGGGTACTTCCGGATTGCGGCGAAGCAACTGCAACGACCGGCGCAACAGCGGCTCGGCACGCGCGAGATTGCCCGCGTCGTACCATGTTTCGCCCAGCCCTCCGGTCGCAATGGCCTCCAGACGGTCGGAATGCTGTAATTCCGCGGTAGCCAGGAGTTCATTCCAGGCTGCGACGGCGGCATCCCACGAGTGCATTTCGCGATGGAGTTCGGCGGCTTCCACCATGACGCTGGTTCGCTGTGCAGGGGATAAGCCGGTCAACCGGTTCGCGTCGTTGAGCACTGCAAGAGCTTCGGCATTGCGTGCTTCTTCGCGTAACAGGTCGGCAAGGCTTACCATCGCCATTACGCGAACGCCGGGAGTGGCGGAAGGATCGGCGACGGCAACGCGGAGAATACGTTCAGCCGTAGTGTAGTCGCCAAGGTTAAGATCCACCAGGGCAAGAACGCCGCGGACTCCTGAAACCGGAGTATCGCCCGGAGTACGCCGTTCCGGAAGCGAAAGCGCGCGTTCCAGAGCGACCCTGGCTTCAGCGTTGCGACCGGCCCGATAAAGCATGATTCCGTAAAGGGATAACGCATCGGTGAGATCCGCGTCGTTGGCGGCCAACCCGACACATTCACCATATAACTGCGCCGCGTCTGCGAATCTGCGCTCCTGCATCGCCGTGCGGGCAGCGTCGCGCCTTGCAGACCAGGCTGTTCCCGTTGCCACAACATCGGGGGTCGCGGCGATATTTAGATCCTCCGCCTGCAAACCAATCGTCAGACACACTCCGAGCGTCAGCACCGTGAGGGCGCGCATAATCAAGCTCCTTTTGTTTTTGATTTCGAGCTACGTGGCGTTTTACGCTACACAGACCGTGGTCAGATACACCGGTAGCGCATGAGGCGCCGGGGCCGGTTCAAGGGATACAAAGAAATGCAGTTCGCGCGTGGAGCCAGAAGAGAACGACCTGGAGCGATTGACGTTTATCGCGCGTTCCCAGTGCTCAATTATATTATCGGCCACTTTTGAAAAACCCTGCGACGAAAGATCTGATAATCCATATTCGTGAAATCGATGGACGAAACGCTAATGTCATGAAGAAGTTAGAGGCGCATCGCTGCTAAAATCGATCTTTGGCGATTGACTGCGACTTTCTCGTGATTGGAGCCGGCGTCGCCGGTATGCGTGCAGCTATCGAACTGGCGGACGCGGGTTCGGTGCTGGTGATCGCGAAGGATTCTCTGCGCGAATCTTCCTCAGAATACGCGCAAGGCGGCATTGCGGCGGCGCTCAACGACGACGACCGCATTGAACTTCACGAACAAGATACGATCTACGCGGGCGACGGACTCTGCAATGTCAGTGCGGTTCACGCACTGGTGGAAGAAGCTCCGGCGGCGATCCAGGATCTGATTGGATGGGGCGCGGAGTTCGACCGGGAGGGCGAGGGCAAAGGGTCGAAGCTCGTGTTTGCGCGGGAAGGCGCGCACAGCCGCAATCGGGTGCTGCACGCGCACGGCGATTCGACGGGACATGAGATAGCGCGCACGCTGTATCAGAAGGCAGCGTCGATTCCAGCCATCCGCTTTGAAACTTATTCAGCAGTGGTGGATTTACTGCACGGCGACGATGGAGTCACAGGAGCGGTAGCACTGGAGGAATCGAGCGGGGAGTTGCGCGACATCCGGACGCGGGCGGTGCTGCTGGCGACAGGCGGCCTTGGATGTGTTTACCGGGAGACGACGAATCCAGCTGTAGCGACGGGCGATGGTGTCGCGATGGCATGGCGCGTGGGAGCGGAAGTTTCCAATCTGGAGTTCGTGCAGTTCCATCCTACGGCTTTACATCTGGAAGGCGCGCCGCGCTTCCTGTTGTCGGAAGCGATGCGGGGGGAAGGCGCAGTGCTGCGCAACAAAAACGGTGAAGCGTTCATGGAGCGCTATCACGAGATGCGGGATCTGGCACCCCGGGATGTGGTATCGCGCGCAATTGTGGCGGAGATGAAGCGGACGGGATCGCCGCACGTTTGGCTGGATCTGACGGCACGTGGCGAGAAGTTTATACACGAACGGTTTCCACGAATCTATGAAACGTGCCTCGGGCTGGGGCTGGATCTGGGGCGTGAGGCCGCACCGGTACATCCTGCCGCGCACTACGCCATGGGGGGAGTGCGGACGGATCTGGAAGGTCGCACGTCCGTGGAAGGTTTGTATGCGGCGGGTGAAGTGGCGTGCAGCGGAGTGCACGGGGCGAACCGGTTAGCCAGCAATTCCCTGCTGGAGGGCCTGGTGTTTGGCGCGCGGGCGGGGCGAGCGATGCGTGGGCAGCGAGGAGTTTCCGGTACACAGGCGGGGCGATCCAAGTGGGCTGCTCCTGACGTTACGGCGTCCGAATTGCGGGAACTGACGTGGACGCATTGCGGGATTCTGAGGGATCGCGCGGGCCTGCAGTCTGCGATTGACGCGATGGCGGGAATGGGGGCAATAGAGGTGGAGAGCCCTACGCTCCGCGCTATTGAACTGCGGAATATTTACGAGCTTGCGCAGCTTATTGCGAAATCCGCATTATGGCGCGAAGAGAGTCGGGGTGCGCATTACCGGACGGATTTCCCGGAGAAGCGCGCGGAATTCGAGCGGGATTCATCGTTCAGAATGCAGGGGTAGAAGGCGGCAGGATTGGCCTAAGCACAGCGGCGGAGAC
>CAIKAS010000081.1 GCA_903825445.1 uncultured Acidobacteriia bacterium
ATCCTGTTCATGGATGAGGCAGTATTCGTACCGGCTGCTGGCGCGTCGCGCAACGGCGGCGCGAACCTCCCTGCCGATATCATTCGCCACGAGAAAGGATCTGTCGGGCCCTGGCTTTGTCCATTCTCAGGATATGTTCCAGGTCCATGAAATGGTCCAGTTCGACCTCTTCATCCGCCGATAGATCACCCTCCTGGCGCAACTCAAGCAATGAATCGCGCCGCTGCTGCGCCTCTGCCGACGGCTGAAAGCTGGCTACCGTTTGCGGAGTCGTTCCTGCGGCGATAAAGTCGATGATCGAGGTAGGCTGGACTTGCTGCGGTCATAACACTTCCATCATATGCCAAACGGAGGATCAATCGCCCGGCCGGGGATGTCCGTATCGCTTTTCTTAAGAGCCTCCCCCAGGTCGCCAGATCCTGCTCGCGACCCCACTCTCCGCACCCAGGCCATACATTCGATAGACTAACTAAGCTGCCGCAGGCACCGCATGATCCTGAACCAACGCATTTTTTCCCTCTCCCTCATTGCCGCACTCGGCTTCCTTCAGGCCCAGTCGCCCGGTCGCTTCGCCGCCATCGCGCCTCGCATGCAGGGGCTTGTCGATCAGGGCGCGGCCGTCGGCGTAGTCACCCTCCTCGCCACAAAAGATCGCATCCTTCACCTCAGCGCCGCAGGCAGGTCCGACCTCGCACAAAACCGCGAAATGCACACCGACGACATCTTCTGGATCGCATCTATGTCAAAGCCGATCACAGTCACATGCATCGCCATCCTCGCCGACGATGGGAAGCTCGCGTTTGACGACTCGCTTGCAAAATACCTCCCCGAATTCACCAGCCTCACCGTGAGCCAGAGCGGCCAGAACGTCGCCCCCGTTCGCCCCGTCACCCTGCGCGACGTGATGACGCACACCAGCGGCTTTGGCGAGATGACCACGCGCGACCCTCATCAGACGCTCGCTGAGACCAGCCGGAAACTGGCACAGCAGCCCTTGCGTTTCCAGCCAGGCACCCGTTGGATGTACTCGACCGCGGGCATGGACATTCTCGGCCGCGTCGTGGAGGTTGCCAGCGGCATGCCATTCGACCGGTTCCTTCAGGAGCGTCTGCTGAATCCGCTCGGCATGCGCGATACCAGCTTCTGGATTACGCCCGATCGCGTGCAACGATACGCCCACACCTATCGCTGGAATGCACAGACCAGCAAGCTCGAAGAGACCACGATTCCGTACCTCTACAACACGCAGGTGACCGACCGCGACCGTCCTCCGCTGGGCGGCGCAGGACTCTTTTCTACCGCCGAAGATATCGCCCGGTTCTACCAGATGATGCTCAACCAGGGCACGGTGAACGGCAAGCGCATCCTCAAAGCCGCGACGGTTGCCGAAATGACGCGCAAGCAAACCGGCGCGCTGGATGCACGTCCGGGCATGCCTTGGGGACTTGGATTCTGCATCGTGGAAGATCCGTCGAAGATGGCCGCTAACAGCGTGCTTTCGCCGAATTCCTTTGGCCACGGAGGAGCCTTCAGCACAGCCAGTTGGGCAGACCCCACGCGGAACCTGATCTGGATAGTTATGTTTGAACGTGACGGCAAAGGGAATCCGGATAACTCCGACGTCCGAATCGGCTTTCAGGAAGTTGCCTCGAAGGCCTTGGGGCTCACCAACTAAGTTTGGGTAACAGCAATTGCTTTCGCCGTCCCAACTTTTTATATGTGCTGCCGCCGACGGGGCGCCCCGACGTCTACTAAATCATCGGGATCGCGCAAAAAGGGACGCCATTCCTGCTGGAATCAGGCTGCCGACAGAACTTCGACGTCCCCGCAATCGTAGTTGGAGTCGGAGCCGGCACGTCATCTCCCGTATGCCCGGGTGGTCACAACGTTCGGTTTCGACGGATGTTTGTAATGACGGTGGCTTCCGGTTGTTCGAACGTGCTGCCAGCCATCGGCCTCGACCAGTTTCATCAAATCCCGAACCTTCACTCCCCCCATTGTATCGGCCTTCGGCCAGAACTGTAGCCTCAACGCCGTCATTCAGAGGTGAATCAGCTCTCCGCGTCTTACAGCGCCAGGCCGCTTTCACATCAGAGCGCAACTAAGCCTCAACGCGCAGACCTTAGCGTCAGTTCACACACGCGCACTCTCGAATCCCGCCGTCCCACCCGTTATCTCCATATCTGCACGCATACTTGCGACCAAATGCGGCGTCCAATGCGCCAGGCACCCCGCGTGCTGCGTACTTCCGCTGTTTCCACCATGAAAAAACAAACTGATTTTTCGTGTTCGACTCTGCACCTTCCCGCGCTCGCGGCAATCATTATGACAATCACTGCCACCGTCGCTCGAGCACAAGTTGCCTCCGCTGTCCCACGCGCCCAGCAAACTTTCACGCAAAGCTGCGGCTTCTGCCACGGCGCGGACGGGCGTGGCGGCGCCGAAGGTGGCCCCGATCTGCGCACGTCGCGAATCATTCGGGATGACGCACAATTGCGCACATTCCTGAAAACCGCTGCGCCGGATCGAAAAATGCCGGTCTTCGACCTTCCGGAAAATCAGCTCACGGATATCTCCGCCTTTCTGCGTACACTCGCCGTCGCGCCGGCTGGCGGCGGACGTGGCGGAATCGTCGCCGAAGTGACAGGCGATCCCATCGCCGGTGAAAAATACTTCAACGGCGAAGGAAAGTGCAATACCTGCCACTCAGTCACCGGCGATCTGAAGGGTGCCGGATCGCGGATGAGCGCATCCACTCTGCAGGGGCGTCTCGTGATGCCCCGCGGCAACGGCGGCTACCCGAGTCAGCCCATGATTCCTCTGCCCGGCGCCAAACCCGATCTTCCGAAAACGGTCACCGTGACGCAGCCTTCGGGCCAGCCTGTCAGCGGCACGCTCCTCTCGATTTCGGATTTCTACGTCACGCTCAAAGACGCTGCCGGGACACGGCACACGTTTGCGCGTGACGGCGACGTGCCGAAGGTGGTGATCACGGATCCGATCCAGGGCCACATCGATCTGATTACGAAACTGACCGACCGCGACATGCACAACCTGACTGCCTACCTGGTGACACTGAAATGAAAAACTATGCCAAAGCAATCCTGCTCACGCTTCTCGCTGCGGGCCTGTTAGCCGGATACCTCACCGGGCTCCGCGCGCAGGGGCCGCTCGATCCCAACCTGCTCATGAAACCGGCGGTGGACGCATGGCCCAGCTATCACGGTGATTACTCCGGCCGGCATTACTCCACACTCCAGCAGATCACCACGGAAAACGCCCGAGCACTGTCGCTCGCATGGGTGTTTCATTCCACACTCTCGACGGATGGTGCAGTACTCGGCGGCGATGCGGCAGCCGTCGCCACGCCCGGCCGCAGCGGCGCTGCGAATCCGGCAGTCAATGCCACGCGCGGCGCGACCATCAAGGCCATCCCTCTGATGGTGAACGGCATACTTTATCTATCCACCCCGGGCCATGCTTATGCGGTCGATGCCCGAACGGGTCAATCGATCTGGCACTATTACTGGCGCGGACGCGGCGCGATAGGCAACCGCGGCATCGGAATGTATGGCGGCTGGCTCTTCATGGAAACGGGCGACAATCGCATCGTCTCTTTGAACGCGGCGGACGGCCATGAGCGCTGGCACAAGGATTTGGTGGCCGATGGCACGGGCGACTTTTCCACCACCGCTCCGGTCATCATCCACAATCGCGTCATCGTGGGAGTGGCTGGCGATAGCGGAACCGGGCGGGGCTGGGTAGAGTCGCTCGATCCCGAAACCGGCGACGTTCAGTGGAAGTGGAGCACCACCCCGGACCCCGGTGATCCGGCGATTGCCACCTGGCCCATCGCGACCACGGCCGAACGCGGCTCGGGCGGAATCTGGCAGCCGCCCACGTATGACCCGGAACTCAACCAGATGTACATCACTACCGGACAGGCCACTCCCACTTATAACGGCAGGAGCCGCGAGGGTTCCAACCTGTACACATCTTCGGTGGTGGCGCTGAATCCCGACACGGGCAAAATGGCCTGGTATTACCAGTTTTCTCCCCACGATACGCACGACTGGGATGCCACCGAAGTTCCGGTACTGGTGGACGGGACTATCGATGGCAAGCCGCGCAAATTGCTCGCCCAGGCCAACCGCAATGGCTATTACTATCTGCTCGACCGCACCAACGGCAAAAGCCTGGTCGTGAAGGCATTCGTGCCCAACGTGAATGCATATAAGGGTCTCGACGCCAATGGCGTGCTGATTCCCGATCCGGCGAAAGAGCCTTCAGTCGACGGGACGCTGGTATTTCCCACCTCGGATGGCGCAGTGAACTATCCGGCGCCCTCGTTTAGTCCGGATACGGGCCTGCTTTATTTCAACGGAACCAATAACGCGAGTATCTATTATGTAGCGCGCGATCCGAACGATCCCACCGGATTCGGCCGGGGCCAGGAGCATCACACGCTCTACAACGAGAGTTCGCTCTATGCGCTCGACTACCGAACAGGCGAAATGAAATGGAAGCATCCGTGGCCCGGTCAGGGTTGGGTCGGCGGAACCTACCCCGGCGCGCTGACCACGGCGGGAGGTGTCTTGTTCACCGGCGATCCTTCCGGCAATTTCATCGCCTTCGATGAGAAGACCGGGAAGATCCTCTGGCACGCCCCCACCGGTGGAATTTCCAACACGCCGCAGACCTACATGCTCGATGGACACCAGTACGTGCTGATCGCCGCAGGCGATGCTTTGTACGCGTTTTATCTGCAGTAGGCCGACGCCATCCGCCTACGCATGACCAGGTTTGGCCGGACTCCGCCGCGCATTTCGTAGACAAAGGTGGTCCCGAATTGAGTCGGTTGAGATCGTGAACTGGCTCGCGCCCGCCGTGATTTCCACCTTACCTTCGCCGACCCGCAGTCGTGCGGAGGCGGATGTCTGGGCGTATGAAATACCGGGAACGGCCAGACACAGCGCTCCGGCAAAGTAAACCGCCAGGTTCAGTTTCCCCATTTTCGTTACCTCGCACTTTTACTTTGCTGCTGAAACCACAAGCTTGCCGGTAGCCAGATCGCGACGATACCGGGAAAGGAAAGCCCAGATGTCCGCCGCTGCCGGCTTATAGTTCCAGTGACTGTACGGATCCAGTCCAACCAGCTTGATCATGACCCCCTGACGGTTGGAGAGTGTTCCGGTCATAGCGCGTACGCCGCCCAGTTCGCCCCATGCCTGGCCATCCAGCTTCAGCCCGAATATCTCGTTGACCTTCATATCGGGTGCGTCGGGAACCGTAATGTCGTCAAGCGCCGCGTAAGCGCGAATGGCAGTGTAGATGCTTCTGTCCGTGGTGTTGACCGGAAGCGGCTTGTACTGGTCATGGGTCCCCGCGACAAAATAGAACGGCATGTAGTTGCCGCTCGCCTTCACCTGTCTTTCCACGTCAAGAAGCGTAGCCGCCGCAAAAGGAGCGGAAGAGACACCGATCCCGGCGATGCGTCCTACGTTGTCCATCCCCCAATTCAGGGAGTTCATTGCCCCGGCCGAAAGCCCCGTGAAATAGACGCGGCTCGGATCGATCTGGGGATATTTCGCCAGAAGCAGGTCGAGAACCGCCAGCGTCCCCTTTTCGCCAAGCGCCACATAGGTCTGCTCCGGCCCAGTTGCGCCTCTGCCTTGTACCGCCGCGCCCCTGCCTTGCCCCGATGCGCCTCCAGCGCCCCGTCCTGGCGCGCCCGCGCCTCTGCCGCCTTGGGCTACACCGCCTCCCGCGCCACCTCTGCCCTGGCCTGACCCGCCCGGAGCGCCCGGAGGCCCACCCCTTCCCGGCGTCGGACGTCCCTGCCATTCCACTGAACACAGAATGATGTTGTTCTTCGCCGCCACCTCCGGCCATCCGCCGCTCTCGCCCTGTGTGCGGGGATCATTGCCGTTGCCGTGCATCATGATCACCAGTGGTACTGACTTCGGCGCCGCCCCCAGCACGGCATTCGGAACATATTCATACCTCAGCGACATTCCATAGCCCGGCATATCCTCGGCAATGGCCCGATAGCTCATGCCCAGTTCGTCATACATGACGTACGTTTCCAGCTCCCACGGATCGGTGTATTTCAGCGGGTCGAACGCCGGATTGTACGATTCCACCTCAGACATGTAGAGCCGATAGTTGTGGCTGAACACGGTCTTCCAGGCATTTTCGAACGCCTGCGATGGTGTCTCCTTCGCATCGGCGAGCTTGCTGACCACAACGCGTTGCAGCCCCTTGTAAGCCGCTGGGTTCGTGTACGTCGTAAGCGTCTTGTCATCGGCCTTTGCTGTAGCGCCGTTCGCCGTGATGTACAGCTTTGCGACCGCCGGATCTGTCGCGTGCACATAGGCAGGCACCGGCATGTTCGACGAAGTACCCGGGGCAATCGACCCCCCATAGGTCATGATGCCCGCCACGGCGTACGCATGTTTCGAAATCACATTGTTCACGAATGTGGCGCCGGCACCCACGGCAACGATCTTGAGGTTAGACGACCGGTGCGATTCCAGGAAGTTTTGGTAGGCGGTAAAGTCGGCCTTGTCGTCATACGCATTCCCGTTGCTCGGCCCGACCACAAAAACGCGCGTCTTGTAGTCCTGCACGTGCCGGCTCAGCCCAAACTCGTCCACAAGTTTCTTCGCCTCATCGGCAGTGCGTTCCTTGTCCACGTAAACCAGATACATCGGTTTATATCCGGGGTCGCGATCGTGGATGGTCGACTCGGAGGTTCGGTTTTCCGAATAGATGACGGGATCTTCCACGGAAGGGACGGCTGCGACGGCCGCAACTGAAGCGGATAGCAGGATTATTATCGCGGGAAATGTCATAAGGGAGTTCTGTCAGTGAACGTATCACTATCAGTGGTCTGATAAGTCGGTGTTGCGGCGCTCGCTACGGTCAGAGCACCTTTGCTGCCCGTAACAGGCCCTTATCTCTCAACGAGTTAACCCTGCACTAAGATGCTCACTCTTCGTGATACGATGAACCCGGTGCGCGTCTCAGACAAGAATCCGCGACAAGGTTCAGAGCCGAATCCAGCGCCGGATACAGCATTGATACTCCGTCAGCTGGAGAAGATTCTCTCGAGTGAACTCTTCCAGCACAGCCGTCGCTATCCCGCCCTTCTTCGATACGTCGTGGAAAACTCGCTGAACGGCGCTTCAGACGATTTGAAAGAGCGAACGTTAGGCGTGACTGTCTTCCGTCGCCACCCTGAGTACGATACCAGCGCCGATCCTGTCGTCCGTACTACCGCCTCCGAAGTTCGAAAGCGTCTGGAGACTTATTATTCGGACCCGAGCCATGCGAACGAACTCCGGATTACTCTTCCGGTGGGAAGCTACGTCCCCGGCTTCCAAGTGGCTCCCGAGCGGGAAGCACTGCCAACACCGCCGCCCACTGCAACCGAATGGCGCAGGCATTGGCGCCTTTGGGCGGTCGCCGCATTAGTCCTGTTAACCGCGGGACTCGGCGTGGCGATCAGGATCGGCTCAGAGCAGAATTCCCTCCACCGATTTTGGGCTCCCGTCCTGGATACGCCGCAATCGGTACTCATGGTCATGGAAACGCTGATGGCGGTTCCCAAACGCCCCGTCATCCAGCCTGCCGCTCAGGTGGAAGAGGTAATGGATCCCAGATTGTTCCTGATTGTGAACGAGGGCAACTCCAAAATCGCGGCATACTTAGGCGCCAACGGTAAGTCGCTCGAATACGAACTGGCCAGGAACGTCACGCTGGCACAATTGCGCGCGCGTCCATTTATTCTCAAGGGCGCTTTTAATAATCCGCTCACAGTGGAGGCCGCATCTGCAATGCGCTTTTTTCTACATCTGGATCGCACTGCCATGGTTCGTCAGATTGTCGACCGCCAGGATCCCTCGCGGCATTGGGACTCGCCCATGACGGATCTCTCCAAAGACTATGCCCTGATCGCCCGCGCTCCCGAACCGCGCACCGGACAGACGATGGTCGTAATAGCGGGCTTGGGAGAACGCGGAGGCGCCGCGGCCACGGAGTTCCTGACGAATCCGAAGTATATGGCCCGCTTTGCCGCGCAGGCGCCACGCGGGTGGGAAAGCCGCAATCTCGAAATCGTCCTCGAAACCGAACTAGCCAACGGCGATTGGGGCGAACCCCGCATCGTCACCTCCTGTATTTGGTAGGACAAGCTTTAGTGTTCAGCTTGTCCTACTTCAGGTTCAGGGTCTTTTTTAACCAGGCGATCATGTCGGCTTTGTAGTGCTGCTGGTCGGCGTCTTTCCAGCCACCCATGCCGTGGCCGCCAGCTTCGATGGTTACCACTTCGCAGGCGGTTCCGACTTTGTGCAGTGCGTCGCACATGATTGTCGATTGCTCGTAGGGGACCTGGTCGTCACGCGTGCCGTGGATTTCGAGAAACGGCGGCATGCCTTTGTGGATGGCGACGATGGGGGAGATTTCTTTCAGCTTTGCGTAACTGGCGTCGTCATAGCCTTCGACACCGAAGAACCAAATGCCGCCGCCCTTGGCCTGATGGGCGCTGATGGAGGCCATGTTGAAGCGCGCGGGGTAGTCTTTGCGCTGGCGCGCGATCTTTTCATAATCGACAGGGCCGTAAAAATCGACGACGGCGGCGACTTTGGTTTCGGGCGTTTCGTGAGCCGCCGCGTAGTTGACGAGATAGCCGCCGGCGGATTCGCCACTGATGACGATCTTCGTGACATCGACCTTGTAAGTTTTGGCGTTGACCTTGACCCATTTGATGGCGGCGTCCATGTCTTCTTTGGCCTGCGGGAAACGGAATTCGGGGGCCATGCGGTAGTCAATGCTGAACCATGCGAAACCGGCGTCGGCGAGGGGCTGGAAGGTCGGGGCCATATTGGTGGCGCGATTGCCGCCGTCGAAGCCTCCACCGTGGACGAGGATGGCGGCGGGGAAGGGGCCGGGGCCATCCGGAATGTGGAGGTCGAGCAGCAGGGAGTGGCCACCGGGATTGCCGAATTCGACTCCTTTTTGATCGAGGGGCGCGGCGGTGAGGGCTGCCACGCAGGCGAAGGCGACGAGTGCGGTGAGGATGGATTTCATTTAGGCAGATTCTATCAGGGTTGGGAGGGAAGGGATTTCTGCCAGGAGTTGATTGCGCTATATAGTTTGTTGACGTGGAACAGATCGCGCGACGGCTTTCCGTCAAAGAACTTCCCCAAACCCACTTCTTCCATGTGATCAGCGACGATTGTTCTGACGTTGCTGCCCCAGCTTGACGAGGAGGTTGGCACGACGCCGTCGTTATCGCCAGATCTGGACTTTAGTACGACCGACGGGGCATAGAGTAACCGGCACATGGTTTGTTTGGGACTGGAGATGCCCGAGTAACAGAGCAGCGGCACACCTTCGAGACTGTTATGTGTTGGGTTGAACACGTTGTTGAGATAGTCCGGGGTGAGTTCAGAAAATGCATCGGGCGGCGTATCGAAGAGATTGCCGAAGTAGGTTTTCATGTCGGCGAGGGTCTCGGCGATGGTAGCGGACGCGAGCAAGGGGGCCAGTCCGGATGGCGCCGGTTTACCCAGCGAGGCGAAGATACTGTCGATGGTCGCGCTACCGGCCTGAAGGACGATATCTCCGATTTCCTTCGCAGTCAGGGCCTGTTTGCCCGTTACGATATCGGCGAGTGGGCTGCCACGGTGGGGTGTGGAGATTGTGGTGAGTGAAGCGATGTAGGGAGCCAGCCCGAGTCCCGCGGGCTGGGGCGAAATAAGAAAACGCGCATCGAGTCCGCCCATGCTGTGCGCGACGATGTGGATCTTCCCCACAGTTGGCACCTGATCGAGCGGGATTTTAGTGATTTCCACGGCGAGTTGTGCAGCACGGTCTGCGATCCTACCTGCGGGTTCGACACTGGGCGCCATGAATATGGACCCTGCATCGAAACAGGCCTGTACGCCGTTGAAGTACGGGGTAGCTCCGATCTTTCTGAAACCCAACAAGCCGTGCGCGAGAAGGATTCTACGGGGTTTCAGCGGTGGTGCGGCCTCAGAGGAAGACACCAAAGCAGCGGCACCTAAGGCAGCCATCCCGCCGAGAAAGCCGCGCCGGTCCGGGTTGATTGAGGATGCTTCTGTCATTTCGATAACTGCTTCGATGTTATTGCGGATCACTCCGGGTCGACGGTCGCGCTGATAACTTCAACGCGGTGGGCGGGGGCTTCGCCGTTAAGTTCCAGCTTGTCGAACGCGTCGAGCACTTCCATGCCTTCGATGATTTTCGCGAATGCACCGTATTTTCCATCCAGGTGGGGTGCAGCGCCGAGCATGAGGAAAAATGAGGTGTTGGCTGAATCGGGGTCGTCACCGCGGGCCATGGAGACGATGCCGCGTTCGTGTTTCACGTCGTCGCGGAACTCGCCCTTGATGTTGTGGACCCAGCGATCGTTGGGCGGTTCGGCATTTTCCGCGCGTGAAGTATCGGCGCCACCCTGCGCGACGAAATCCTTTACAACCCGATGGAAAGCTGTGCCGTTGTACCAGCCGGTCTCAGTGAGCATGAGGAAATTGCGGACGGTATTGGGGGCCCACTCGGGATGCATCTGGATTTTGATAGTGCCAAGAGTGGTCTTCATGGTGACCGTGCGATTGAGTTTATCGACGGGCGTATCGGCGAAGGGCTCGGTCTTCTTCGGTTCGATAGTGACCTTCAGGATGCGGACGGGGGTTTGCGCGATTTGATCAGGCGTGACGGGAATGCGGGAAATGGCTTCAACGACGCGAATGCCCTCGGTGACACGACCGAAGACGGAATACTTGCCATCGAGCGAAGGCTGGTGGGAGACGCAAACGAAAAACTGCGCACCATCGCTGTTGGGCTTGCCGGGAATGCTGGGTGTGGAGACGATACCGCGTTCGTGTTTGACGTCACTGAGTTCGCTGGCGAGGAGATTGAGTCCGCCGGTGCCCCAAAGATTGCGCGGAGTCCTGGGGTCTTTGAGCAGCGGGTCACCACCCTGGATCAGACCGTTGGCGAAGACACGGAAGAAGGCGCTGCCGTTGTAGTAACCCTGGCGGGCAAGGCGGATGAACTGGTCGACATGCCTGGGAGCGATGTCAGGCGAGAACTCGAAGCGGAAAGTGCCGAGGTCAGTGGCGACGACGGCTTCGAGGTCGGCGGGGCGCGCGGACGTTGCGGGTTGCTGGGCAAGCGACCCTGCACAAAAAAGCCCCAAGGCGCCCAGAAGTGCACAGATCAGGAAGTGGCGAGCGTGCTGCATCGTTATTTAGAGAGGGCTTGCGCGATGGCTTTTTCGGCCAGCGGGTTCATGATTTCGTAGCCTTTGATTGTTGGATGGAGGCCGTCGGCGGTGAGTTCGGCGCGGAGGAAACCCTTGTCGTCGACAGTGGCGGTGAAGTAGTCGAGATAGACGTGGCCATGGGTTTCGGCGTAGCTCTTGATCCAGCGATTGAGAGTAAGGATGCTTTCAGGCGGGCGGCCGCCGGTCATTGGCGCCTTGCCGGGAAGATCGCAGACGGGCATCACGGCGGCGAGAATCACTTTGATGCCAGCGCCGGTGGCCATGTCGGCCATGGCTGCGATGTTGTTCTGAATCGATTCCATGGAAACCGGGCCAAGGTTGCCGGCAATATCGTTGGTACCGCCGAAGATGACTACGGCTTTAGGCTGCAGCGCGATGACATCGGGATAGAAGCGGATGAGCATTTGCACGGTGGTCTGGCCGCCGATGCCGCGGTTGAGGTAAGGCTTGCCGGGGAAGAACGGGCCAAAGTTGTTGGTGTTGTGCATGTTGTCCGTGATGGAATCACCCATCAGGACGACGCGTTGCTCGCCGGGAGCAGGCGGTTTGACTGTGGCGTTTTCAGCGGCGTAGCGCTTGGTATTGCCGTAATCGAGGAGCAGTGTGGCGGCCTGTCGGAGTGACGGCGGCGCAAGGATCGGCGCCGGCGGCTGAGCAGCAGGCTGGGCGAACGCGGCCAACGGCAGCAGAAGAGCAAGGGAAAATCGCATGGCGTTATTGTACATGCGGTGGCTTTGGAAGAGCAAAGGGGAGGGGCGGAAGAAATTCCGCGCTACTTTTCGGCAAGGGCGGGAGGTTGGGGAAGCAGTGCGGAAATACTTGTCGACGGAAATCGCCGCTGCTGTTCCCGCCAACGCTATACATAGCGCAGAATTCGGAACCCGACGAAGTGTCGGCGTAGCGTACAATAGTTCTTACCCCAACCCCCAGGAGGAAATTGTTGGATTCTGCAATCCTGGCTCTGGAAGACGGTACGGTCTTCGAGGGCAGGAGCTTTGGTGCGCCCGCCGAACGCTCCGGTGAAGTTGTCTTCAATACCGCTATTACTGGTTACCAGGAAATCTTCACGGATCCCTCGTATACCGGGCAAATCGTCGTTCTCACTTACCCGCAAATTGGCAATTACGGTACCGCTGTTTCGGATAACGAAGCAGTCAAGCCCCACATTGAAGGCCTGGTGGTCCGCGAGTTCTCCGGCATAACGAGCAACTGGCGTTCCGACACGGAAGCCCGCAGTTTTCTTTCAAATTCCAACATTCCCGTCGTCTCCGATATGGATACGCGGTCGCTGGTACGCCATCTGCGTAGTCGTGGCGTGATGCGGGGCGTGCTTTCGGCCATCGAAAAAGACGCGAATAAGCTGATCGCGAAAGCGCGGTCGATTCCGTCGATGTCCGGGCTGGATCTGGCCACACGGGTTTCCACGAAAGATCGCTACGAGTGGAGCGAAGGAGTGGCGAAGTGCTCGCCCTCGGATCTTGTAGGCGTGAATGCAGTGCCGCGCTTCCACGTGGTCGCCTACGATTTCGGGATCAAGCAGAATATTCTTCGCCGATTGGTGCATTCGGGTTGCCGCGTGACAGTGGTGCCTTCGCTGACATCGGCGGAGGACGTACTGGCACTGAAGCCGGATGGCGTGTTTCTCTCGAATGGCCCTGGCGATCCGGAACCGCTGCACGATCAGATTGCAAACGTGCGAAAGCTCATTGGGAAGACACCGATTTTCGGAATTTGCCTGGGCAATCAGATTCTCGGCCTGGCGCTGGGCGGGAAGACTTACAAACTGAAGTTCGGACACCGCGGCGCAAATCACCCGGTGCTGAACCAGATCACGAACCGGGTGGAAATTACGTCGCATAATCATGGTTTCTCAGTGGACCCGGATTCCCTGAATGCGAACGATGTCGAAATCACGCACATCAATCTGAACGACCAGACGCTTGAAGGCTTTCGCCATCGCCGCGAACGCGTCTTCTGTGTGCAGTATCACCCTGAAGCGGCACCCGGCCCGCACGATTCCCACTACCTGTTCGACGACTTCGTCAAACTTATGGCGGACAAATAACCGATGCCGCGCAGAAACGACATCCACCGCATTCTCATCATCGGGTCCGGTCCCATCATCATCGGCCAGGCCTGCGAATTCGATTATTCCGGCACGCAGGCTACGAAGGCGCTGATGGCCGATGGCTTTGAAGTAATCCTCGTCAACTCTAATCCGGCGACGATCATGACGGACCCGGATTTGGCGACGCGTACTTACGTGGAACCGCTGAGCGTGACGTATCTGGAAGAGATCATCGCCAAGGAAAAACCGGACGCGCTGCTTTCGACGGTAGGCGGGCAGACAGCGCTCAATCTTTCGGTGGAACTGGCCGAATCCGGCGTGCTGGAAAAGTACGGAGTGGAACTGATCGGCGCGAAAATTGACGCGATCAAGAAGGCCGAAGACCGGCTGTTGTTCAAAGACGCGATGCGGAAGATTGGCCTCGAAACGCCTTATTCGCAGCTTGTGACAGACGTAGATGGCGGATTGGCTTTCGTAGCGAAGCACGGCTATCCCACGATTCTGCGGCCCAGCTTTACGATGGGCGGCTCAGGCGGCGGCATCGCATACAACCGCGAGGAACTGATCACGATTCTGGAGCGCGGTCTGTCGCTTTCGCCAGTGCATGAGGTGCTGATTGAAGTCAGTGCGCTTGGCTGGAAGGAATTCGAACTGGAAGTAATCCGCGACCTGGCGGATAACGTTATCATCATCTGCTCCATCGAAAACTTCGACCCGATGGGCGTGCACACCGGTGATTCGATCACCGTGGCACCAGCGCAGACGCTGACTGACCGCGAGTACCAGATGATGCGTGACGGCGCGATCAAATGCCTGCGCGAAATCGGCGTGGATACCGGCGGATCAAACGTGCAGTTTGCGATTAATCCGAAAGATGGCCGCATGGTCGTCATCGAAATGAATCCGCGCGTGTCGCGCAGCTCGGCGCTGGCGTCGAAGGCTACGGGCTTTCCGATCGCGAAGATTGCGGCGAAGCTCGCCGTTGGTTATCGACTCGACGAATTGAAGAACGACATTACAAAGGTCACGCCGGCGTCGTTCGAGCCAACCATTGACTATGTAGTGGCGAAGATTCCGAAGTGGGCGTTCGAGAAGTTCCCGGGCGCGGATCCGACGCTGGGAACGCAGATGAAGTCGGTGGGCGAAGTGATGGCCATCGGGCGTACGTTCAAAGAGGCGCTGGGCAAAGGCATTCGCAGCCTGGAGACCGGCAAGAAATTCGGTACCGACAATTTCGATCCGGAACTGATTCCGCAGAAGCTTATTACGCCGACGCCGGACCGTTTGAGTTACCTTCGGTTCGCATTCGCGCAGGGTTATACGGCCGAGCAGATTCACGAGATGACGGCTATCGACCCGTGGTTCCTGGAGCAACTGCGTCAGATCGTGGCGTTCGAGCAGAGTCTGAGCGGCGGCACGCTGGAGGCGGCGGATAAGACGCTGCTGCTCGAAGCTAAGCGGATGGGCGTTTCCGACGCGCAGCTGGCGAGTTCGTGGAAGACGACGGAGATCGCGGTGCGAACGCGTCGCAAGGACCTTGGAGTTAGGGCCGTTTTCAACCGTGTGGATACGTGTTCGGCCGAGTTCGAGAGCTTTACGCCGTATCTTTACTCGACTTACGAGACATCGTGCGAAGCGGAGCCGACGAAACGCAAGAAGGTGATGATCCTGGGAAGCGGCCCGAACCGGATCGGCCAGGGGATTGAATTCGATTACTGCTGTTGCCATGCGTCTTTCGCGCTGCAGGGCGAGAACGTGGAATCGATCATGGTCAATTGCAATCCCGAGACGGTATCGACCGACTACGACACCAGTGATCGCTTGTACTTCGAACCGCTCACGCTCGAGAACGTGCTGAATATCGTGGACACGGAGAAGCCGGATGGCGTGATCGTGCAGTTCGGCGGGCAAACACCGCTGACGCTGGCGCTGCCATTGAAGCGGCTGGGCGTGCCGATTATCGGCACCGACCCCGAGAGCATCGATCTGGCGGAAGACAGGAAGCTGTTCGGAAAATTGCTGGACGAACTGAAGATTCCGGCGCCGGACAACGGTACCGCGACAAGCGTGGATGAGGCGGTCGCGATCGCGAGGCGGATCGGGTACCCGGTGCTGCTGCGTCCCAGTTATGTGTTGGGCGGGCGCGCGATGGTGATCGTCTACGACGAAGACAGCGTAAGGCGTTACATGCGCGAGGCTGTGAGCTTCTCGCAGGATCGGCCGGTGCTGGTGGACCGGTTCCTCGAAGACGCGGTGGAAGTGGATGTGGACGCGCTAAGCGACGGTGAAGACGTTCTGATCGCCGGCATCATGGAACATATCGAGGAAGCTGGAATACATTCGGGCGATAGCTCGTGCGTGCTGCCGCCGGTTTCGCTCAGCGACGAAGTGATCCGGACGATCGAAGAATACACCGTGAAACTGGCACGCGGATTAAACGTCATCGGCCTGATGAACGTTCAATATGCGATCAAGAACGGTACGGTGTATGTGCTGGAAGTGAACCCGCGCGCCTCCCGAACCGTGCCTTACGTGAGCAAGGCCACGGGCGTGCCGCTGCCGAAACTAGCAGTACAGCTGATGTTGGGCAAGAAACTGCACGAGGTGACGGAGCATCGGGGTCGCCTGCCCGTGCCGCTGAACTTTGTGAAGTCACCGGTGTTTCCGTTTAACAAGTTTCCGGGCGTGGACCCGGCACTGGGGCCGGAAATGCGGTCGACCGGCGAAGTGATGGGTGTGGGCGAAAACTTCGGCGAGGCATTCGCCAAAGCGCAATTGAGCGCCGGAATGCCGCTGCCCGAAAAAGGCACCGTATTTATCAGCGTCAACAGCAGGTACAAAGATGAAGTGGTGCCTGTGGCGCGAAGGTTTGCGGAACTTGGTTTCGATCTTGTCGCCACCCGCGGCACGGCGACCTTGCTGCAGGCGGCTGGCATGACCTGCAAGACTGTCTTCAAAGTGAACGAAGGCCGGCCGAATGCGGTTGACCTGTTGAAAGCAGGCTCGATACAACTGATCGTCTATACGACGACAGGCGCGCTTTCCTTCGAAGACGAAAAGTCGATTCGTCGCGCAGCCGTGCAATATCGCGTACCCTGCATAACGACCATGAGCGGAGCGCGGGCTACGGTGGAGGCGGTGGCATCGAAGCAGCGCGACCCGATCCGGGTCTGGAGCCTGCAGGAGATTCACGCCAAGCCTCAGGCCTAAAGGGGCGTTCTTTAGTTTCCGCTTGCAGTAGCAGTGGCGGTGACAAAGCTACCCGACTGCGTGGCAACCGGGATGGTCACGGGGTAACTGCTGCGTCCATCCAGATAGACGATCAGGGACTGTGACATGCCCACTGGCTCGCTGGGACTGAGAAGGAAAGTTACCTGATAGACACCGGGCGCCGATTGGGCCACTGTGTTGACCTGATGGATTAGCCCCGCAACACCTGCCTGCACTCGCGAAGCGGCGATTGCGGTGCCATCTGGCGCAAAACCGGTGAGGCTGACGGTCAGAAGATCGCCCTGGGAAGCAGGGAACGCTGCGCCGATCACAATTCCGGAACTGTTCTGAACCCCGGTGATAGTGGATGGTGGGGTGTCGATATTTACCGCCAGCGGATAAGCGTTCATCAGGCCGTTGAACAGCGTCATCGTTGCCGTACCTGCCGATATATCGGAGGGAATCTGCAGATTGATCTGCGTCGGCGAACTGTAGAGGATGGTTGCCGTCTCGCCGTTGAACGTCACTACGGGAACTGCATTCGCGATGGAAAGATTTGCGCCGTACAGACCAACCACCGCGCCGGCATACGATCCGTTGAGTCCAGGCAGTGCGTTCGTCAAAGTCGGAACGGGGGCTGGCAGGCCGACTACGGACGCAGTGAGATGGAATGCCGCCGTAGCAGTTGCAAACTGGAAGCCGCTGAATACGCTGACATCCGGGTTGGAGAGAGTGGCACTGGAAGCTACTGAAACATCGGCCTGCAAGTGGTTCGGCCCCAGTACGAAGACGCGTTGCACTACGATGTCGCTGGTGCCGAAGCCCACTGTCGGCTGACCCGCGACAAAATTAAAGCCGCTTCCCGTGATATCGATCATGGCTTCCGCGCCTGCGGGCAGGGATGAGGGGCTAATCGCTACGATGGACGGTTTCGCCGACTGGGCGTAAGTGTACGTCGCAGGATTCGCGGCTTGCTCAAATTGCGAATTCTGGCCATCCGGATTGTACACGGCAAGGATTGCGGTCTGGGCGCTGGCGCCAGGAGGGGGCAACACAATCGCGGTGCTGGTGGTGGCGGAACCCTTGGGTATTGTCAGGGATGAAACCGAACCAGGCAGACTGTCGAAGTAGATCGAACTGCCCGCCGACCAGTTTGTACCGGTGATGGTAAGCGTGCCGTCGGTGTTTGCCGAGACCGACTGAATGGTGGGAGGACTCTGTTCGGTGACCCGCACGGCTGAAGGGAGTACGTGGATGAAGTTCGGAGTGGTGACGATGAGATGCTGCGGCCCGGCCGAGGAGAAGGGAGTGAACACCACGCTCAGTGCGAGGAAAGTATTTCCACCGCCCTGGTAAGGCACGACCCCACCGCTCGGAATAATGGCGGAACTGCCCATGAAGGCAGCGTTGAGTCCGGGCGACGCCTGGCCGTTTGACCCCAGTCCCACGCCGGCGGCCGCTACCGTAGTTTCGCCGCCAGATTGGTTCAGATACGCTGGTTTGACGGCAATAGTGTTATTGGCGTAGTAGCCATAGACGCCAACATCGTAGATGGGCAGCGAAGGAATGCCGGTCACGGCAATATTAATGCCGGATTTGGTGGCTCCCGCGATTACGGAAATCGGCGTCGCCGAGTTCAGGTTGGCCGCACCGGGGTAGAAGAGCGCATTGGTGGGGCCGAACGCCGCCGCGACGCTCCCGTCGCTGTTCCAGGGGCCGGCGATATCGGCATCCGGAGGCAGCGCGTGCGCATACACGTAATACTGGCCCTGCGGCACTCCATCGATTTCATAAGTGCCATCGGGATTCGTCAAAGTGCTCACCGCACTGAGCCCTGGGCTGATGGCCACCACGGATTCTAAATGTACGCCGTTCCCACGGCTGGTGATCTGTCCCGTAATGCTGCCCGTCAGGGGAAAGTTGCCGCTGGGATAGAGCGTGGAGATCCCGGCGATATCGTCCGCATCGAGTGGATTCGCGAGTGACGTGGCGCTCGTGGTGGCGGTCGACATCGTGGAGGACGTGAACGTGTGCTGCAAACCAAGCGCGTGCCCCATCTCATGCAGCACGACAAGGAAGAACGATTCGCTGTAGCTTGGATACGGAGCCGTAGTCCCGTTGATATTCAGATGAATCGCCGCGCGCGTGATCGGAACGAAGGAAGTAGTTGCGGGCGTGGTGGCTGAAGTCGCTGCGGAGGTCGCATTGGCGGCTGGATCGGCCTTGCGCGCTTCCGGCGTCAGCGTACCGGCGGAGACGGTCACCGGCGTGGCAAGGATGGACGGCCCGCCGAACCCGAGCAGGCCGGGAGCAAGGTCGTCGAAGACCACATCCGCGGCGGGCGTGTTCTGCTTTGTATTTGCGTTCTCAAAACCGCCGAAACCCACGCGAAGAGCCGAAGAAGTGACGCCGTTCCAAACCTGCGCGGCATGGTTAATCTGCCCGATCAGCGAAGCAAAATTGTCGTTGGCTGCATAGGACGTGGGTCCGTTCTCTGAGACAAAGAACCACACTGTATTGTTCGGCAGAGCGGTGAGATCGAACTTCGCGGGCGCGGTGCCCGAATTCAGATAGAAGACGAAGTGCGCATAAGCGAATGCGGGAATTGAAGAAAGTGCCGCCAGAAGGGCAACGAGCGCGACGATCAAATATCGGCGCTTCATTTCGATGCCCCCGGGCTCACGCGCGTTTTCATGTCAGAGAGCTTCAGATCAATGGCCTGATCCGCAACTCTGTGACCGGTTGCATCCAGCATCACTTCGCCGCTGACCCGACGGCTGGCATGTACTGTGCCATCGGACTTCGCGGCCACTTCAAAAATCCCCTGCGTCAGGCCGATGGTGTGCACGATCCCGGTGGATGGCGACTTCCACAGGAAAAGGACGTACTCGCCCCCGATCTTCAGCTCCGGCACACCAGGAAAGCTCTGCTTCTGTCCGTTAAAATCGCCGCCCGGCAGCATAACCTCAACGGCCGTCGACCCCTTCCAGATTTCGCTGACTGCCAGCCTGTAGTGGGTGTAGATAGTAGAAGAGCCGCCGGTGGTGTAAATGCTGGCAGAAGATCCGGTCACCCGGGCCCTGACTATGGCGGAGGCGCTCTGGGTCATCTGATCCATGGAAAGCTGCTGCATCACCGCAGCGTCGGCATTGGCGGTAAAGCCAACAGCGACGGCAAACACTACAGGGATGAGACGCAGAGGTTGAAACATTGATATTCCAACAGAGTTGGAGCAATCCCAACACCTAGGGGGCGTATTGATTCTCCGAGACTTAAAGACGGTTAGCGGGTGGGTCTGGTTCCAACGGGACACGCTTCTGAGACACGCTGTCACAATGTGCGAAAAAGCACGGTTCGCGGTTCGGGAGCGATCAGGAACTTGGTTCGCGGACCACTAAAATCGGCAAATTCAGCGCATGGCGGACCGGGTCAATGGTGGTTCCAAAGATCAGATCCATGATCCGGCGGTGGCCATGCGCACCCATCACGAGGAGGTCCGCGCCGATCTCCCGGGCGTAGGCGACAATTTCCGTTCGGGGCTGCGATCCGTGCCGGATGGCGGTTTCGACGTTGATCTTCATCTCGCCCAGAGAACGCACCAGGTTGTCGAGATATTCTCGGCCTGCCTCAACTTCGGCTGTGGACGATTCGGAGCCGTACATCTGGCTGGTAACGCCTTCTTCGACATGGAGCAAGTACAAAGTGGCACCGTCGCGAAGGGCAAGTCCGGCGGCGTGGCTGAGGGTAAGGCGATCCAGGCGGGAATGGTCCAACGGGACCAAAATTCTGCGATAACGCTGGACAGTCACGAGGTCGCGCGTCTGTTCTTCGACGCCGAGAGTGGCGAGTTTGGCTTCCGGGCGGCGATAGGGCTGCATCGCGATCCAGCCGAGCAGGCCGAGCAGGGCGCCACACAAAAGGATCGACAGAGTCCAGACCAGGGGGGCATAACTCCCGGCACCGGAAGCCCAGTCGGCAATCGATTGCCAGGCCAGCCAAATATTCAATCCGAGGACAACGATGGCCGTGGCCCAACCAGTCGCGCGAATCTTCCAGCCGCTGGCGAATTCACCCATGCGTCGGGGGTCGTTGGTAAATTGCAGCAGCGGAATGATGGCGAACGGAAGTTGCAGGTTGAGAATGACCTGACTCAGTACCAGCAATTTCAACGTACCCTGACTGCCCGAAAGCCAGATCACAATAAATGCGGGGATAATGGCCAACGAGCGTGTCACCAAACGCCGCAGCCATGGCCGCACACGAATGTTGAGAAAACCTTCCATGACGATCTGGCCCGCCATAGTTCCCGTCAGCGTAGACGACTGTCCGGATGCAAGCAGACCGATGCCGAAGAGCTTGGCGGCAAGTAAGGTTCCCATCAACGGCGCGAGGAGCAAGTACGCCTGCTGAATCTCATCGACTTGCTTGTATACCCTGTAGAAGACGGTCCCGGCCAATACAAGGATCGCGATGTTCACGAACATCGCGCCGTTCAGTGCCACCACGCAATCGATCAGGTTGTAGTGGCACGCGACTTTCTTCTCTTTGACGCTGCGGCCAATGCGCCGTGTCTGCACGAGCGCCGAATGAAGGTAGAGATTGTGCGGCATGACTGTCGCGCCCAGCATGGCGACAGCAGTGTACAGCGTGCGGTGATCGATGATTGGCAGTAAGCCGGCGGCAACGCCCAGGTAATCGGGCTTCGCCATAATGATTTCGATGGTAAAACATCCCGCGATCGTGATGACCAGTGCGAGGATGAATGCCTCAAGATAGCGAATGCCCGCCTTCTGAAACCACAGTACGAGCAGTGTGTCGAAAGAGGTTACGGCGACGGCTGCGAGCAGCGGCATGTGGAACAGCAAATTAAGCGCAATGGCCGCGCCGAGCACTTCCGCGAGATCGCAGGCGACAATCGCGATTTCGCACAGGAACCACAGAGCCAGATTCACCGGGCGCGGATATGTCTCGCGGCAGGCTTGGGCAAGGTCGCGACCCGTGACGATGCCCAGACGCGCACTTAGCGTTTGCAGCAGAATCGCCATCAGATTCGACATCACGAGCACCCACAACAGCCGGTACCCGAAATACGATCCGCCAATGAGGTCGGTGGCCCAGTTGCCGGGGTCCATGTAACCAACGCTGATGAGGTACGCCGGTCCGGCGAACGCCATCATTCGTTTGAAAATGGAAGTGTGGTCGGTGGAGACGCTCTCGTGAACGTCAGAGAGGGATCGCGACCGAACTGGGCTGTCGGTAATCACGAGCTAACTACAACTTTACCGCGATAAGCTAACTACTTGACCGGCTGTTCCTTCGTTTTGTCGTCGCCGAGCGGCTTGTCGTCGGCGGCGTCAAAGATAATCTTCGTGTCAGCAGAATACTTGCGGTAATTCTTCCAGGTGATTTCATTACGGCTGGCAATGTGGCCATCGCGCATCTGCACCTGAGAACGAATTGGCAGCAGGTGGGTCTGATCGCCAATCTGCTGGTAATCGTAGTCCACAACCTGATCGACATCCTGCACAGGGAAGCTCGGAGGAATCTCCGGCACCACCGTAATTCGCAGTACGACGTCTGTACCCTTTTGCACGTACACCAGGCCATGGAAGCCCGCAGTGATTTTCTGAGTGTTCTGGTAAGAAATCGTCTCCTGTGAAAACTCCTGCTCGATCCGATACTCATACACGTGCGTCAGATTTCCGCGAATGTTCCCCCAACGGACCCAATGAAATTCCGCGTTGCTGGTGGGCTCGAAGATCTCAGCGAGCACGGTCGCCCACTCTCCACGCGAGAACGACCCACCGAGGTTTTCCCACGTCTTGCCAATAGTGGCAGTGTCGTTATGCTGCATCATCTCGTAGTTCTCTTTATGATCGAAAAACGAGAGTTTTTCTATGATGCGGTCCTGCGGTGTCCAGGAACCCTCCGAGCCGACTTCAAAATGCATGTCAACAGATCTGCGGGTATCCTGCACACAAAGAAAATCCGGAAGTGATTTCACGTAGTTGAGAGCGAACTCCCGGGTGTCCTCCAGAACCTGCTTCTTCTCGGCATCGAGCGGTTCCTTAGGACCAGTGGCCTTGGGAGTTGCCATCACCATCTTCGCCGGCTCGGCGCCAAGACTCGCCGACTTAGTGATCAACGCCGACAGCGCAGCAACGGTCTTCGGCCCGGCACCAGCCGATTGCAATTCTTCGACGACGTTCGGGTAAAGCCGTTCCTTCATCCGAACGGTCGCCAGGAATTCCGAGACTTCCTTGTCGGTATTCTTCCGCTCAATGGACGATTTGATGAACGCGACCAACTGCGCCACAGTCATGGATTGCTGAGCGAATGCCGCGAAGCCGAACAGAAAAACGGTCAGCAGGCACACCCGTGCCGTGACCTTTTGCAACGAAAACCGCATAATACCTATTGTCGCACCGGAAACCGATTTGGTTTCACCGATTTGGCGCTCGCCCGGCCGCAGGTCGCGAAAACCCGGCTACTTCTTCTTCGCCGGCGCATCATCGACCGAATCGAACGATATCGACGTATCAGCCGAGTACTTCCTGTAGCTGCGCCACTGAATTTCGTTCATTGTGCCCATACGGTCCACGCGCATCACTACCTGAGATTTCAGTGGCAGCAGATATTTCTGATCGCCAATCGTCTGGTAGTCGTAATCCACCGTCTGGTCCACGTCCTGCACCGGAAATGCAGGAGGGATATCGGGAGTTACGGTCACGCGGAGCACTGCATTGGTGTCGTTCTCGACGAAAAAGTCGCCATGGAATCCCGTTACGACCTTTTCGCTGCTCCCATGCGAAACCACCTGCTGGGAATACTGCCTTTCCACAACATAACGAAACTGTTGAGTCACCTTCCCGCGTACCGTTTTCCAAGCCATCCAGCTAAATAACGTGTGTGCCTGCGGCTCGAAGATCTCCGATAGAAGCGTGGCCCATTCGCCGGTGGAGCGCGCACCCCCGAGCGACTCCGACGACTTGTTCATCACCGCCGTATCGTTGTGCTGGAAGAGCTCGTAATTCTCCTTATGATCGAAGAAGGTTAGCTTCTCGATAACCCGGTCCGAGGGCGTCCAATCCGGTTCCTTTCCCGCTTGAAAACGTGGATCGAGCGACCGGTTCGTCACTTCGAGGCACAGGAAGTTGGGCAAAGATTTTACATACCCGAGCGCCCACTCGCGGGTATCGCGGATGGTTCGCCTCCATTCCACGTCGGTGGGCGTGGGCAATCCGGCACCCGGCTTTGCCCCACTATTTGCGCTGGCCGCGCTGGTGGTCATTTTCGGCGGAGGCGGATTCAGTTTCGCCGATTGGGTCACCAGGGCGGACAGCGCAGTAAGAGTCTTCGGTCCCACACCGGCGGTCTGGAGTTCCTGAAGGTCTGCCAGCGTGAAACGTTCCGTGAGGCGGACGGAGGAAACGACGGAGGCAACGTCTTTATCGGCATTTTGCTGTTTAATTGCGGACTGAATAAAAGCCACCAACTTCTCTACGGTCATCGACTGAGCCAGCGCCAGGGAACCGGAGAGAAATACGGCGAGCAGGCAAATGCGCGAAAACCTCATGTTCTATATGATGCCATCTCCCGTGCCGGGGGGCGTCGCCGCCCGACGACTATCCACGAGCCCTCAACTCCCGCAAAGCGTCAGCGGCAATCCACCGCGCAGCGGGCGTTCCCTGTGCACGAACCCGTTCGGCGCATTCCATAGCAGCCACACGCAGCGACGAATTGCGCTTGCCAATATTCCGCAGCGCCCAGTTCACGCCTTTACGCACGAAGTTACGGTCGTCGAATGCGTACTTCTCGATCAGCGGCAGGGCGTCGAGGAAGACCCTGTCAGCGGCTTTCTTGTCGTGCATCGCGATGCCGGCAATCGTGGCGAACGCCGCGCGGCGCACAAACTCCCCGGGTCCGGCAGCCCATTTCAGAATCTGCTTCCAGGCATGCGGAGAGCGGTCGAAGAGGCCATAGCAACAGGCATCGCAAATTCCCCATGAAGCGAAATCGCGCGTCCACTTATCCATGGTGCTGCGCGTGATCTCAGCAGGGTCGCCGATGAAACTGGCCAGAACACGGGCATCGTGGATGCCGGTTTGCCATAGCTCTTCGGCCAGCGCCTGATCAAGTCCGTTGGTCCGAATGATGCCTTTCGCGATGGTGCGTAACTGCGGAGTGTTGAGGCCGATTGGCCGCACTGGTCGCAGATCGAAACGGTGCATGCCTTCTATAACCGCGCGGGTATCGCTGGTGGCCGCTACACGGCGCATTTCGCGCAAAGCATCACTCAATCCAGCTTTTGAATGCGCACCTTCCGGCACAAGTCCTCGTCTTCCTTTCGACTCCCATTGTCGGAGGTGTTGGCCTCTCGGGCAAGCCTCGCCCCAGGCCCGGGCAGTTCCGCCACGCCATCTATCTCCCTCACCACAAAACGCGGGATTCGACAGGGTAAAGCGCGCAGCATGAGAATAGCCATGCGCCCAATAATTCATATTGCATTCACCATTGCATTCGCTGGCTTCAGTTTCGCCAGTCGCTCAGACGCCCCCATCGCGTTTGACGATTTGGTGAAAGAAGGCCGCGCTGCGTTTCTTGCATCCGATCTTGACCGCGCAGGATCTGCCTATGATCGGGCCTGCCCCGCCGATTCATTGGGTTCCTTACCAGTGGCGCGCGCGGTCATGTGCGAGAACCTGCTCGCCTCGGTCGATGAGGCTCGTGGAAATCTGGCCCGCGCCGAACAGCGATACCTCCACGCTGTTACGTCAGCGGACCAGGCTGGATCGGCTTACCGGCCGCTCTACTGCGCCAGACTCATCGATCTGGGTGAGCATTATCGCCGGCAAGGTCAGTTTTCATTGGCCGAAGCCACCTTAGTAAAGGCGCTGGAGATCGCCCGTCAGGTCGTGAATGCCAAGCCAGACCTGTTACATGAGGCCTTGATCCGGCTCGGCGGTTTGTATTCCAGGTCTGCCCAACCGGAACGCGGTCGGGCTCCACTTACCGAGGCGCTGACTTCTGCAAATCCCGATGAAGACACTCAAACGGCGGCGTTACCGACAACAGTCCCACCCACAGAAGTCGCGTATGCCCGCGACTCTATGGGAATAATCGAACTGGCTGCGGGAAACCTGAACGCTGCGGAGGCTGAGCTAAGGGCATCGGCTGATCTGGCAGCGCGAACGGTCGGTGAAGATCACCCGGTAACGGCGCGCTACCAGACCGATCTGGCGCTTGCACTATTGGTGCGGGGCCGTTACTCGGCAGCGGATCTGTTGCTGCGTCGCGTGCGGTTCGTGATGGAATCGCAACCGCGTCCCTCTTTGTCTGAACTGGCGGCGGTTTTTTCGGAACTGAGCGCGGCGAACGCGGGCGAGGGAAAGATGGCCCAGGCGGAAGAGTTTGCGCAGCACGCGATCACACTGCTCGAACGATTGCCACAACGGGACGAACGAGTCCTGGCGATGGCCCAGATAACGCTCGCCGCCGCCAGAATTGGCGCGCACGATGCGGCCGCTGCAGAACTGGTGTTGCCAGGGGCAGTGGCTGCCCTCCGTACCATGCCCGCCAACCCAAACACGGTCGCGTCCGCGGTTGCACTTCTGGGTCGATTACGGGAACAACAACAAAATTGGCGTGCCGCCGAAGCACTGTATCGCGAAGCACTTGATATCTACGCAAAGCAGGGGTCCGGGGACAGCAGTCCGGTCGTCGTGCCGATACTGCGCGCCCTCGCAAACACGCTGAGACACGAAAGGGCGTCAAAACAGGAGATCAGGGAGTTAGAGGCGCGTGCACGTAACATTCTGCGCGCTTCCGCGAATCCGCCGCCACGTGGATAGACCGCGCCGCCGCGAATGAGTCTTCACAATGCCGCTCTTGACGCCCAGACCCTGTGCATTTTCGCCCCACGATGTGGAGGCTTCGCCCCAATTGCCTGGCACACGCGCACACGCCCGGCCGAAGATAGAGTTTGAATACACCTCTATCCAAATCAATGACCCGGGCCAGGCGGGCATTACCGTCGGTGGTTACAGCGTGGCTGCCGGCGCTGGCGCTGGTCACGTTCCATGTGGCCTCACTCCTAAACGCTCAGACAGTTAGTGGCACCCTGACGGGCGCGGTTCTGGATCCGGGCGGTGCAATGATTGCTAACGCGGCGATGGAAGTGCTCCGTGTCGACACCGGGGCCGTAACGCGTGTTCGTTCCGGATCCGACGGCACCTTCCGTTTTGCAGATTTGCAGGCAGGGACCTACAATCTCACGGTAAATGCGGAAGGCTTCCGACCCGCATCTGTCCACGACATCGATGTGGCGTTGAGTAAGATCGCCACAGTCAACGTCTCATTACAGATCGGACCAGCTTCATCCGCCGTTGAAGTCACCGACGCCACGGCCAGTATCGATACCACTACTCCGACCGTCGGCACTACCTATAATGGGCGCGATTCGCGCGACTTGCCGGTTTCCAGCATCGGCCTGGGCGCGCTAAATCTTTCGCTGCTCAGCGCAGGCGTGGCTTCGAACGGCGGATTGCAGATCGGTACCGGTCCTGCGGTAGGCGGTACACGACCACGCAGTAACAACTTCACGGTGGACGGCGCGGACAATAACAATCGGGTGAACACCGGCGCGCTGGCTGCGGTACCCAACGACGCGACAGCCGAACTCACCGTGCTGCAGAACCAGTTCGGTGCGGAGTTTGGTCACTCCTCCGGCGGGCAGTTTAACGTAATTGTCAAGACGGGAACCAACGAGATGCACGGGGTGCTTTATGAGTACCTTCAGAACCGGCACCTGAACGCACTCGACCAGGCTTTCGTCAACTCGGGCACACTGGTGAAGCCGCGTTTCGATTCCAACCGGTTTGGCGGCGCGGTCGGCGGCCCGATTCGCCGCAAAAAGCTTTTCTATTTCGGAGATCTGGAATACTCACCTACGGGCCAAGCCTCCACGCCGGGCCAGATTCTCTCACCCACCGCGCAGGGGTACGCGACACTTGCGTCCTTGCCTGGAATCAGCAAGAATAACCTCGCGGTGCTGAAGCAGTACCTGGCACCCGCGCCAACACCGCTTTCCGTCTGTGCTCCCGTGTGCTTTGCGGCCCCCGTGCAATACCCCGCTGTTTTGGGAACGCCTGTTGAAGTCGGCATTCTGCCCGTTGTCGCTCCCAGCTATACGAACGTTTATAACGCGGTTGGCAGCGGTGACTACTACGCATCGTCGAGCGACCGCCTGCACGTCCGCTATATTCTCAATCATTCCGCACAGCTCGATAATGCGGCCGAACTGCCCGCATTTTTCCAGCCAATCTCAGTGGATAGCCATCTGGCCGCTATTACCGAGGACCATACCTTCTCTCCTTCAATGATCGGCGAGTTCCGTATTGCATACACGCGATTTGTGAACAACGCAACGTCAGGCAACTACAACTTTCCGGGCCTCGACGCATTCCCCAACATTCAAATTGCCGATCTTGGAGGGTTGCAACTTGGTCCCGACCCCAACGCGCCGCAGTTCGTAGCGTCGAACACGTACCAGATGGCGGCGAACTTTACATGGATGCGGGGCAGGCACACGATTCGTGCCGGTTTTGAAGCTCAGCAGGCCGTTGCTCCCACTCGCTTTACCTCCAATATTCGAGGCGATTACGAATACAGTTCGCTGAGCGTTTACCTGCAGGACATGACACCCGACCAGGTGGCACAACGAACCATCGGCGATCCCACGTATTACGGAAACCAGCATTCGCTCGCTGGGTACGTGAACGATTCCATCCGGCTCACGTCCCGGCTGACCGCCAACGTCGGCTTGCGTTATGAACACGCCAGCGTTCCGCTCGGTGAAACGCAGCAGGCCCTGAACTCGATTGCAAGCGTGCCTGGCTTGTTTGTGTTCAATGCGCCGAAGCCAGACTACCTGAACTTTTCACCGCGCCTCGGTCTGGCATGGTCTCCGGGGAATTCCGGAACCACGTCTTTTCGCGCCGGCTTCGGTCTCGCCTATGACGTTTTGTATGACAACATCGGTATCAATTCCGAGCCACCGGAATTCGCCGTAGCTGTGAACGAAACAGGGATGCCGATTCAGGGCTTTCTTGCCGGTGGCGGCATCTTACCCACTCTCGGATCCGGTACGCTGACGGCCTCGCAGGCTCGCGCTCTGACATCGGCGTATATTCCAAATCAGGAACCGCCGTACACCATTCAGTGGAACCTCGGCGTTCAGCATGTCTTCGGTAAAGACTTCACGTTTGAGACCCGCTATCTGGGAACGCGCGGCGTGCATCTTGATATGCAAACGCGCCCCACCACAACGTCACCGGTGACACCCGCCAACTCGCTCCCAACGTATCTCCAGGCGCCCAGTCAGGCCACCCTAAACGCACTCCCGTTGACTTTAGCCCAACTGGAGGCCGCTCCCGACGTGCTGCCGAAATACGCAGCGGCGGGATTCACCAATCCGTCTTTGCTCGAATACGCGCCTCGCGGTGATTCCAGCTACAATGGCCTCGCCACACAACTCACCAAACGCTATTCGAAGCAACTGCGATTTACAGGCGCATGGACGTGGAGCCACCTGATTGATAACAGCACTGAAGAGTTCTTCACCACGCTTCTCACGCCGCGCCGCCCGCAGAACTCGCAGAACCTGAGCAACGAAAAGGCGAGTTCAGCCCTTGATCGCCGGCATCGTGTCACGTTAGCGGCTGTTTATGACATCCCGATCTTCGGAAAATCGAGTGGTGTAGTGAAGGCAATCGCAGGCAACTGGTCCATTGCCCCGATCTACACCTTCGAGAGCCCGGAATACGTCACCGCACTCAGTCAGACAGATTCTAATCTCAACGGCGATTTCTTCAGCGACCGCGTCATCGTCAATCCGGCGGGCACGGCGGGCGCGGGCAGCGGAGTCACGGCGCTCACGAACAGCGCTGGGCAGACGGTGGCTTATCTCGCGATGAATCCGAACGCGCGTTACATCGTTGCAGGCCCGGGTGCTTACGCCGATGGCGGGCGAAATACGCTCGCGGGACGACCGATCAACAACCTGGATCTGAATCTCCTCAAAGATATTCACGCCGGCGAAAGGATGAAAATGCAGTTCTCCGCACAGTTTTTCAACGCGTTGAATCATCCTCAGTTCGTCCCGGCTTTCACCAATCGTGTGGATAATCCCGTGAACCCGAATGCCACGGGACCCATATTTAACTACCTGACGCCCGGGAGTGCGACTTTTAACCATCCTGAAATGGTCTACAGCAGCAATCCGCGCGGAATTCAGGTGGCACTGAAGCTTCTGTTCTGAGGCGTATGGCCGGTTCAGTACCCTCGGCGAGTAGCTCTGCCGATTGTGGCGGAACGAAACCGGGAATGCTGCGTATGTATAAGATTCAAGACCTTGGTACGGCCGTCATGGATTACTCACACATTTCGCGGCAGAGCCTGTTTAAGATCGGTCTCGTGGCTGCGGTGTGGACGGCCCTCGGGCTTCTGAATTCCTGGCAGCATCACTACTGGTATTCGTTCACCTCCCACCCATGGTCCTGGTGGCAGTGCATACGGTCCGACATGCCGTACGCGTATTTGTGGGGCATTGCAACACCCGCAATTCTGTGGTGGTCACGCCGGTTTCGTCTGGAGCGTCCGCACCTTCTGCGACACCTCGGCGCTCATGTCGCGCTGCTCCTGGTGCTGCTGCCACTAATTAAGCTCGTGGACGATCTGATCGTAGGTGGGCCTGATTCTGCCTTCTATCACTTCATGTGGGGCAAACTTCTGCGCTCCATGGAGATGACTTTCGATACCGGCACGCTTCTCTTCGCCGTGGTGGTTGGTGTGGAACATGCCTTGGCCTATCATGATCGCTATCAGAACGGTATCGCGAAATCCGCCACCCTCCAAACTCAGCTCGTGCAGGCCCAGTTGCAGGCACTCAAGATGCAGTTGCATCCGCATTTCCTTTTCAATACGCTGCACAGCATTACGGCGCTGGTCCATGAAGATCCCGACCTGGCCGAGCGCACTATCGCGCGACTCAGCGAACTGCTGCGTCTTTTCCTCGCCAACAGCGCTATCCACGAAGTCCCTCTTGGCGAAGAACTCCGCATTTTAGATCTGTATTTGGAAATCGAAAAGGCGCGCTTTGAGGATCGCCTGCGGGTTGTCTATGACATCCCGGCCGCGGTGCGCGATGCCATGGTGCCGAGTCTTGTATTGCAGCCGCTGGTGGAGAATTCGATCCGCCATGGCGTCGGCCGCCGTTCCGAACCCGGCTGGATCTCCATCGCGGCGGAAAGATACGCGGATACTCTTGTCCTGCGTGTCATCGATAACGGGGCGGGTTTCAAGGACGACGGCAAGAAGGACGTCACGCGTTCCGGGATGGGCCTGGGCATCACGCGCGGCCGGTTGGATTCCCTCTATGGCGCCCAGCAGTCGCTGGTTGTGCGCAACCTTCCGGCCGGCGGAGTAGAGGCGCGCATTGCCATGCCGTTCCGTGTACAGAATGCCTCCAGGGAGAGTGAAGATCATGCCGAACTTCAAAATACTGATCGTCGATGATGAAAGACTTTCACGCCGCCGCGTTCGGCGACTGCTCAGCCTGGAGCCGGATTGCGACGTAGCCGGGGAATGTGCCAATGGCACCGAAGCAGTTGCTGCGATAGCGCAATCGCGGCCCGATATCGTCTTCCTCGACGTGCAAATGCCGGAAATGGACGGCTTCGAAGTGGCGCGAACCATGGCCGACGCCAGACCAGTCGTCATCTTTACTTCCGCCTGGGACGAGTACGCCCTGCGAGCCTTCGAAGTCCAGGCGTTCGATTACCTGCTGAAGCCTTTCGACGGTCGTCGCTTCCGCGAATCCTTGCAGCGCGCGCGCCATCGTGTGACGTGCGACCGCTCGGGTAGCCGACCGCAGATCGGCTCTCCCCTGCCGCCTGCCCCTCGCGTTTCCCCGGACAGAATAGCCGTTCGAAATAACGGCCGCGTCGTGTTTGTGAAACTTACCGACATCGACTGGATCGAGGCGGCGGACAACTACGCCTGCCTGCATTGTGGGTCTGAGACTCACATTGTGCGCGAAACGATGAACGAACTGGAGACCCGCCTGGACCCGACCCAGTTCCTCCGCATCCACCGTTCATCCATCGTCAATCTGGATCGCGTACGCGAACTGCAACCGTGGTTTCGCGGCGATTACCGCGTGATTTTGCGCGACGGGACACAACTCACGCTGACGAAGAATCATCGCGAAAAGCTGGAATCGCGACTCCTGCTCGGCGTGTAAAAGCGCGGACCGTGTTCAGTGGAGGAAATCCCCGCGTTCACTCGGGGTTAAACTCGAACGTTTGACCTTCCGAGTGAAACACAATGCGGCCGCCCACGAACGATTTCGGATCTTTCGGCACGCGCACGAATACGGCGCCGTCGGTCGATTCCCCTGGCCCCAGACGCACTTGCGCAAGAGTAATTGCGGAAGCCGCCGCCGCCCTCATACGTGCCGACGCTCCGAATGCCAGCGCGCCCTGTCGGCGCTGTTCGTATCCGTTGTTGGAGCGCATGTTCGGAATCGCGTACAGTGATTTTTCATACGAAGTGATCAGTTTCACCACATCGTTGGCCGAAGCATGCGCAAGCATGAAGTTGACCACCGCATCCGCTGAGAGCGCACTGATGGTCTCAGATCCGCGCATGAACTGGAAATCTTCCGGCTTGACGGTCCAGTGAATCTCAGACCCGTTGGCAATGGACACCTGGACCAGCCCGTATCCTGCGATTTGAGTTGGCAACTGCGTGACGATGACGGTCAGGCCGTTATGCGAAAGCGTTTGGAACTTTTGCCCCTCGGTTTCGTACTCAATGACCTGCGCAAACGCAGACACTGCCAGGAAAACGGCGGCCACCAAAAGGGCGGCGCGGGCGGCGATTCGCGGAAATGTCATGGAGCTATACCAGATTAGCGCGACCCGGCAATGGCACGCATAAGTAATTCATAATGCTGGGCAGATGTGCGCCTGCCCGGCTCAAAAAACGCGCCTAGCCCATCATCTTGTGATAAGTATCGAGGCACCGCTGTGCGGTTTCAAACTCAGAGTAGTCGCTGCCTTCCTGTTCAATCAAAAAATACTCCGCTCCGCCCGTTTTCACCGCCGCTACCAGCAATTCTTTCCACGGCACGGCCCCTTCGCCAAAGAGCACGCGGTAGCCCTTTTCTTTGTTCCAGTCCTTCAGGTGCAGCGAATTGATTCGACCAGGGTTTGCGTTTACCCATGCCACGGGGTCCTGCCCCATCTCCACGCAGGTTCCGACATCGAATTGCAGCATGAAGTCTTTCGGTGTATTTGCTGCAAGCACATCCATGGGGCGTGGCCCCGTAGCGGTAGGGACAAATTCGTATTGGTGATTGTGATAACCACCGCGCAGGCCGGCCTTTCGCAATGTATCTAGCGCGGGCGCAAGTGTTTCCACCGCCAGTTTCTTCCAGTCGTCCGCATTCGTCGATCGTATAGAACTCGCGAGCACGACGTATGTCCCGCCGATCGCATGATTCAGATCGATGGTCTTTTGCAGATTTGCCGCTTGGAAGCTCGCCGCGGAGTTGTGCGTCGAGTGGCACTTGACGCCGAGATCGTCGATCACCTTACGCATATCTTTCGCCTGATCGAGAGTCCAGTTGTAATAGGGCGCGAAGAATTCGACCACTTCGTACCCCATCGCTGCGACCTTCTTCACCGTGCCGACAGGGTCGGCGGCAAGGGCAGAGCGCACAGAGTACAGTTCCAACCCGATCGGGATCTTTTTCGTTTGCGCGGAGGACGTCGAAATGGTAGTGACAGCGGCTGCGGCTGAGCCTAAGAACGTGCGGCGGGTGACTGACATCTTGCAGCAACGATATCACATTTGCGGAGCCGCGGCAGTATGCATGCAGCCGCGCTCTCTACGGCGCGATCACTGTCCCGTCCGGTGCGCGATCGGTCCCGTAAGCCCCGCCGTTGCGCGCTTCCGCAATCGGATACTTCGCCACCATTTCCTCGTTGATATCGATCCCCAGGCCCGGGCGCAAGCTGCCATGCATGAATCCCTTGCGGATCGCAGCCGTCCCCGGCAACATCTCGTGCACGAGCGGCGGGAAATGGTTCTCTTCCTGAATCCCGAACGCCGTGCTCGACATATCCACGTGATACGCCGCAAGCTGATTCACCGGATCGTTCTCGCCGCCTTCCTGGAACGCCGTCTTTACGCCGAAAGCCTCACACAGATTCGCCAGCTTCTTTGCCGGAGTGATGCCCCCGATCGCCGTCACGCGCGTCCGGATAAAGTTAATGACGCGGTCCGCGATCAACGGTAAATATTCCGCCGAATTGGTAAACAACTCACCTACAGCCTGCGGCGTCGCGCACACCTGCCGGACTTCCTTGTACCAGGCCACCTGTTCAGGCGGCAACAGGTCTTCCACGAAGAACATGTGGACGGGTTCCATCTTCTTCGAAAACAAAAGCGCGTTCGCTCCACTGAGTTTCGAATGGACATCGTGGATCAGCTTCGGCTCAAACCCAATCTTTTGCCGCACATATTCGAACACAGGCGGTACGGTTTCCACATACAAATCGTCGTCGAAGGCCTGCCCCTGATAGCCGTTCTCCGCGCGGTTGCCCGAATTGGCGGGAATGAAGCCTCCACCGCCATAACCGCCTTCGCCGTATTGCAGACGGATGTGCCGGAAGCCGGTCGCCATCGACTTCGCGACAGCATCGGCCGCTTGTTCCTTTGTCCTGCCGCTGACGTGGTCGTAGCAGGCCACCGCATCGTGAGCGCGTCCGCCCAGCATTTCGTATACCGGCATGCCTGCGCGCTTGCCTTTGATATCCCATAGCGCTTCGTCCATCGCCGCCAGCACCTTATTGTTGAGTGGACCGCCGCGCCAGTACGTGCGATAGTTCGCGGCCTGCCAGAGATCTTCAATGCGGTCGGGGTCTTTTCCGATCAACCACGGCTTCAGATGTTTTTCGAGCGCCGTTGCGACGGCGAAAGTCTGGTAGTTGTCGTTCGCCGAGCCAATACCGTAAAGCCCGTCTTCACTGGTGATGATTTTCAGAAAGACCCAGCGATAATTGCTGCCGCCGTTTGTAGTGATGACTTTGACATCTTTGATCGTCAATGGAGGCAGGCCCTTCACGCGATTGCTGAAATCGTCGGCAGCCGCTATTGAAATGGCAGGCACGGCCAGAAGAGTTTGGAGAAAAGTTCTGCGTTGCATGGGGCCTCAGTTGTTAGCCGGAGTTTTGTCCAGACTATCAAACTGCGATGACGTCCGGCGGAATCAGCCGATCGGTTTATTTGCGAATAGTGCATACAATAGAGTCTTCCCAGGAGGACACCGTTGGTTCGCATCTCACCTCTCCGCGTCTATTCGCGTCTCACCCTCTCCCTCGTCTTCGCCGCTGCCATCGCCTCAGCTCAGCGCGGCGGGCCAATTCCGCAGCAACTCACTTTCGAGCCGTACCACGCAGCAGGCATCTACAATATCGGCGAAACCGTCGGCTGGACCGTCACCCCCGGTCCCGTCGCCCCCACCTATAGGTATAAGTGGACCATCCGCCGCAATAACGCCGACGTACTGAAAGAAGGCAAACTCGATCTCTCCACAGGTAAAGACAAGATCGAAATCGTCGGTGAGGTGCCGGAGATGATCTACGTCGCGATCGAGCCCACGGCCAAACTTGTGCCCGATCCTCCGCCCGCCGCGCCCGCTGCCGACGCTCCAGCGACGCCACCCGCCCGTCCAGGCCGGGGTAACCCGAACGGCTACGTCGGCGGCAACACTGGACGTAATAACGGACTCTATGCGGTCGGTGCGGCCGTTGCCCCCACAAAGTTTGGCCTCTCCACCCCGCGGCCAGCCGATTTCGATGCCTTCTGGGACGCCAAACTTGCCGCCCAATCGAAGGTCCCGATCAACCCCGTACTCACCGCTGTGGCAGTCGATACACATCCAGAAACGCCCACGGTTGAAATGAACACCTTTGTGCTCGACGCGCTCGGCTCCCACGCACAGGGTTACCTCGCAAAGCCGGCAGGTGACGGAAAGTTCCCGGCGCTGATCCTGCTCCAATATGCCGGTGTCTATGCCTTAAACGTCAAGTCGGTCGCGGCTCGTGCGGCGGAAGGTTGGCTGGTCGTCGACGTCGATTCGCACGATAAGCTTCCTTCCGATCCCAAAGGCAACGCGCCGCCGAACTACGCGGCCGTGGGCAACACGGACCGCGAGACTTCATACTTCCTCAATATGTACCTGCGCGATTCACGGGCGCTCGATTACATAATGTCTCGCCCTGACTGGGACGGCAAAACGATCGTCCTCATGGGCACCAGCATGGGTGGGCAACAGAGCATCATGCTCGCCGGCCTCCGCCCGGAGAAGATTACCGCAGTGCTTGTGTGCGTTCCCTCCGGTGCGGATTCCAACGGCGACCTGCATGGCCGCAAAGCCGGTTATCCCAACTGGCCGTCGACCGATCCCAAAGTGATGAACACGGCGCTCTATTTCGATACGGTCAACTTCGCGTCGCGCATCAGAGCGCCCGTGCTGGCCGCGATAGGCTTCATCGATACCACGTCGCCGCCGGCAGGTATCTGGACCGAACTCAATCAGATTTCCGTCGCGAAGGAGCCGCTGCCGATGATCGAATCCGAGCACAATAACCTCACGCCCCAGAAGGAACAGAACTGGGACGCCCGTTCGAAAGAGTTACTGGGAATTCTGCTGAAGGGCGGAGAATTCAAGCCGAACGAGCTGAAGTAAAGCTTGTCGGTTAGCAAATCGGGCCGGTTCTCGACTTATTGAACCTGCCAAGTTTCAGAGCAAGCAGACCAATCTCCCGCACGGGATCGGCAACATCGGGCGAGTGTCGTACGACGACATGATATTGGCCGTCCTTGATGCCTTCCACTATCCACTCGGATCCGCCCATCCCGGCGGTCGCGTCATTTTGGGCAGAAAGGGTCGGCATACTTTGGAAGCCCACCTTCACCGTCTCATCGAGAAACTCCTGCGTTAGCTTCTTTCGCAGCCAGGAAACGCTGTACCGCGTGATGTGACCGGGATCGGATGCGCCCTTGCCCGTCGTCATCCGCGAATTCAGCCACGCCGAACCGCCCGCGCGAACGACAACGCGAATGGCCACAGGATGATCCGCCGCCCGCAGCCAGAGAAACCGATAGACCTCCGCTTTCGGATCCTTCTTGGACAACTCCCACAGCGAAGGCTCGCGCATTGCCTTGAGCTGTTTCGAAAACCAGGCCGCTTTCAATTCGTGGCCTTGAGGTGTCTTATCTAAGCTGCCAGGCGGAAAGTAGTCCTGCGCTGGCAGCAGTCTTCCAGCCAGCGATGACAATGCGACAACCCAGGCAAGTCGCAAGGCAGTCCTGAACATCGCGCGCATGATGAACATACGGACGAGTTACTAACGCCGTTTCACAAAAATGCGGCGGGCCTTAAATGTCGTAGTAGAGCGAAAACTCATATGGATGCGGCCGCAACCGCACCGCATCGGCCTCGTTGCGTCGCTTGTAATCGATATACGTCTCGATCAGCTCTTCCGTGAATACATCGCCCTTCAGCAGGAACTGGTGATCGTCTTCAAGGCATCCGAGCGCTTCCTCAAGCGATGCCGGCATCGACGGAACCGACTTCATTTCCTCTGGCGTCAGGTCGTAAATGTCCTTATCCAGCGGCTCGCCCGGCTCAATCTTATTCAGCACGCCATCCAGACCCGCCATCAGCAGAGCCGCAAACGCCAGATACGGATTCGCCGACGGATCCGGTGGCCGGAATTCCACGCGCTTCGCCTTTGGGCTGACCGAATACATCGGAATCCGGCATGCCGCCGAACGATTCCGCCGCGAATACGCCAGATTTACCGGCGCTTCGTAGCCCGGCACAAGGCGTTTGTAGCTGTTCGTTGTTGGCGCGATGATCGCCGAAAGCGCCCGCGCATGTTTCAGCAGGCCGCCAATGTAGTGCAGCGCCATCGTGCTGAGCCCCGCATACTCGTCGCCCGCAAACAACGGCTTCGAATCTTTCCAGATCGATTGGTGCACGTGCATCCCGCTGCCGTTATCCCCAAACAGCGGCTTCGGCATGAACGTGACGGTCTTTCCGTACTGGTTGGCCACGTTGCGGACGATGTACTTATAAGTCATCATATTGTCCGCCGATTTCACCAGCGTATTGAAGCGCTGATCGATCTCGCTCTGCCCGGCGGTCGCCACTTCATGGTGATGGCACTCGATCACCAATCCGCAGCGTTCCATCGTATTCACCATCTCGGAGCGCAGATCCTGATAGTGATCGGTCGGCGGCACCGGGAAGTAGCCTTCCTTGTAACGCGGGCGGTAGCCGAGATTATTCCGGTCGCTGACCTTCTCCGCGCCCGAATTCCAGCGGCCTTCGTCCGCGTCGATGAAGTAGAAACCCGAATGCGCGTTCTGATCGAAACGCACGTTATCGAAAATGAAAAACTCCGCTTCCGCGCCAAAAAATGCCGTGTCTCCCGCGCCGGTGTTCTGTAAATAGAGTTCGGCTTTTTTTGCAATCCAGCGCGGATCGCGCTCGTAATTCTGCCTCGTCAGCGGATCGCGCACGTCACCGATCATTACCAGTGTCGGCGTCTCCATAAACGGATCCATAAACGCAGTGGTTGCGTCCGGAATGAGCAGCATGTCGCTCTCATTGATCGCCGCCCAGCCGCGGATGCTGGAGCCGTCAATGCCAAAGCCGTCAATGAACGAACTTTCGCTCAGTTCGCCGATCGGGTACGAGATGTGGTGCTGCAAACCCGGGATATCGGCAAATCGGATATCTACCTGCCTCGCGCCATTATCGTTCGCCAGTTGCAGGACTTCGGTCGGTGTCATTTTCGGTCTCCAATGGAATTCTACCGAATCCACCTGCAGCGCGGGTGACAGAGGCGTTTCAGATCACCAAACCGCCGCTAATATTGATGCTTTGACCGGTGATAAACTTCGCGCCTTCCGAACAAAGGAACACGACTACATCGGCGACCTCTTCGGGGGTTCCGAGGGCCCCAAGCGGCTGCCGTTTGAGCGTTCTATCGAGCATCGCGGGGTCCGAGAAGTACGGCTCGGTCATGTCCGTGGTGATGTAGCCGGGCGCGACCGCGTTCACCAAAATCCGGCGCGGAGCCAGTTCCAGCGCCCAGTTGCGCGTAAAGGAATCTACGCCCGCTTTGGTGGCGCCATAGAGACTTCGGCCTCCCGCCACGCCGATCCGCCCGGCAACGGACGACACATTTACAATCCGCCCGCCATCTTTCAACAAAGGCAGCGCGCATTGCGTCACCCAAAACGGTCCGCGCAGGTTGGTATTGATCATCTCGTTGACAACCGCAGCGGACGACGAGCCCACGGGCGTGTCCCGCCAGATACCAGCATTGTTGACGAGGAAATCGAGCCGCAGATCGCCGAGGTCAGCGAACATACGCTCGATCCCTTCGAGGGAACCCATGTCGGCCTGGACAAGCCGGACCGGCCGACCGATCGTCGCCGCAGTCTCTTCCGCCGCCGCGCGATTGCTGTTGTAGTGCAGTACGATATCCGCGCCCTGTAGCGCCAGTTTCTGGCAGATAGCCCGCCCGATTCCGCGTGAGCCGCCCGTGACCAGGGCATTGGTTCCGGTAAGTGATCCCATGCCCTACATCATCTCAATGATTCAGTTTCACTCCGAGCGCGCGCCTCCCGTTTGTCATTTCAAAACTTCCGTCGGGCATCACCTTCTCGAAGTTGGTCTTCAGGGGAATGCATTCGAGATCCGGTGCCAGCCATTCTGTGTCGCGGGAGTCGGGTGCTGTCATCTGCTGGATAACTGTCGTCTTGTATCCGACCACCGTTTCGTGTCCGATGACCTGTTCCGAGCCGTCCGGCAACGCGCAATCGTTATGAATTCTCGCTGCACGGGTTGAGCGGTCAGCGTCCACCTTGGCGTCACCCTCAAGAAGGAGCGTTACGCCATACATGAGGCTGTTGAAAGGGTCCAGCAGCCTGTGATGCATATTCAGGAGCGGATTTTCAGGGAACACATGTGACGTTGCAAATTCGCGACCATCCCGAATATAAGAGGTCATGTATGAAAACACCTTACAGGGCGCGTCAGGATCGCAGTGCGTGAATTCGGATGTTACGATGAACGGCGGCGCAGACCCCCAATAGTCCATCGTTTGCGGGAAAGCTACCGAAACCACGAGCAGACTCGCGACTGCTCCTGCCGCCAAACCTACAAGGACACCCCTGCCCGGCAAGCCGCTCAGTCTCGCTTTCCAGGACCGCGTCACGCCCGGCCGGCTCTGCGTGAGTCCGGCACGTACGCGTTGGCGCCACTCCGGCCTTACCGCGGGCGCAGCCCACTGATTGAGTAAATCATCGAGTTCGGTATCGTTCATTGTCGTTTCTCCAGACTCGTTACATACGCTGCCAGCGTCTCCCTCAAACCTGCGCGTGCCCGCTGCAGGCGCGATTTCACCGCCGTCACCTCGATCTCCATCACTTCCCCGATCTCCGCCAGCGATAACTGCTCGTAGTGCGCCAGGATCAGCGTTTCTCTCTGGCCATCCGGCAGTGCGGCAACCGCGCGGGCCACTACCTGTTCCAGTTCCGTCCGCAACATTTGCCGCTCGGGAGACCACTCATATCCCGGCTCCTGCATCTCCTGCGATGCATCTGCTGGCCGCCGCTTCAGCGCCTGATTGCGCACCACGCCAAAAAGGTATGTGCGGATCGGCGTGCGCTTCGGGTCATAGGAGTTGCCCGGGCGCAGGATTTGCAGGAAGCACTCCTGCACAATGTCCTCCGCATCGGCAACCGATCCCGTCATTCGGTACGCGAAGCGAAACAGCGGCGCGTGATGTTCGTCAAATAGCTGCGGCAGATTCATGCGTTCCTAAACAGTATTACGGCCAATGCGAAAAAGGAATCGGCTTGCGGGTAAAATAGTTTTGTGCGTCGTCTCCTCGCGTCTCTGCTGGTGGCCCTGTTCAGCTTTTCGCTGATCGCGCCGGCGGTTTTCGCGTCTGATCCCGAGTCGAAGCTTCCCGCCTGCTGTCGACGCGACGGAAAGCACCACTGCGGCATGGCATCGAACGCCGCCGAACCCGGTTCGGGGCCGGCCGTGCGGGCGGCGCGCTGTCCTTCGTTTCCTGCCGCGAAAGCGGTTCCGGCACACCAGACGTCTGGCGCGCCCGGGGTTTCACGTTCGCTCCTCGCTGTCACTCTGCTCCACGCCGCTTCAGCCGCGCAGCCAGACTCACGCTCTCTGATCTCCTACAGTCAGTCCGGCCAAGAGCGCGGCCCACCTTCATTCTTCTCCTGATTCATTCTGTCTGCCTGTTCGTTAACGCACCACTATTACCTGGAGAAGAAGTATGTCCCGTTGTCTGTCTGTTTTCTTGCTGTCTACCGCGCTGCTTCAAGCCGCGATTTTTGGAAGGATTCAGGGTATCGTCCACGATCCGACGCATCGGCCCATGAGCGGCGCGTCCGTGAAACTTCAGTCCGCAACGTCGGATTGGTCGCAGTCCGCGCAGTCGGACGATAACGGTGAATTTGCGTTCGCGACTGTACCTGTCGGCGATTACAACATCACCGTAACTCAGCCAAAATTCCAAACTTCGCAGCAAACCGTCACCGTTGCCTCCGGCTCAGCGCCCGTCCTTCACTTTCAGTTGACGCTCGCCGCTGTGAGTCAGGCTACTGACGTCGTCAGTCAGGCGGACATGGCCAACATGGACTCGGTCACCCCCACCACACTCATCGACCGGGACGATATTGCACAGACTCCTGGAGCCGACCGAACCAACAGCATGGCGATGATCACGGACTACGTCCCGGCCGCATACATGACGCACGACATGCTGCACATGCGCGGTGGACATCAGGTCGATTGGCTGATCGACGGCGTGCCAGTGCCGAATACCAATATCGCCACCAATCTGGGCCCGCAGATCGACCCGAAGGACATCGATTATCTGGAAGTTCAACGCGGCAGCTACGACGCCGACTATGGAGACCGCACCTACGGCATCTTCAACATTGTGCCGCGAACCGGCTTCGAGCGCGACAACGATGCCGAACTCGTTACCTCCTTCGGAAACTGGTACCAAACCAACGACCAGATCAATTTCGGCGGACACACGAAGCGCTTAGCGTATTATGCGAGCCTCAACGGGAATCGCAGCGACTACGGACTGGAGCCGCCCGTGGGGCAGGTCGTTCACGATGCCGAGAATGGCTTCGGGGGATTCGCATCGCTCATGTTCAACGCCAGCGCCGCAAACCAGTTCCGTCTGGTGGCCTCCATGCGGCGCGATTATTACCAGATCCCCATCGATCCCGATCCGAATTCGGCAGGTAATCAGACGTATGCCAGTTACGGTCTCCGGGACAGCGAGAGCGAGCCCGATGGCTATGTCACGTTTTCGTGGATCCATACGTTTAGCCCGAAGTTGCTGATCACGGTTTCGCCGTTTTATCACTACAACCAGGCTGCGTACAACAGTTCGCCTAACGACTATCCCGCAGTCACGGACGTGAAACAAACTTCCGACTACGCGGGTGGGCAGGCCAGCGTGAATGCCACTACCTTGAAGAACAACGACCTACAGGCAGGCTTTTACGGGTTTGCGCAACACCAGAGCAACTACTTCAATAACGTCTTCACCGATTGCGGCGCGGACTGTCAAAATTTCGGGCCGTCGTCGGCCGCCGTTACCGGCGCGGTAATCGAAGAGTTCGTTAGTGACCGCGTCAAAGTGAGTTCGTGGCTGACGCTGATCGCCGGTCTTCGCGAATCGCATTTCACTTCGCCCGCTGCGGGTACGCAGCCCAAACTCACCGAGGACGCGACCGACCCGAGGCTTGGCGTCGCGATTCGGGTTCCCGGCGTGAAGTGGGTGCTGCGGGGCTTCTACGGAAGGTTCTATCAGCCGCCGCCACTGCTGACGGCGACCGGCCCTCTGAGTGATCTGGCGACGAGTCAAAATCTCACTTTTGGCGCTCTGCGCGGAGAGCGCGACAAGGAGTACCAGACGGGCATCACGATTCCGCTTCATGGCTGGGTCCTTGACTCCGATGTATTCAGGACAAGGGCCACAAACTGGCTCGACCACAGCAACATCGGCGAGTCGAACCTGTTCTGGCCACTCACCTGGAATGCCGCGATTATTCAGGGCTGGGAGGTCACACTTCGTTCCCCGAGAATCTGGCATCGCGCGCAAATTCACCTGGCTTATTCAAATCAGAGCGCGCAGGACGAAGGTCCGTTTACCGGAGGACTCGTCTGTCCCGTGGCGCTGCAATCGGTCTGCGAGCCGCCCCCCGGCTATGCGCCGGTAGACCACGATCAGCGGAACACCCTGAACATCGGCGCCAACGCGACACTGCCGGGGCGGGCGTTTGCCTCGGCCAACGTGTACTACGGTTCGGGATTCACGAACGGCAATCCGAGCACGCTGTATCCAGGCGATTATCTGCCTTCGCACACCAATGTGGATCTCTCTGTTGGGAAGAGCTTCGGAGAGAAGTATCGCGTGTCGGTGAGTGCGCTGAATGTCACGAACGGCAGGACGCTGCTCGATAACAGCCTGACGTTTGGCGGTTTCCACTTCAACGATCCACGGCAAGTCTACGTTGAGGTGCGCTATAAGTTTCACTACTAAGTTGGGATAATAAGGACGAATGAAGACACGCGCTATCGTCTTTGCCCTAATGTTGGCCGCAGCCGTGGCCAGTGCTCAACCCGCTACGCGAGAAGTGACCGTCGCCGCGGCGGCGAACCTGAATGAGGTCTTTCAGGCACTAGGGCCGCAGTTTGAAGCGGCGACCGGCATCCATCCAGTGTTCAGCTTTGCGTCAACCGCGCAGCTCGCTCTTCAGATTGAGAACGGAGCGCCGTTCGACGTCTATGCAGCTGCCGATGTGGATCATGTCGAGCAACTGGAGAAGAAAGGCCTGCTCGTCGCCGGGTCGCGGGCGGTCTATGCGACAGGCATTCTGGCTCTCTGGATCCCGCCTGGTGGCAAGGCAAACATCAGTCGCTTAGAGGACCTGGTGCGTCCCGACGTGAAAGTGATCGCGCTTGCGAAGCCCGAGCTCGCGCCTTATGGCATGGCTGCGAGGGAGACGCTGCAGAAGCTGGGCATCTGGGGGCAGACGGAGCCCAAGGTTGTGTATGCGGACAACATCAGCATGGCGAAACAATACGGCACCTCGGGGAATGCCGATGCCGTTTTTACTGCTTATTCACTGGTGCTGAAGGAAAAGGGCAAAGTGATTCAGGTGGGCGAACAACTGCATTCACCGATCGATCAGGCGCTTGGTATTGTGCGCGCCTCGGCGCATCCGGATACGGCGCGGATCTTCGCGGACTACCTGCTGAACGGCAAAGGGCGCGATATCCTGCGCACTTCGGGATACCGAATACCGACCTCGGCAGTTCAGGCGAGACCGCTGGCTACGCGCTGAGTTCAGCCTTTCCTTGTGCGGGTTATGATCGCTGTGCGGATCACCGGCACCAGGGAGTTTTGCTCGCCAGCGCGCGCGGCTGGCGGACGATTCGCTAATTCGAAGTTCAGCGATTGCACGAATTCCTCGATCTGATTCTGCATCGCTTCCATCTTGTTCCGCATGTTGAGTATGATCTCCACTCCAGCGAGATTCACGCCGAGATCGCGCGTCAGGTGCAGGATCACTTCGAGTCGTTCCAGATCCTCTTCGGTATAGAGGCGCGTGTTGCCATCGCTGCGACTGGGCTTCAACAAGCCTTCGCGTTCGTAGAGACGCAGCGTTTGCGGGTGGACGGAATACTGCTCCGCCACCGAGGAAATCATGTAGGCTGCTTTGGATTTTGCGCGCATGTCATTCCTCGGTCCAGAGTCCCGTCCGCGGATCTTCGGGATGCAGTTCGGCCAGTTCGCGCAGAAGTTCCTTCGTCTTCTCGTCGCGTATCTCCGGAGCTTTCAGAACGACCTGGACGATCTGGTCGCCTTTTGTATTCTTGCGCGCATTCGGCACGCCACGGTCACGCAGCCGGAACTTCTGGTTGTTCTGCGTGCCTGGCGGGATCTTGAGCAAGGTCTTGCCATCGATGGTGGGAACTTCGATCTTGGTTCCCAGACCCGCTTCCCATATGGTGATGGGCACTTCCATGTGGATATTATCGCCTTCCCGGCGGAAGACAGGATGCGGCTCCACGTTCGTCGTGATGTAGAGGTCGCCGGGAGGCGCGCCCATTGTGCCGGCATTGCCTTTGCCTGGTACGCGCAGGCGGGAACCATGTTGCGCTCCGGCAGGAATACGCACTTCCACGAACTCCTTGTGGGAGATGCGGCCATCCCCGTGACAAGCAGCGCAGGCGTTCTTGATGCGGCCTTTGCCATTGCAGCGCGGACAGGTGAGATTGAACTTCATGTTGCCGGCCATCTGCTGCACGTTGCCCGTGCCACTGCATTGCGGACAGCTTGCCGAACCCGCTTCATTGCCGCCGGTACCATGACAAACGGCACACTGCTCGTAGCGGGTGATTTCGATCTTGGTCTGCGTTCCCTTGATGGCCTGCCAGAAGGTGATGTTCAGGCCGTACTCAAGATCGGCGCCCTTTTCCGGGGCAGTTTCCGGCTCATGGCCACCGCTCGAATCGCCGCGGAAGAACTGATCGAAGATACCCTTGAACGCACCTCCACCTGCTCCACTCGCGGCCGAACCGGCATTGCCGCCACCAGCACGTCGGCCCTTCGCAGCTTCCGCCTGGGCGTCACGGAACATTTCGGAGAAGTCGAAACCGCCGAAGTCCATGTTCGGACCTCCTCGTGGTCCGCCTGCTCCGGCTCCAGGATTCGGATTAGCCGCGAACCCGGAGTCGGAGTAAAAGCCGACCTGATCGTACATCCCACGCTTCTTCGTGTCGCTGAGGACGTCGTAGGCTTCCTGAACGTTCTTGAAGCGGTCTTCCGCGGACTTATCGCCCGGGTTGAGGTCGGGATGGTACTTGCGCGCAAGTTTGCGGTAGGCCTTGCGGATATCATCTTCCGCAGCGCCGCGTTCTATTCCGAGCGTCTTGTAGTAATCGTGTTTTGGCTGGCTTGCCATTTCGTTTTGGTCACAGGATTACTTCTTGTCGTCAACGTCAACAAACTCGGCGTCTACTACGTCTTCCTTCGGCTTGTCGGCACCAGGAGGCGGAGGTGCAGCACCCTGGGGACCATCGGCCGGAGGCGTGCTGGAGGCCTTGTACATCGCCTCAGCCAGCTTGTGACTGGCCTGCGTCAGCTTGTCGGTCGCCGCGTTCAGCTTGTCGGCGTCGTTTTCGTTGATCGCCTTCTTCACGTCTTCGATGGCTGCTTCGATGTTCTTCGCATCGCCATCGCTGACCTTGTCGCGGTGTTCCTTCAGCGTCTTCTCGACGTTGTAGACCATGGCGTCGGCACGGTTACGAGCCTCGATCTGATCCTTCGACTTACGGTCGTCGGCAGCATGCGATTCGGCATCGCGCGCCATCTTGTCGACTTCATCCTTGGAGAGACCCGAGGACGACGTGATGGTGATCTTCTGTTCGTTGTTGGTGGCCTTGTCTTTCGCAGCCACGTTCAGGATGCCGTTGGCGTCGATATCGAAGGTCACTTCGATCTGCGGCACGCCACGCGGAGCCGGGGGAATGCCGACCAGCGAGAACACACCGAGCAGACGATTGTCCTTGGCCATGGCGCGTTCGCCCTGGAAGGCCTTGATCTCGACCGAGGTCTGGCTATCCGCCGCAGTCGAGAACGTTTCGCTCTTGCGCGTCGGAATCGTCGTGTTGCGTTCGATCAGCTTGGTGAACACACCACCCAGCGTTTCGATACCCAACGAGAGCGGGGTCACGTCGAGGAGGAGCACGTCCTTCACTTCGCCGCCGAGCACGCCGCCCTGAACCGCCGCGCCGATCGCGACCACTTCGTCCGGGTTCACGCTCTTATTCGGCTCTTTGTTGAAGAGTTCCTTCACGATGGTCTGGATGCGCGGGATGCGCGTGGAACCGCCGACAAGAACGACTTCGTCGATCTTGTCCGGGGTAACATTGGCATCCTGCATGGCCTGCTTGCAAGGACCAACGGTGCGCTGGAACAGGTCTTCGCACATTTGCTCATAGCGCGAGCGCGTGAGCTTCATGAGAAGGTGCTTGGGGCCTGTCGCATCGGCCGTAACGAACGGCAGATTGATGTCGGTTTCGAGCAGCGTGGAGAGCTCCATCTTGGCTTTTTCAGCCGCTTCCTTGAGCCGCTGGAGCGCCATCTGATCCTTGGAGAGATCGATGCCCGATTCCTTCTTGAATTCGGAGATGATCCAGTCCATGATGCGCTGGTCGATGTTGTCGCCGCCCAGATGGGTGTCGCCGTTAGTGGACTTCACTTCCACGACGCCATCGCCGACTTCGAGAATGGAGACGTCGAAGGTACCGCCACCGAAATCGTATACGGCGATGGTCTCGTTGGTCTTCTTATCGAGCCCGTACGCGAGGGCCGCAGCTGTCGGCTCGTTGATGATGCGCTTGACGTCGAGACCGGCGATCTTGCCAGCGTCTTTGGTTGCCTGGCGCTGAGCGTCGTTGAAGTAGGCCGGAACCGTGATGACGGCTTCCGTCACTTTCTGGCCCAGATAGGCTTCGGCCGCTTCCTTGAGCTTGGTCAGAATCATGGCCGAAATCTCCGGCGGCGACTGCAGTTTGCCGTTGATTTCCACACGCGCGTCGTCATTATCGCCGCGCACAACCTTGTACGGGACCATCTTCATCTCTTCGCTGACTTCGCCGTAATGACGGCCCATGAAGCGCTTGATGGAGAAGATAGTCTGCTCGGGGTTGGTGATGGCCTGGCGCTTGGCGACCTGACCGACGAGGCGTTCACCCGACTTGGTGAAGGCGACGACGGACGGCGTGGTGCGCGCACCCTCCTGATTTGCAATGACGGTCGGCTGACCGGCTTCCATGACGGAGACGACGGAGTTCGTCGTTCCAAGGTCGATACCAATGATTTTGCCCATGTCCTTTTCAGGACCTCCTTGAATATGAATGCGTGCTGTTTAGATCAGCGGGAGCGCCGGGACCAACCGGATTTAGCTCTATTTGATTATGAAATATGAGTGCGATATTGTCAAGTGCCGTGAGTGGCTTTAGTCGTTGGGAATGGGTTCTGGCGGCTCCAAAATGGGTTTCAGGGTGGCCAAAATGGCTTTCGAATGGCTTATAAATGGGTTGAAAGATGGGTTAAGAAATGGGGTCTTGCCGTTTGTTTTGTTTAGGTTACATTGAACTGCAGCGAGAATAGAAATTTTCTGCCGTGAGGATGTCTCGGGGCGGGTATTTGACACAGGCATTTCCATATGCCTTTAGTGTGTACGACTAGAATTTAGCTGAATGATTATGTCGTTGATTCTATTTGGATAAATCAGTGTGATCGGCGGAAAGCTTATGGATTCGATGGGCGTTTTCCCATGTCAGCTTGCGGAAAGCAGCGGGAGTGAGATTGTTGCGAAGCAGGGTAAGGGTCTCGCGGGCGACGCACTTTCCGGCGAGGCGGCTGGCTCCGGGGTTTCCGGCCTGGGAGATCCCGCCTCCCTTGCCATCCGTACATCCGCAATCGCTGCCGAAGATCAGCTTGTCCTCGTAACGCTTGAGAAAGTCCTGTGTGAACTCGGGGTCGCGCGACAGGGCGTTGTTGCCGGAATTGGCGTACAGATCCGCAAACAGGTTGGGATAGCTGGCCAATAGCTTGTCGGTGATGCCTCCGCGTTTGATCTTGCCTTCCGGATAGGCGACTTCGTTGGCGTAGTCGGCGCTGAGATTGGCCCAGAAGGCGTCGGCGTGGCCGATGAAACGGGTTTTTGGGTAGCTTTTGAGGATCGTTTCGAAGTCTTTGAAGCCCGGAGCGAAGGTGCCTTCGGTGGGTGTATGGGGCACTTCCTGGAAATGCACCAGGATGGGAACGCCGAGTTCTCCAGCCAGGGCGTACATGCGGCGGAGTTCGGGACTGGCGGCGGCCACGTGCGATTTCAACTCGCCGAGACCAACAGCGCCGTTCTTCACGGCGGCTGTCAGGAGGTCTTCCGCTTCGGGTTTCGTGACATCGGTACTGGCGAACCAGCCGAGGAAGCGACCGGGATAGTCCTTTTGCATGGCATGGATCTGATCCCCGGAATCGGTGCGTGCGAGGAGAAGGGCACCGGAGATCCCGGCTCCATCGAGGTGCTGGAGGTTGGCTTGGGGGTCGCGACGCATGTGAAAGTGGCAATCGACGACTGGCCCGCCCCACTCGTTGGATGCGGTGTTTTGTGCGCACAGCGACGAGACCGTCGCCAGCGCCGCTACGTTTTTAACAAATCTTCTACGGGTAATAACCATGGGGGACCTCATACAGGCGACGGCAGGAGGGGAATCGCGCAATTCTCAGAGCGGGGTAATGCCCTGAATATCAGGTCGCGATCCTGCCGCCGCTGTTAAAGAGTACGATGTTTGATTGTCGTATTGACGGGTGGTACGGCAGTTGTTACGGCATTGAAAGAGGACACTTGTCCATTCTGTCGAAGCAATCGGTGACATAATCGTCGATATGCTCCGCTACGCCGCACTGGCCGCCGTTCTTCTCGCCACTCCGGCCTTCGCCGCGGAACACTATTACGATTTAGGCGGTCCCTGCAAGGAAGCGCAGCCCACGCGAATCAAAGAGATTGTCGACGCCCAAAGAACCAGCAATTGGAACCGCCTCGTCGACCTCCAAAAACTCGAAGTCCGTGACAGCTGCGGCAACGAATTCCGCTGGTTTGAACTCGCGAAAGCTCTGCTTTTGGCCCACCGCCCCGCTGAAGCAGTGCAAGTCCTCGAAGAGATGGACGCGCGCGACCTGGACCTGAACCCCTCCCTCGTGGTCCGTTTCCACCCCGAAGTCAAAGCCTTGATGGACGACCCTGCTTTCAAGTCAACACCCGCCGGCATAAAGCTTGAAGCCCTCAAGCGGTCCTCGAACGAAAGGCGCGCCAAATTCCGCGCAATGCTGACCACTCTCCCGGCGAGCCAGCGTCCGCCGGATCACTACATTGCGAAGGGCGCCTGCCCCTTCGAGTGCTGTACCTACCGCAAGTGGACCGTCCGCGAAGATACCGATCTCGTCGCCGCCCCCGGCAGCCAGCGCGTGGTGGGAAAAGCAAAGAAGGGAAGCGCCGCACTCGGTCTCACCGGAGAGGTTCACTTGACGCCGATACCAGTCGTCGTTGTCGGCGACGTCGGCCTGCCGAAAGACACCATCTCCTTCATTCTCGATTACTCCGGCGAAGGCTACGGTCACGTGTATTCACAGGGCAAGGTACTCGAACTGTTCCACGGCTACTCCGAATACTGCTTCCGAACTTCCGAATATTGTTGGGGCGAAACCCTCCTGCCCTCGGCTCCAACGCAGGATACGCAAAAATCAGTCTGGTGGGTCAAAGTAAAACTCCCCAACGGCGTCATCGGCTGGACCGACAAGTCGGGTAATTTCGACGGCCAGGATGCCTGCGGGTAGAGACGCCATCCGTGTTAATCTGTGGCCAAAATTTTTTCCGGTCACGTCCCGACCGTACCTCAATCTCCTTAACCAGGAATTGGTTTCGTTCCTGAATTTCACGAATTCACCCCCCGGGCTCGCCGTCGAACTCCCCATCCCACCCGCCCCCATCCCCACCGCGACAATAGAAACAATGCCCCCCGCGCCGATCCAGCCCGCCTCGCTTCCAATTGACGCCCTCCTCCCCGAAATCCTGGCGAATCTCCGCCAATCCCCCAACCTCGTTCTCGAAGCAGCCCCCGGCGCAGGCAAAACCACCCGCGTCCCGCCCGCTCTGCTCTCCCTCAAAGGCGAAATCCTCGTCCTCGAACCTCGCCGCATAGCCGCCCGCATGGCCGCCCGGCGCGTTGCCGAAGAACTCGGCGAATCCGTCGGCGAAACCGTTGGCTACCAGGTCCGCTTCGAAGAAGTTGCCAGCCCCCGCACTCGTCTCCGCTTCCTCACTGAAGGCGTCTTCACCCGCCGCATGATCTCGGACCCCGAGCTCCGTGGCGTCGCCGCCGTCATCCTCGACGAATTTCACGAGCGCCATCTCGAAACCGATCTCGCCCTCGCATTCCTCCGCCGCCTGCAAAAAACCAAGCGGCCCGATCTCCGCATCGTCGTCATGTCCGCCACACTCGACGCCGCTCCGGTGCGCGACTTCCTCGGCGGTTGCCCCGCGCTGAAATCCGAAGGCCGTCTCTTCCCGCTCACCACCGAATGGACCCCCTACTCCGCCGCGCCCATCGAACTCCAGGTCGCAAACGCCCTCCATGCCGCCATCAAAAGTGAGGGTGACATCCTGGTCTTCCTCCCCGGCGCCGCCGCCATTCGCAAATCCGCCAACACCTGCGAATCGCTCGCGCGCCGGCACAATCTCCTCGTCGCCCCGCTCTACGGCGACCTCTCACCCGAAGAGCAGGACCGCGCCATCGCCCCGTCCCGCCCGCGCAAACTCATCCTCGCCACCAACATCGCCGAAAGCTCCATCACCATCGATGGCGTCCGCATCGTTATCGATTCCGGCCTCGCCCGCATCGCCACCGATTCTCCGTGGACCGGCCTCCCCTCTCTCGAAATCGGCCGCATCAGCAAGGCGTCCGCCACACAACGCGCCGGACGCGCCGGACGCACCGCGCCAGGCCATGTCATCCGTCTCTACACCGCCGAAGATTTCCATCGCCGCAAAGATCACGACGAGCCTGAAATCACCCGCCGCGAGCTATCGCAAATGTGTCTGCAACTCGAATCCATGGGCATCCACGACCCCATGGAAATGGACTGGCTCACCCCACCACCCGCAGCTGCATTGGAGGCCGCCGGTGATCTCCTCACCCGCCTGATTGGAGGGCTGGCAATCCTGCCCACCGACCGGCTTTCCAGCCGGTCGAGCCGCCCATCGGGCGGCGGCGCTTCTATCGCCGCGAAAATGGCCGCCATGCCACTCCATCCCCGCCTCAGCCGCTTGATGCTCGAAGCTGATCAACACGGCGCAGGCCCGGCCGCCTGTCGCACCGCCGCCCTTCTCAGCAGCGGCCAGCGACTCTATTCCTCCGACCTCTTCGCAGCGCTCGAAGAGCAGCCTGATTTCGGCACCCTCAGCATCCACAATCAACTCAAGCGCTACATCCGCGCAGCCAAACGCGAATCCACCGACGACGACGCATTAGCGAAAGCAGTGCTCTCAGCCTTCCCCGACCGCGTAGGCCGACGCCGTTCCGGCGGCACCGTGCTCCTCTCCAACGGGACCTCCGCTGAAATGAAACAGCCATGGCCGCATCGAGGCGAATACCTGGTAGCGATCGACGTAGAAGAGAATCGACTTCGCCTCGCCTGCGCCATTGAGCCCGAGTGGCTAATCGATTTCTTCCCCGATCGCGTCCTCGAAAAAAACGGTGTCGAATGGAATCGCCAGCGACAAAGCGTAGAATCCGTGAACGCCCTGGTCTACGACGAACTCACCATACAGGAATCCCGCAGCGGAGAAATCACCGACCCTGAATCCGCCGCCAAACTCCTCGCGTCAAAGGTAGCCGAAGCGGGCCTCGCGCGCTTCATCGACCCAGCTGAACTGGAAGCCTTCCTCGCCCGCGCAGAATTCGCCGCCGAGCACTCTTCCATCAAGCCACTCGCTGAGTCCGATACCGCCGAGGCCCTCGAAGAACTCTGCTACGGCCTCAAGGGCTTCACCGACGTGGAACGAGCCGCGGCCGGACTGCTCCCCGCCCTCGAACGCAAACTCGACGGTCAACAACTAGAACGAATAGCCCCATCGCACCTCCGCCTCGCCTCAGGCCGCAACACAAAAGTGAACTACGAACGAGGCAAACCACCATGGGTAGCCTCGCGTCTCCAGGATTTCTTCGGCATGACGGAAAGCCCGCGCGTAGCGCAGGGCAAAGTGCCGCTCGTAATTCACCTCTTAGCCCCCAACCAGCGCCCCGTGCAAACCACAACGGATCTGGCCGGCTTCTGGCAACGCCTCTATCCGCAAGTGCGCAAGGAACTAGGCCGCCGCTACCCCAGACACGCCTGGCCCGAAAACCCGTAAGTTTTTATCGGCGTCCATCTGCGTTCATCTGTGGCCAAAGTTTTTTCTTGACAGCACCGTCATCTTCTGTCACAGTGTCACTGTGACACTGTTACGGTTCAGTCTGCGGCCGGGTTCCCGTCAGGGCGAGACCATTTTCGATCAGGTCGTCTTCGCCGCGCAGAAAGCATTCATCAGCGGCGAGTTCGCTCCTGGCCAGCCGTTCCCTTCGGTTCGCGCGATGGCGGCCGAACTCAAGATTCATCCCAACACGGCCCACAAAGTGGTCCAGCACCTGATCCAGGAAGGTTATCTCGAATCGCGCCCCGGTGTGGGCACGGTTGTGGCGAAACCGCCTTCCGTCCGAATCGGTGAACGCAAGCATCTGCTCACTCACGAAGTGGAGCAACTGGTAGTAGAAGCGCGCCGCGTTGGCCTTGAGCTGACAGAACTCGTGAGCGCGGTAGAAAGCGAATGGGCAAAGTTAGGGGAGGCAAAACGGAAATGATTGAAGTATCGAATCTATGGAAAAAATTCGGACGTCACGACGCGCTCCGTGGCCTCACCTTCCATGTTCCGGAAGGCGCGGCCTTCGCCCTCATTGGCGCCAACGGAGCCGGCAAAACCACCACCATCAAAGCTCTGATGAACATCATCGAGCCCACCCGCGGCAACATCACCGTGCTCGGTGTCGATTCAAAAAAACTCTCCCCGCGCGAACTGTCCCGCATCGGCTATGTCTCCGAGAACCAGGACATGCCCGCGCGCATGACCGTTGCCGACTACATCGCCTATCTCCGCCCCTTCTATCCCGATTGGGACCGCAATCTCGAGGCGGAGATTCTCAAGCGCCTCCGCCTCCCCGCCAATCGCCACATTCGCGACCTCTCTCACGGCATGCGCATGAAGAATTCTCTCGCCTGTGCGCTGCCATTTCGCCCGAAGTTGCTGGTGCTTGACGAGCCTTTTAGCGGTCTTGATCCTCTGGTGCGCGACGAATTTATGGAAGGCCTCCTCGATCAGGCCGGCGAGATGACCATCCTCATCTCTTCGCATGAGCTCTCCGAGATCGAAGGCATGGTGACCCACGTGGGCTTCATCGACGAAGGCAAATTGCTCTTCGCCGAATCCATGACCGATCTAACTGGCCGCTTCCGCGAAGTCCGCGTCGTGCTGGAACAGCCCGTATCCACCTCTTCGAAACAACCGGAGCACTGGCTGGGTCTTCAGACAAGCGGTAATGTCCTGACTTTCGTCGATACCCGTTTTACGGAGACAGGCTTCGGAGAACTGGTCACTTCATTTGTAGGCGCCGCGCGCAGAATCGACACAGAACCGATGGCATTGCGATCCATCTTCACAACGCTGGCCCGCGCCTGCCGCGACACCACCGAACTGCAACAGGAGAAAACCATATGATCTGGCACATTTTCAAAAAGGACTGGAATCTGCAATGGCAGCTCGCGCTCGGTGTAGCTCTCCTGCAAGTCATATTGTCCGTCATGTTGTGGAAAACGGGCAGCGCCACGCCCAGTGCAGCTACTATCCGGCTGATCGGACTAGTTTTCGTTTCCGTATTCCTGGCACAGGCGTTTCTCATTGTCGAATCCGTCCAGAGTGACCCGCTTCCCGGCGTGCGCCAGGACTGGCTCGTGCGGCCCATTCGCCGTAGAGACCTGCTGCTTGCCAAACTCCTCTTTACCGTTCTCGTCGTGCAGGTCCCCGTCATCGTCACCGACCTGATAGTCGCCATTGTCGATGGTAATTCCTTCGGCGCGTCGCTCAGCGCCTCTTTGACCCGAAGTATCTTCAGCCTGCTGGTCTTCAGTCTGCCGGTGTTCGCAGTCGCATCCGTCACCAAAAACCTCCTGGAAGTTTTGAGCTCGGTCGTGTTGAGTGTTGTGGTCCTCGCTCTTTTCAACATCACCATCAATGAAGTACCCCCTTCGCGGAGGCTTTCAAGCACCGCGCTCGGATGGGAGATCGTCGCACTCTGCGCCATAGTAATCGTTCTGCTCGCCACCGTGATACTCACTTTGCAGTACCGTCGAAGATTGACCGCCGCCTCGCGCTGGGCGGCCGTCGCCGGAGTAGCAATCCTGCTTGGCGTCTCTCTGCTGCCCTGGCAACCTGCAGCCTTCGCGCTGCAGCGTCGGCTTTCGCCCGCGCCGGGAGCCGCCCACGCTGTGGAACTCGCTTTCGACGCCTATGCCGGACCACTACCTCCGAACCTGCCACGCTTCGGCGTGAACGCTATGACAGATCTGCGTATCCCTCTTTCAGTGACCGGGATGCCGGCCGATTCTGTTCTCGCTGAGGAGCACTACGATCTGCGCCTCATCGATTCGCGAGGCGTCACGCGTGCCAGCGCACAATCGCCCGACTACGGCTACGCACCGCTCTTGATCGCAAGGGAAGGAGCGGGCCAACCCACATCCGTGAGTACGCGGCTTGCAACCTATATGAGCGTCGCCATGGATACCAGCGATTACGTCCGGCTCAAAGACCAAAAGCTGGACGTGGAAATCGACTATTCGCTGACCCTGCTGCA
>CAIKAS010000082.1 GCA_903825445.1 uncultured Acidobacteriia bacterium
GAGGCTCGAAGCTGCGGGCGGAGCATGGTGGATCATCTTCGTTTCCGTCTGCGGTCTGTTTTCACGCTCGCCATGAGCGAGGGTGTTGTGGATCGGAATCCGGCTGTGGCGCTCTTCACGCCGCGGCACTACCAGGAAGGCCGAAGCCGAAGGGTTCTGACTTCGGAAGAGGCAGTCGCCATGATCGGAGCGCTGGATCTCCGGGAACGGGTGATTGCTCGGCTTGCGACCTGGGAGGGGATGCGTCCGGGAGAGATCCTGGCGTTGCAAGTGGGCGACCTGGATGAGAACTCGGTCTGGGTTCGGCGGCGGGTTTACAAAGGCGATATCGACGAACCGAAGACAAAGAGATCAGCCCGGAGGGTTGCGCTCACAGTCGGTACGTTGGCGTTGCTCGATGAGTGGAAGCTCCGGCTGCTGGGTTCGCCCAAGGAGGCATGGCTGTTCGGCTCGGAGAAAGGAACGCCGATGAGGCGGGACAACATCTGGCGAAAACGCATGCATCCGAATCTCAAGCTGGTGGGACTGGAATGGGCAACTTTCCAGGTCATGCGGAGAACGTTCGCGACGTTGTCGAAGGCGGCGGGGGTGGATGCTCATACCCGGTCGGCACAGATGGGAAATACGGTGGATGTAAATGAAAACGAGTACGCGGTTGCAAGCTTTGAACAGAAGCTGGCTGCCGTTCGCAAATTGGAATCAGTCGTCATTCAATGACGGCGCGGGGAGTTCTCGAACGATGAGGCTTTCTGAACTGAGGCGACGCGAGGAGATTTCAGGTTTGGATGGAGGATGCCGCTAACACCCTCCATCCGGCTCCGCGAGGTGATCGGAAGCTTAAAGCAGTAATCGCATTAACGCTGACACTGGCAACATGCCCCAAGTTATTGAAAAGATGGAGCGGGAGACGGGGCTCGAACCCGCGACGTCCAGCTTGGGAAGCTGGCATTCTACCACTGAATTACTCCCGCTCAGGGGCCGCTTCCAGCATAACAAAACGCCTCTTCCACTGCACGCTACGATAATTAGAAGGAGTTCTCATGAAACAATCCCTCCTGATCGCGCTCGCCGCGCTCGCGCTGACAGCCCAAACTCCCGGCGACGGACCCCGGTTTACTGCGGACGGCCAACTCATGCTCCCGCAGGACTACCGGCAATGGGTCTTTCTCAGTTCGGGTCTCGGCATGACCTATGGACCCGCTGCGTCGGCCGATCCCGCTCATCCTCTGTTTGACAACGTCTTCGTGAACCCGTCGTCTTACCGGGCATTTCTTGAAACCGGACACTGGCCCGATAAGACCATGTTCGTCCTCGAGATCCGTTCCGCGACGGGGCAAGGTTCCATCAACAATGCGGGCCATTACCAGAGCGAACTCCGGGCGATTGAGGCTGAGGTGAAGGACGAGCAGCGCTTTCCCCAAAAGTGGTCTTACTTCGGTTTTGACGGCAAGGATCGCGCTACCGCACTGGGGGCCAATTCTTCCTGCAACACGTGCCATGGCGCCAACGCAGCAGTGGAGAACACCTTCGTCCAGTTCTACCCGACGCTGCTCGAGGCTGCGAAGAGTAAAGGCACTCTTAACGCCGCCTTTCTGAAGGCCAAATAGCCTGACAATGTTAGGATCGGTTTCATGGCACTAGCTGATCTGGGCAGAGCGATTACCGGGCAGGCACTGGACACGGCGAAGAGCAGTATGCTCGACGCGATCAAGGGCGAGCCGTCGAAACCCGCCGCGTCGGCGGCTGCTCCGGCAAGCCCCGCTCACGACAGCGGAGGGTCAGTCGGTTCAGTGATCCTCGGGCAGCTTCAGGCGATGCAAAAATCTCTCAAAGAGGATCAGGAACTCGTGGTTCAGTTCCGCTCGGGCGAAGAGATGCTGCGGATCGTCGAGATCTTTGTGCCATCTCCGCAGGTGTTCGTGCTGTCCGGTAATGACGGGCAGCAGCGGTTGACCCGCATCGTTGCGACCGCCGCTTCACTGCAGCTGGTCTGCAAGGTCCTGCGGGTCACGCCGGGGGCGACGCCGGTGCGCCTGAAGATCATGACGCCGAATCCGCGGCCGGCTTCCGACGCTCCGCAAAAATAATTTCCGACGGCTGTCGATTTGATAAGCCCCCATTCGTCTATCTGCCGGAGACCCGTATGCAATACCTACTTTTGATCTACAACTGCGAAGGACAATCCGCCGAAGCTCACGAAACTGCGGCGATCATGAAAGAATACGGTGCGTTTACCCGAGGAATCATCGAATCGGGCCACTACAAGGGCGGCAACGCCCTCCAGCCCGTGACGACCGCGACCTCGGTTCGCGTGCGGGATGGCAAGACCCTCCTGACCGACGGCCCGTTTGCCGAAACGGCCGAACAACTCGGCGGGTACTACCTGATTGAAGCGGCGAATCTGGATGATGCGACGGCGATTGCCGCGCGTATTCCGGGCGCGCGAACCGGCACCATTGAGGTTCGGCCGATCTGGTCGGTTCCCACCGGAGCCTGACGATCTGCGGCGCCGCGGCTCATACTGGTGCTATGGCTGAGCGGATTTCGGAACAGATTGAGCGCGTTTATGCCGATGAGCGCGGGCGGATTTTAGCCACGCTCATCGGCATGTTGCGCGACTTCGATCTCGCCGAAGAGACCCTGCAAGAGGCGTTCGCGACCGCGCTGGTCCAGTGGCAGGATTCTGGTATCCCCCAGAATCCCCGCGCCTGGCTGGTGAGCGCGGCACGGCATAAGGCGCTCGACCGGCTTCGGCGCGATACGGTGTTCCGCGCGAAGGTCCCCGAATTGCAGCGGCTCCTTGGTCAGCTTCAACAGGAGGAGATTTCAGAAATGCCCCTCTTTGGCGATGACCGGTTGCGGCTGATCTTCACCTGCTGTCATCCGGCGCTGGCGACGGAAGCGCAGGTCGCCCTGACTCTCCGGACGCTCTGCGGACTCACCACCGACGAAATCGCCCGCGCGTTCCTGGTTTCTCCCCAGACCATGGCCCAACGTCTGGTGCGCGTGAAGCGGAAGATTTCGGAGGCGGGCATCCCGTATTCCGTGCCGCCGGCGGAGTCTTTGCCCGCGCGGATCGACGCGGTGCTGGTGACCGTCTACCTGATCTTCACGGCCGGGTACACGGCCTCATCGGGCGAGACCTTGCTGAAGACGGATCTGTGCGGCGAGGCGATCCGTTTAGGTCGCCTGCTCGTCAGCCTGTTGCCTGACGATGCGGAACCTGCGGCGCTCCTGGCGCTGATGCTGTTCCACGATTCGCGGAGGCACACCAGAACCAATGGCGACGGCGACATCGTGCTGCTCGAAGAGCAGGATCGATCCCGCTGGGATCGGGTCGCGATTGCCGAGGGACTGGCGCTGTTGCGGCCGCGTGGCAGAGGGTCGCGGTACCGCATTGAGGCGGAGATCGCGTCGATCCATGCCACCGCAGAGCGGGCGAGCGATACGGACTGGGTCCGCATCGTTGCGCTCTATGCCGACCTCAAACTGATCGCGCCGTCGCCGGTCGTCGAACTCAACGAGGCGGTCGCCATCGCGATGGCGGACGGTCCGGAGGCCGGTCTTCTGCGGCTCGCGGATCTGGAGCGCTCGGAGCGGCTGCCGAACTACCATTTACTGCCGGCGGCGCAAGCGAGTTTGCTTGACCGGTTAGGCCGTCGGCAAGAGGCGGTCGCTCACTACCAACGCGCACTTGCATTGGCACGCAATGAACCAGAACGGCGTTTTCTGGTCGGGCGATTGGCGCGCGCAGCTACTGGAACTTCGCGGCCTTTGCCCGCATAGCGGGAGTCGCGGTAGTGTCCTCCGGGCGCGGGGTGCCGGGATGGATGCACCGGGCGGGGCAGCCTTCGGCGGCCTTCACCAGATCGGCGAAAGTGCCGGCGCGGGCGTTGGCTATGTAGGCCTGCTTGTTGGCGTCGTAGCCGAATACCATGGGGTTAACCTTCATGCAGTCGTTGCAACTTGTACAGAGGAAGGTATCGATGTACGGGTCTTCGGAGGCCTCGGCTTCGGCGGGTGCGGCGGGTGCCGGCGTCGTTGTTGTGGCGGCGATGTGTTCATTTGGTGGCGGCAGGGCTATCGCCGCAGTGATCGACTCACCATTGCGGAGCATGGCGACTACCTGGTGAATTGCGGCCGTGGCGCCTTCACGTCTGGCGGCCTCCTGCGATTCGGCACGCGTCTTTGTCACTGCGGCTTCCACCCAGGAGTTTCCGATGCCGGCCAGTTCTTCAAAAATCCGGCAGGCTTTCTGACGGTCACGGATGAGATGCACCAATTCGCGGGTCACCACGGCGCGTTGTCTTTCGCCGTGTTCATCGGTTACCCAGAGAAACGGTATCGCGAGCGGAGGAGTCTGGCGATACCGTTCCAGGTACTCTGCCAGTTCCATCTGAGCGTCATTCCAGGAGTCAGCCCGAATGATGCGGAAGTGCTGGCGGAATTCGTCGGACACAGCGACGACATGGGCTGTTGTCAGCGCACTGGCTATGGGCTGCGAAAGCTCGAAGCGATCCATCCAGCTGTCCCCGCGATCGGGATCGTAGCGATACAGGGGGAAAGAACGGGAAAGGTAAAGCAGGCTGGTTTCGAGCCACGCACGCGCCTCATCTCTTTCGGCCTCGCGGGCCGGCGGCACGGATACAACGGCTACTGCGGGACGCTGTGAAGCGGCCATTGCGGAAAGGCCGGCTTTCAGATGATCCATTTGCGCGAGTGAAGACTGGAGAACGAAGGCCTCGCGATGCGCGATGGAAAGGTAGCCGAAATCCGGCATGAAGCCGGTGAGATCGTCATCCTGATCGTGGCAGTGCAGGCCGTGATAGGGCACCAAGACCTGCACGGGACGGCCGGAGCGCAGCATTCTGCCGAAGGCGGCGAATGACGTCCGTGCGACCCATTCGGCAGGCTCCAGCACAACGAAGGCGGGCAGGGCCGCCAATTCCTGTGGTTCGGCCGATTGCCAGTCGAACCGCTGCAGCCACTCTTCGTGGATGGCCGGGTCGAAATCGGAATCCGCTTCGAGGCGGGCGGCGCGCATGGCGCGGAGATAGCGGCCCAGTCGCGCGAGTCGCTCATCGCAAAACTCCAGCGCATCTTCGAAGCTATCACCGCACTGTCGCAGTTCTCCGCCGAAGGCAGCGGCGCTGGCAGGCGCGGTGGCTGAGTGAAAAATCCAAACTGCGGGCTCGCGCTTCATTTCCGAGATCGCGTTGGTGAGCGTAAAGAGAATGCCCTCGACGCGTTCACGGCGGCGTTTGTCCATCGGTTGCGTAGCGTTCGTCTTGCGACGGAAGGCGTCAGCGAGCGCGTTAGTGTCGAAACAAAAGGCTTCACTGCCCATGGCCGCCGCAAGAGATTCGGCGCTGGCGCCAGTTGGCGAATGGCTGTCATCGAGCCGAAGCAATTCTTTCAGACGCTCGGAGTGGCGCGCGAGATTTTCGAGGAAGCGTGCGCGGGCATCGCGGCGTGAGACCGTGACGGTCGCGGCGTAGAGCAACGGGAGGGCGTTGGCTGTGAAGGGCACCAGCCAGCCATCCTGCGGGATCGCCTTGTTTAGTTTCTTTGCGTCGGCGGCGGAGAGGTCGCCAAGGGTCGCGAGCGCGGGTCTAATGATTTCAGCGACCGAGACTAAATCCTTATCGCCGATTGCGCTGCGGAAGGCGTGAATAATGAGATCCGGGTTTTCGACCTTGCCGTCCAGAAGTTTCGCGAAAGGAGTCAGTTCGAATTGCGGTGAGACGTAGACGGGATATTCGGATTCCAGACGAGTCAACGGGGGCAGATTCTGGACTGTTTCCGGATGGAGACTGCCGCGCGGTGAGGCGTGATTGATGCCTCGGCCCGAAATGTGAAAAGTTCGCAGTTGCTGCTCCGTTATCGGAGGGGGCGCAAGCGCGACGCCGCTGGTTGTCGTGTTTTCCGGCAATTCAGATACGCTGGCGGGCACTTCAGTTTCTCCCCTGTACGGCAAACTTGTCGAACATGCCGTTGATCGCGGCCATTTTTTCTGTGCGCGTGACGTCCAGACCTTTGGAGGTCATGTGGTCGTATCGCGACGCGTTGTCGTTTCTGTAGAAGACGCCTATCGGATAGACATCATCGCGATCAGCAAGGTCTCTGGCCTTGCAGAGATTGCGCGGATCGTGGCTGACGGTGCGAGGGAACATGCCACGGATCGGCTCGGCGAGTTTGATACCTGCCTCGTGTTCCATGAGCAGCATCTGGCTGAAATCGTCCTGAAGCGGTGCGAAAACGTGTGAACTGAAATGGGGGCAACGCTGCAGGATGCGCACGAAGGAAGCGCCCTTATGCTCATGAGCGGCCTTGATGGTGGCGTAGAGGTGCGGCGGATTCCAATCGACGGTTTGCGCCACGAAGGAAGCATTGTTGATGCCGAGCACGACGGAAATGGGGTTGAGCGGCGCGAAGAACGAGCCGTGCGGCTGGGTGTTCGACTTTTCACCTATGCGTGAAGTGGGTGAGGTCTGATTCTTGGTGAGCCCGTAGACGTTGTTATCGAGGAGGAGAATCGTGAGATCCATGTTGTAGCGGATGGCATGAATCCAGTGAGCAGTGCCGATGGCGCAGCAATCGCCGTCGCCTGTGACGACGAAGATGCTGAGATCCGGACGGCGGCTGCGGACGCCTTCCGCGACGGGCAACGCCCGGCCATGCAGGCCATGGAAGCCGTAAGTTTTCATGTAGTGGGGGAAGCGGCTGGAGCAGCCGATACCCGAGACAACTACAGTTTTCTCGGGCGGCAACTGCAGATCTCGCGCGAGGCGCTGCACGGTGCTCAGAACGGCATGGTCGCCGCAACCGGGACACCAGCGGGCTTCCGCGCCCACGTAGTCTTCGAGGACGCATTCTCGTGCAGCGGCTTCAATCTCCCACTCCTTTTTCAATCCGTACATTACTTCGCTCCTTCTTGAGTGAGACCGCCGGTAAGGCGGCGACGCAGTTGTTCTTCAATCACGCCCGGGGGCAGGGGACTGCCAGGTACGCGGGACCAGCAATCGATATCCACAAGTGTTTGCGCCCGCAGCAGTTGCGCCAGTTGCGAGTAACGGCGCGCGTCTTCAGTGACATACGGCTGACAGACCTCGTCGCTGTAGTTGATCTCAATCGTCATGACTTTGCGGAAGCGGGAGAAGATTTCGCGCAGGCCCGGTTCCATGGGCGAGAGGAAGCGCAGGTGAACGGACGATACGTGATGGCCTTCGGCGCGCAAACGGTCGACGGCTTCTTCGATGGCTCCAAGGGTGGAGCCCCAGCCAACCACAAGCAAGTCGCCGGAAGGATCTCCATGCACGGCGGGAGGTTTGAGGGCACTGCGCAGAACTGCCAGTTTACGGCTGCGCATCTCCATGGAGTGCTGATTGATCTGTGAATCGTAGGCGACGTGACTTTCTTCATCGTGCGCGAGTCCGGTTAGGACGTACTCGCCGCCTCGCTGGCCAGGGATAGGACGGCGTGAAAGGCCGGTCTTGGCGTCCCAGTCAAAGGGCGGGACTTCGGGATCCCAGGGAGACTGATCGACGGGCGGGGCGAGCCACGATTCGCGAAGTTCGGGACGCGCGAAGGGCTTCTGTCCCGTCGCCAGGTTGGCGTCTGAGAGCACCATCACAGGGCCGCGGAAATCTTCAGCGAGCTTTCGCGCGGTGATCATGAAGTGGAAGCACTCTTCAATGGTGGCGGGCGCAATCACGATCTTCGGGCAATCGCCAGGCGAGGCGTAGAGGGCGGCGAAAAGGTCGCCTTGTTCAATCTTGGTGGGGAGGCCGGTAGAGGGTCCACCGCGCTGAACTACGACGACGACGAGGGGGACTTCCGCCATCACCGCATAGCCGAGGAATTCCGTTTTGAGCGCGAGACCAGGGCCGGAAGTGATGGTGACCGCCGTCTTGCCGGCGTAAGAGCAGCCAATGGCGAAACCGATGGCGGCAATTTCATCTTCGGCCTGATGCACGATTCCGCCCACCTGTTCGATGGTGGAAGCGAGAAAATGCGAGGCGGAAGTTGCCGGCGTGATGGGGTACATGGAACAGACTTCAATGCCGGCGGCCATGATGCCGAGGGCCAGTGCCTGGTTCCCATTCATGACGACCATGGGGGCGGTGGATTCATGCGGCGGGACGTGGAAACGCGCGGTGACGTGTTCGAGTGCCCAATCGTAGCCATCGGAAAACAACGCCTGATTTTGCTTTACAGAGGCCTCGCCTTTGCGGGCGAAACGTTTGGCGATTTCCGCGCCGACGGCGGAGGGGTCGAAATCGTAGGTGGCGCAGAGCATGCCCAGCACCCACATGTTCTTGCCCTTGCGCGGATCGTCAGTGATCTTGCGGCATTCGGCTTCTATCGGCACTTCCGTGACGACGTAGCCGCGCGAGGAGAAATCGGCGACAGCGTCCGAATACTTGCGGCGAATGGCGGGATCGGGATTTTCAGCCCAGGATTTATCGACGAAGATCAGCGTACCGCCGTGGAGGGCCTTCGAATCGATGCGGCTGTAGAGGACCTGTTCGTTGAAGGCAATGACGAGATCGGCAAAGTCGCCGGCATTGGTGAGGGGTTTGGAGCCGAGGCGAATGCGATAGCCGCTGGCGCCGGCGCGAGAACGACTGGGCGGCTGGATTTCGGCGGGGATGATCTCGACGGTCCAGATGCCGTTGCCATTCTTGGCGCAGAGGTCGGCGAACATCTGGCCGCAGGTTTGCGCGCCTTCGCCGGAATCGCTGATGATTTCTATAACGTGTTCGGTGATGATTTGAGGTTTGGTTCCGGTGGCTACGGCGAAGCTCATGTGTAGAGTGGTGTGCACGCCTGATTCCAGCGTGGAAGGGGTATTTCGGCGGTAGATTGGGTGAGATTCGTCAGGTGTTGGGTGAATTGCCGCTCTTTTGAGCAAAGGGCGGTTCACGCAAAGACGCAAAGGCCTCGCAAAGACGCAAAGGAAACCACCAGAAAACAGTTTTGGCACACGCGCTGTGACGGGGTCGGGTTTTGGTGGGGACGAGTATTTCGGCTGGCCCTTGGATAAAAGCGCGGAACGAAGCCAATTTGTGGTTAAGTGGTTCGTTTTCAGTCGCCTTGGGTCTGGCGCAGAGCCGCAGTGGTCGGGCCAGCGCTCGCTGGAAATTGCGCTGGGCTGAGTTTTGGCGGCGCTCGAGTGGGGTGAGGCCGTCGGCGTGACGACTGAATAGGCGGCGTCGACGTTTGCTGCGGTTTGTGCGTCTGATGCCATGGGGGTGTCCTCTGTATCAGCAGAGCATGCGTGGGGGTGGGGGAAATGTGACGGATTTCGTATGTTGTTGACAGGGAAGATAGATATAAATCGAAAATCGACCGCAATGGGGTTGGCGGTCGACGTGCATTTGCAGGGACGAGGTGTTGAATATGAAAAAACGCGCTCTCATATTGATCGCCAGTGCGCTGCTTCTCGGGTTCAGCTCAATGGCAGCCGACAAAGACAAGATCGGCAAGCATCTGGATCCATATATTCAGGGTCCTGTGGATGAGGCCAGGCTGCTGAAGGATGTACGTCATGCCCTGGTGATGTTACCGCGATACGGCGTGTTCGACGATCTGGGCTTCAATGTGGACGGCGGAACGGTGACGTTGTCGGGACAGGTGGTGAATCCGGTGCTGAAGGACGACGCCGAATATGCTGTGAAACGGGTTGAAGGCGTGGCCAGTGTTATCGACAATATCGAAGTGCTGCCACTGTCACCGAACGATGATCGGCTTCGGCGGGCGGTCTACAAGGCTATCTACGGCGATTCGGTCCTCTCAACCCGGTATGGGTTCCAGGCGGTGCCCTCGATTCACATAATTGTGAAGAACGGCAATTTGCGGCTGGAAGGCGTGGTGGCTAATGAGATGGATCGGACGCTGGCGTTTATGAGGGCTAATGGAGTGCACGGGATTCTTAATGTGCAGAATGATTTGCAGATTGAAGGGAAGGGCAAGTAGGCGGCTCGGAACCGGACCGTACCTCTTAAATTAGGTTTCGCACGTTGAAACAGGCCGGCGATCAGGCGGGCCGAAGCTTCTCGTCGTCGTCAACAGGGGTTGGCTGGAATGTTGCAAAGTGGGAATCGATATCCGAAACGTAGTCCCCGCGTGCTCCTGACTTTCCGCAGTAAGATCGGCCTGATGGGTGTCGGCTATCCACCGCGCGATCGCCAGGCCTAAGCCGGAACCATCGACTCGATTGCTCGATCGCTCGCCCCGATAGAAGCGCTTGAAGATATGAGGCAGGTCAGACGGACGAATGCCGATCCCCGTATCGCGAACCTCAAGAATAAGCATTCCGTCGAATTCGTTCAGCACGATGTGGATGCTTCCTGGCGGAGTTGTATACTTCACGGCGTTGTCTACCAGAATCCACAGAAGCCGACGCAGGGTGGAGTAATCTCCGCGAACAAGCGGAAGTTCCGCGGCGGGGAGGGAAATATTGAACGTATGGCCATTACCTTCCGCAAGGAGACGTGCCTTGGCAGCCACAACGCGCACAATCTCCGCGAGGTCCACGGGCTCGAAACTCAGATGAGCGGTGCCGTCGTCGGCACGGGCGAGCAGGAGCATCTCTTCGAGGAGGCGGCTGGTTCGTCCCGACTCGTCGACAATCTCGGCAAAGGCTCTGAGGCTGTCTCCGTCGGCACCGGGGTTTCGCAGCGCAAGTTCCGCCAGGGTACGAATCACCGAGAGCGGAGTGCGCAGTTCGTGCGACGCATCCGCTGTGAATCGCTTGATTTCAGCGACCGCGAAATCAAGGCGCGCCAGCATCGCATTGCAGGTTTCCGAGAGTCGCTGCAACTCGTCATTAGTGGCGGGAACCGGAAGGCGTTCGGAAAGGTTCATGACACTGATCGAGCGTGCCGCTGCAGTGATTTGATCCACGGGTTTAAGGGCCTGGCGGCTGAGGAAGTAACCGCCAATAGCGGAAAGAGCCAGGAGAGCGGGCACGGTCCAGAGCATGCCCGCGCGGAAGGTGCGCAACAGTGTGAGATTACCCTCGAGCGGGGCGGCGACACTCAGGATCAACGGGCCCGATGAAGAGAGCCACGAACGCTCCAAAACGAGGTAGGATTGACCGGCGAACGTGGCCTCGGTATACGTGTCGCTGTCTTTATCGTGGCCAGCAAGCACAGATTCAGGCCAGGGGAAATTCTCCGCGTCCTGGCTGGGCGAAGGGAGTGCCCGCGATCTGTCGGACTGGAAGACTTCCATGAGGCCACCTCCGGTAGCCTCGGCGAACGCCCGGAACTTTTTTTCGCGCTGTTGCGGCGAGTCGGCTTCTGTCTTTCGCAGGACCTCAATCAGCCTGTCGGCCCGCCGCTCGAGGGTTCGGGCGCGCGTTTGGTTGAGGGTATGCTCGAGATTGAACCACATCGCGATCCCAAACAATGCGAGACCAGCGAAATAGACTGACGAAAACCAGACCGTTAGCCGGGAAGAGATGGAGCGGCCGGCCTTCACCAGGGTTCGCTCCTCAGCGAATAGCCCACGCCCCTGACGGTGTGCAGCAACTCTGTTTCTCCGGGCTGAGTAATCTTAGACCGCAATGACCGTATAAAGACGTAAAGGCTGGCGCCGTTGGCATCCGACTCCTCTCCCCAGCCCTGTTCGATGAGAGTCTCGCGGCGGACTACCGCCCCCGGGCGGCGCATCAGCGTTTCGAGGAGCGCGTATTCGGTACGGGTAAGGGGCGCAGTGCGTTCTCCTCTGCGTAGTTCATAGGTGCCCGCATTCAGGCGCAGGTCGAGGAAACTCAGTTCGGCCAGTTCCGGGGCGGGGGCGCGGCGGGCCACTGCCCGGACACGGGCAAACAGGATATCGAGATCGAACGGCTTGGTGAGATAGTCGTCAGCGCCGCAATCGAGCCCGTGAACGATGTCGGTCCTCGAGTCGCGAGCGGTGAGCATAATGACGGGGATTCGTACGCGGTTTTCCCGCAGTTTTCGGAGGACGGCAAAGCCATCCATAACGGGAAGCATGACGTCGAGAAGAATCAGGTCCGCCGCGGCAGTTCTTCCGAGCGTAAGCGCGCGGTCGCCATCGTATGCGAGGACGACTTCATGGCCTTCGCTGCCGAGCGCGCGGCACAGCAGGTCGGCCGTTTTCAGTCTGTCTTCCGCCACAAGAATACGCATAAATATTAATGGTGCGCTAGCGACTGTTACACACCCGTGAATTTGACGTGAATAATCGCGTGACAGGACCGTTCTTTAGATTGATTTTCGAGAGCTCTGGTGTAGTGGGCACATGAGGCAACTAATTTTCACGCTGGCATTGATTTCGGCTGCAATGGCAGGAGCCGGAGCGATTCCAGCCTACGCACAGGCGCAGCCCACCAAGGGCATAATCACCGGACAGGTCACCGATACCACAGGCGCCGTGCTTCAGGGCGCGCAGATTCAACTCCAGCCAGCCGGAGCTACCATGGCGGCGGACGTACATACCGTCGCCTCGGACGTTCAGGGCGACTTCACGATCCCCGATCTGCTGGCCGGCGATTACAAGGTAACCGTTTCCTATCTCGGCTTTCAGACTTTCAGCGCCGACGTGAAGCTGGCAGCCGGCGAGAACAAGAGCTTCGAGCCGAAGCTCGAAGTCGCCAACGAAGCCCAACAGGTTCTGGTGACGGCAGATCTTCCACGCGGCGAGGCCGAGGCTATCAACCGCACGCGAATGGCGGACAATATCCTGCAGGTTCTGCCATCGCAGATCATAACTTCGCTGCCGAACGCGAATGTGGCGGACGCGGTGGGCCGTATGCCTTCGGTATCGCTCGAACGCATCGAGGGAGAAGGAGTTTATATTCAAGTGCGCGGCACGGAACCGCGACAGACTAACGTGACGATCGACGGCGTCAGCATTCCTTCGCCGGAACCCACGGTTCGGCAGATACGGCTCGACGTTCTTCCGGCCGATCTGATCGAATCGGTGGAACTCAACAAAACGCTGGTACCGAATACAGATGGCGACGGTATTGGCGGTTCGGTAAATTTGAGGACGAAGCTGGCGGGAGAATTCCCGACACTGAGCCTCTATGGGACCGGCGGATACGATTCGATCCTGAGCGGACGCGATAGCTATCAATATGGCGGGACGACGGGGCAACGGTTCGGGAAGAAGAAGCAGTTCGGCGTACTGTTCGGCGGTTCGAAGGATTACAACGGCCGGGGTATCGATAATGAGCAGCCCGCCATCGACCCGCTTTCGACTTTTGCCAAACCGATCTACGACAACAACACGATTCGCGAATACCGCTATTACCGCAGCCGCTGGGGCTATACCGGCAATGTGGACTACAAGATCAACGATTCGACCAGCATTTACTTCAAAAGCATTTATTCGAATCTGAAGGACTACGGCGATAAATGGTATTACGAGCCGGTAGCGACGGGCGCACCGAAGTTCTACACGTCAAGCAAGCGGCCGGATGCTTCGATTTCGAGCTATTTGTTCGGGAACCGCAAACAGTTCACGTCCTCTTTGTTGACGTGGGACGTCTCGGTGGCGCGGTCCTATGAACTGGATTCGGCGGGCAACCCGAAGGCGGATTTCTCGTGGATCGGACCGACGCTGGTCTGCGGCTACGATCCCACGACGCAAACGAGCGCTACGGTGCCGCACTTCGGCAGTGGCTGCGACGGTCCGAATTCCCCGCTTGAGGTGGCTTCCAACTGGGGGTTCAAAGACATCACAACCTCGAAGGGCCTGAGCGCGCAGCTCAATCTGGGCGGATCCGTTTCTTATTCGCAGAATTACCACCTGGGCAAGCACTTCGGGATTTTCGAATCCGGCTTCAAGGTCCGCAATGCGCACAAGTATCAGGACGCCACTGAAAACGTGTATGACGGATGGAAGGCTGCCAACTATCCGATGACGATGTTCCTGAGCAGCTTCAGCAGCGGCAATTACCTGAACGGAGATTACTTCGGCGGGCACTTCGGCCCGGTATCGGACTTCAATCAGCTGCAGACATATACGCTGGCAAACCTGACTTCCTACCTGGACGGTTATAAAACCGCATCGGACTCGCTGTCGGACCAGTACAGCACAATTGAGCGAATCACAGCCGGCTACATGATGAACACGATGGATTTTGGGCACTGGCACATCGTGGCGGGTGTGCGGTTCGAGGGCACGCAGATGAATGCCCGGGGCAACAACGTAACTCTCTATCCGGCTGGCAGCAAGAACTGCGTACTCGCGACCGGATGCGGCACGGCGACGCCGTCGATTGTCGCGCCGACGTACGTTACCGCCTTGCCCAACGTCTCCGCGCGCTATGCGCTGACCCTGAATTCAGGCCTGCGTTTCGTCTATGGCTACGGGATTTCGCGCCCGGATGTTTACCAGCTGACGCCCTATGTCAGCCAGGACGATTCCACCAATCCGGCGACGGTGGCAATCGGCAATCCGAGTCTGAAACCAGAGCACGCGCACAACTTCGACGCGTTGTATGAAAAGTACCTGAACCCTGTGGGAATCATCCAGGCAGGGGTCTTCTACAAGCAGATCACTGACACGCTGATCAGCACATCTTACACAGGAGCGGCGAGCAGCGCCTATGCGGGCGATCTGGTTTCCCAATGGATCAATGCAGGCACGGGCCATCTTTACGGCTTCGAAGCCGCGTATCAGCAGCGTCTTACCTGGCTACCCCGTCCGTTCTCGGCGTTCGGATTACTGGCGAACTTCGGCTGGTCTGGCTCGACCCTGTACGGCATTCCGGGGCGCACGGATCATCCGACGCTGCAACGCCAGGCACCGATTAACTGGAACGTCAGTCCGACCTACGACAAGGGGCGCCTTTCGATTCGGGTAGGACTGGCGTACAACGGCGCCAGCATTTACTCCTACGATTATCAGCTGGCGAGCGACCCCAGCGGATTGGGCCCGAAAGGCCCGAGTGGCGACATTTACACGCTTTCGCACCTGCAACTGGATGTGCAGGGCAGTTTACGACTGAAGTATGGGTTCACGTTCGTTGCTTCAGGCCTGAACCTGACCGATGAGGTTTTCGGTTACTATCAGGGGAGCCCGATTTTCGTGAATCAGCGTGAATACTATAAGCCGACGTATTCTATTGGACTGCGCTACGCTCTCAATCGTGAAAAATAGTCTGTTGTGCATAGTGCTGCTTTGGGCGGCGGGAGTCGCGTATGGGCAGACGGAGCAGTTGCAGTTTGCCGTGCTGCTCACCCGGCATGGAGTGCGGTCGCCCACCTGGGAACCGGAGCGCCTGAACGGATACTCGTTGGCAGCGTGGCCGGGTTGGGGTGTAGCTCCTGGAGAACTCACTCCCCACGGGCGCGAACTGATGAAGATGATGGGCGGGTTCTATCGGGAGTATTTCTCGGTTCTGCCGGCTCAATCGGGTTGCGGCAAGAAAGTTTACTTTCGTGCCGATTCCGCTCAGCGGACACTGGATACGGCGAAGGCGCTGGCCGAAGGCATACTGCCAGGTTGCAAAGTGGAAATCCATGCGAATCCGCAAGGCGAAAGCGATGCGCTGTTCGACGGAAGCGGGTCGGGGACAGAGAAGCCTGACCCTAATCTCGCGCTGGCAGCGGTAAAGGGCAGGCTGGGTCCAAAACCGCAGGCAATCATCGACGCGCACCGGACAGCTTTCGATACGCTCAATCGTCTGCTGAACGGGACAGGTAAGGCGGCGCATTCGATCTTCGATGAGCCGTTCGCGCTGACTGCGAGCAAGGGCACGGTGGGGATGAACGGACCTCTGAGTCTGGCATCGACGCTGAGCGAGGATCTGTTTCTGGAATATGCTGACGGAATGAGTGGCGGCAAGCTCGGGTGGGGCCGCCTGACACCCGGGAATTTGCTGGAGGTCATGTCGCTGCACACGGCCTATGCAGATCTTATGCGGCGCACGCCCTATTTGGCGCGAACCCGTGGTTCTAATCTACTGAGCTATATCATGAAGGCGATGCAGGAGGCGGCAGCCGGCAAAGCGGAGGCACCTTTGATGGTGATTTCCGGGCATGATACGAATCTCTCGAATCTATCCGGGATGTTGGGACTGTCGTGGCTTTTGCCCGGTTATCAGACGGATGATACGCCGCCGGGCGGAGCGTTGGTTTTTTCGCTTTGGAAGTCGGTGGGCGGGTATTCCGTTCGGCTGCAGTTTGTGGCTCAGACACCCGAGCAGATGCATGACGCGACGGCGGTCTCACGGGCGCATCCTCCGGCGATAGCGAATGTTTTTGTGCCGGGTTGTAGTTCGGCGGCAGAAGGGTATCCGTGTTCCTGGGAGGCGTTTCGGGATGTGGCGGAGGGAGCGATTTTACCTGGATTTCGCGAGAAGTAGTGACGCGGGCACGTTTCGCAGGCTCGGACCGATGCGGCAGTTGGTTTCGTGCTGACGCAATGACGGAAAGGCGTCCGTTGCTGCGGCTTGAAAGTTGCATCGCCGAAGGATTGGCCGTCACCGGTTGCCTACAGGATTTGGCTATGCGCTAACGGCGGCTGTTTGTGGTCAGGTCCGCAATAACTCAGACTTGTCGCCGGCGGAATGCCACTGCGGCGGCTACGGTCGCGGTGCCGAATAAAATCAGCCAAATTGTGCCCGGCTCAGGTGCGGAGGCGGACTCTGCTGTCACTGTCCAGCTGCCATCGATCGTCTCGTTGAAAGATGGGGAGGGCGCAGCGGGATAGTAGAACTCCGCCAGGATCTCGTCCTGCGTGTTGCCGACCGTGAGCGTGAAGAAGATGTCGAACTCCAATGCATAATACATCCCGCCCCACGAGTACTGCTCACAGCCAGTGGATTGGGTGATGATGAGGAATCCATACTGCGGAGTGGAGGAAGAGTTGCATCCGGTTGTGGCCAGCGGCGAGGGCGCGTTGGCAAAGGATGTAATGTCGAAGTCGTTGTTCGCCCAATCCACGATGAAATTCGAGAATCCCGCGTTCGGGTCGTAGGTGAAGGTGGCGGAGGGAAGGACGCCCACAGAGAAGCCGGGCGGCGCGCTGAAATTAATGTCGTAGTTGACCGAGCTGGCAAACAACGACCCGCAACTGGCGAACAGAACCAGCGCGGCGAGCGCGCACCTGCTCAAGAATTGTGTCTGAAATCTCATGATTTTTCCTCCGTGGATTCGGTTAACTCTTCCAAATCGACCTGCCGGGTCAACTTCCCGGTCGATAGAGGAGGGGCAATTCGTACTCCGTTTCAAGTGCCTGCAAACAGTCAGGCGGAAACGTTGGGCGAGCGAGGAGTGCGCCACTTTGCGCGGCGTTGCGCGGTTGCAGGCGCTGGTCCGGCTCGTTGCGAGGCCCTGAGGGCAGCGGCCTGATCCACCACAATTGCAACGGCTGGAGATCAGTTCTCAGCTCACCAGCAGACCGTGAATCCTCAAATATTGCAGAACAGAAATGGTTGCGAAAACTCTTGCCAAGGGAGGCGCGAACGTCCTTCTGGCGGGTATCGTGTGCAGGTTACCAACCTGCCCC
>CAIKAS010000083.1 GCA_903825445.1 uncultured Acidobacteriia bacterium
CGCAACGACATTCATCAGCGTTTCCGCCGGTTTCCCCCCTTCTCTGGTCAGATTCGACAGCTCCTCCAGTGTCAGGACGTGTTTCTCGGCTAAATCGTTGTCGGCGTACCGAAAGGTCGCGCTCATTTGATTGTTTCTCCAGTTCTGATCGACTGAGCTCAGAGCGCCTACTTGGCGTGAATGTTCAATTGTAGCAATCGGAGGCTTGAAAGCCACGGAGCCATTCCACAGCCCTGTTCGGTTCCTGCCAACGGCCGGTCAGGCTGTTCTCCGCGTCCATTTGCGAGAACTCTGCGGCATCTGCGTGAAACGATAACGAAGGTACTTTCCAGGTGCGTGCGTCGTTTACCGCTTAGGCTAGCTTGTCCCGAGACCCGGCCCGTTCAATCCCGCCGTGTCCAGATATCCATCTCTCACGTCAAAAATACCCGGATATCTCTTCTCCCACCCGCGGCTCGCCGAGGGTACATACTCCCGCGCATTCGCTTCCAACGCCGAAACGCCCGGAATGTGCGCCGCGATGCCGACCGAGTGGACCAGCGCCGCTCCCGGACAAGTCAGATCCTGTACGCAGCGGAACATCTTATATTTCTGCGCAGCGGCGGACAGCATCAGAGTCTGCGACTGTCCCTTACACGCTTTGAGCGCCACGCCGGTATACCCCATCTCGCGCGCGAGCAGCAGCGCGTCGAGTCCGGTCAGCGACTCATCGATCACCACCGGCCGCACCTTCGCCGCTTCAAACATGGTGTTCGCGCGGTCCACGGCCAAATCGCGCGCCGTAGGCTGCTCGATGTATTGCACGCGCCGAAAAGCATCCGGCGCTTTCTCGCCCAGCCCGCGATCGAAATCGAGCAGATACCGCACGTTCGGACAACGCTCGTTGAAGTCGAGCGAATAGATCCAGTCCCGAAAGCCGCGCCGCTCCTGCGCACGCGTTGTGACCTGATGGATCGCGGCGACGCGGTCAACGTCCCACGCCAGATCATTTCCGTTGAGTTTAATCTTGATAGCAGTCACGCCGCTGTAAGGGATCCAGTCTTCCAGTGCTTCAGGCAAACCATCCCCCACAGGCCTGGTGATTTCGGCTTTCGTCAACGGGTCGGACGCGCCTGCTGAGTGGTACATGCGAATCTTCTTCGCAGGCTCCCGGGCAATATATTGATCGAGGAACTCGCCCTGAAATTCGCTGTTCAAGTAATGCGAAAGATCGTACCGGACGAACTCCTTGCCTGCAACAGCGAAGCTGTTCCGTCCATGCAGTTTGCCAAAAGCATCGTGCAGGGCCGCGTCGATGGCGCTGGCAGCCACCAGCGTGCAGAGTTTCGGAATCGGTTGCGGGAGATTCTGCTCCCTTGAGACGGCTGCCGCAGCCTTGAGATACTCGGGCTCCAGCATGTGATTGACGTCAAGCGGATGCGCATATTCGCGAAAACCGCGCGTGACTCCGGCCGCTCGCTCCGCAAGTGCTTTCATAGCCCGCAGGGTCGTTTCGTAAGGCACGCCGGGCGCGGGAAAGGACCAGACGTTACCCATTGACATCGAAGCAAAGCCTTCGGCTGTCTTGCCTGCTTTCAGTCCCAGACGGCAGTGGACATTGAAAACCGTCACGCGGTCCACCTCTCGTCCGCCGAACTTATACGGCGTGCGGTAAGTGAAATCTTCGAAACTCGTAGTGAGTTCTTCAATGCGCGCGTCGGTGGATCGCGCGGCAAACAGCAATGCGGGCATGGCCAGAAACTCGCGCCGTCTTATCTTCATAGGCCGGCTTGAGCCAGATAGCCGCGCAGTGTTGCAAGGTCGCGCTTCATGAGGACTTTGGTTTCCGCGGGCGTTCCCATTTCGTATTCGAAGTGCATCTGCAAGGGTCCGTTGAAGCCGGCGCCGGCCACCATCCGGAAGAATTCAGGGAATCTCACCATGCCTTCGCCAAGCGGTTTCCACAACGGTTGCCAGGTATTCTTCGCATCCTTGCCCCATACAAAATCCTTCACCGCGATGCCACGAAGATGGTCGCTGGTGACGCGGAAATTATTGATCCAGCCGCCGAGGCCCCTTTCCACAGTCGCGTGACCAATGTCGAAATTGACAGCGCAGGCGTTGGGATCCACGCCATCCAGCAAATGATACAGATCCCAGAACGAAGCCCCTACCAAATTCACGCCGGAATGCGTGTGATACATAGCGCACGCCTTATAGCGCGCGTTGAGTGTGGCCACCTTTACAACGCCAGGTTTGAGCGCATCCAGCTGCGCGATGATCGCCGTTTTGTTGTCGTACCTGAATCCACCCCAGCGGTAATAATGAATGTCCAGCTCAGCCATCGTGCGCAAAATGTCTTCTGTAAACGGCGTGGTGGTATCTGCAATGTCGGTAGTGATCATCGGGACTTCAAGGCCGTGTTTGCGAATCGTTGTCACCAAGCCTGGCAGTTCCTGGCGAACGCGTTCCGGCTCGATGTGGCCGCCTTTGCGCACGGTAATGTCGATCGCGTCGAAGCCAAGTTCAGCCGCCGTGCGCGCCAACTCGTCACCCTGAACGAACTGTAGATGTTTCGAGAAGACGGCAACTTTTAACTTGCCTGTGGCCGCCGACGCTGGTCGCGAAGCTCCCCACAAAAGACCAGCTCCGGCGAGAAGTGAACGACGGCTGATGCCTTCGAATGAGAGTGTTTGCATGGCGCTCCTTATAAGGTGAAACAGACATAAGAATATCCCAGTTGAATGGCCATTGGCACGAATCCACCCCCCATCTGCGCCATTTGACACGATCATCGTCAATGGTCCGCTGCGGTCGGCCACCAACTAGACACTCACAGCCAATTGTAGTAACCTGCCGAAGTAGTCGGCCTTTGCCCGGCAATGGGTCCGCAGCAAAAAGGCCACCTCGCCAAACCGCGTTTTGAGAACAGGGAGATCGTAACAAATGAATTGCAGGAATACCATCGGCCGGCCGCACGCCGTAACCGTCGCGCTGCTCACGGCGTTGGCGATCATCGCGCCCCAGGGCATCCTCGCCCAGCCCCCGCAGGGTGGACCCGGCGCTGGACGTGGACCACAGCAGCCACCCGCCCCCACCGGCCCCATGGCCAACGAGAAATACAAGAACATTCAGGCGCTCACCAACGTGCAGGCTGACCAACTCGACGTCACTATGCGCTACGTATCGGCCGCCATCAACATGCGCTGCACCGATTGCCACGTCCAGGAAGCGTCCGGCGAGATGTCCTATGAAAAGGACGACAAGCGCGCCAAGCAGACCGCCCGCTCAATGATGAAGATGGTGAACGGTATAAACGCCGCCAACTACGGGATCCGCGTGGAATGCGCCACTTGCCACTCCGGTCACAACCAGCCCGTCGGCTTGCCAATGGCTGAGATGCTGACGCCTGAACAGGTTGCGCAGATGACTCCTCCGCCACCACCCCCTGGCGGCGGACCCCAAGGCGCGTTCGGTGGCTCCGGTGGCGGTCGTGGGCAACGGCCCGCAGGCCCCCCGGCCGCAGACGTCATTGATAAGTACCTCGCAGCTATCGGTGGCCGTCCAGCGGTGGAGAAACTACAGTCACTCTCCATCACCGGTACCGTGACCAACCGGGCCGGACAGTCCTCCGCTTTCACAATTGAAGAAAAACCGAACAAGTACCGCGAGACGCGCCCGACTGACGTCCGCGGCTTCGATGGAACCAGCGGTTGGGAGCAGATGGGAACGAAAACGGTGGATACCAGCGGTTTCGTGCTGGATCAGGCTCTGCGCCTCAACGACGTCGGCAGCGCTCTTCACCTGAGCGAAAAATACCCCACTCTGCAGGCCGGCGGCGGACGCCCCATGCAGATCAACGGGACAGCTACGACTGTAGTGGCCGGCCGTGCCGGAATCGTCACCGACCAGTTCTACTTCGATTCCGCGTCCGGCCTTCTGCTGCGCCGCGTCGTTTCTACCCGTACCCCGCTCGGTCAGTTGCGTGAACAGGTCGATTACGCGGATTACCGCGCCGTCGGCGACGTAAAGGTGCCGTATGAAATCAAGCTGACCACCTGGAACACGCTCGATACGTACAAGGTGGCGGACGCCAAAGCGAACGTGAATATCGTCGACGCCCGTTTCGCAAAGCCCAGGTAGCCCTCATAGGGGCAGATCGATGTCTGCCCCATCTATTTGCCGGGTGCGGCCGTGGGTGCCGCAACGGCACCACCACGAGCAGGAGCGGGAGGCAAAGTACCGCCCTCCGCCAAGATTTTCATATTCTGCAGCGCCTGCGAGAATCGAGTGTTCCTGGAGGCCCGGTCCTTCTCGCGCGCCGCATCGTCCGCCAGCATCGAGTTGTCGAACATCAGCGTGTAGACCAGTTTCGACGTAGTGGCCGTTAGCGGTCTGGCTTCCAGCGTGCCGTGATACAGGTTATACGGACGCCCTTCTCTTGGCGGCTGAGTGTAGGTATAGGAAAGTTCCGTCTTCCCCACCAAAATCTCGCCACCTATGGACCGCACGGTGCCAATTTCACCGTCTTTGCCGGAAACAATTGTGCATGAAGTCTGCAGCCACTCGCCGATATCGCAGTATTTGCCGACCCGTTTCCAAACTTCCGCCGCTGGGCGATTCACTTCAACTTCCATAAGAATGGACGTATATGTGGGGTGTGCCACCACTACACTTCCGGTTGCGCCCGAAGCACCCTGCTGCGGAGCCTGAGCACTGGCGATCTGAGTCAAACCGGCAAACGCAAGTGCGCAGCCGAAGGCGATTCTGCTGAATGGATTCTTCATGTCTTTCTACATCCTGCCACAATCATCATTTTCATTCACCGGCCGTGCCGCACTGCCATGATCGCGATCCGCCACCAATTCAGGCAATCACGGCTTCAGAGTGAACAGGCGGTCTTCCTTCGGGAAAGTCTCAATCACGATGTCCTTGTATGCAACTTCCTGGGGGTCGGCGAGCGCATGCAACTGGATGCCAATCGGGCCCACTTTAATACGACTCGGATCCGGTTCCCGCCACTCCATGACCTGCACGCCGTTGAACGCAGTGCGTACGCGATTGCCTTGGGCAAGAATCTCCACTTGCACCCAATCGTGCTGACTGGTAACTTTCTCAGCAGTGGTCTTGTAGACACGAAGCCCCTGGCCGGCGTTGTAATCCCACATGCTGGGGTTCGGAAAGATGACGAGCGGTCCGTGGGTGTACCACTTGTTGTCGTTCTGCGTAGCAATTTCGCCCCAGAAACACACGCCGGCGTGGTTCTCCGAGGTAACCATCCTGGAGGAAAGGGTGAGGCGGAAGTCGGAATAACTGTCGTCGGTATACAAGAAGCTCGTGGGGACTTTTTCATTGGACTTTCCGACGATGGCGCCGCCGACAACGGACCACCAGTCCGGATTGCCGCGCCAGCCGGTCAGTGTTTTGCCATCGAAGAGCGTCTTCGTCACGCTCTTGCCGGTATGAGGTGGTGTGAGGGGGATGGCCTGCAATTCGGCTAAGGTCCAGGAGACGACGGGCGGACGCGGCGCGGATGCCACCGCACCTGGCGCAGCAGGCGGAGCGGATTGCTGGCTCCAGAGCAGGCTACGGGCAAGAATGAATCCGCAGATCGGCAGCAGACGTAATTTCATGGGCCGACTATACCATCCTCGGCAATTCCATCTACCGTGAAACGAATGAGCGTAGACGCATTCGGCTAAACGGCCCGTAGATGTTCTCGTTGTCGACCGCATCGACAAACCGTCCGGAGACTGGATGGCGGCACAATGTCCTCTAGCGAATTCTGCGGATCGATCTCTGTTCAAGGCGAAACTGCCGCATCACCCTTCGGCGTTCCGACCGGTTTTCCCACCAAAAGACCAAACGCTCCCAAAACTCTGTCATGCCCGTACGCGCAGTCCCGCGGCCCTCAGTACTGCTTTCCGGGCGCTTTCAATAGTCGGGAAAAAGCCCAGCGTCTGGAATGAACCGCCTGCGTCATTGACGTGCGTGCCATCGAATGCCAACCAGCCGCGGTCCGCCCGCACAATGTGGCCGAGGTGCCTCTCTCCGTCCGCCAGGGCGCAAATATTGCCGGAGTCGGACCAACGTGGCCCCCCGGCTTTCGGCTCCTGTTTGATTGTCATACTGCCGCTCCTGCTATTAGGTGCGCAGAAAACGGTCGATATTGGCTCGGAAAAACCAATTTTCCGCCGGAGCACACCTACCCGCCACTTCGAGTATGCCGCCGGATGGACAACGCCTTGCCTGTGGCATCGTCCACTTCCACAATGACGGAATGCAGTTCAGCCGCCAGCTTCGAGGGCTCCATCTTAACTGGCATGGATGTCAGGAACTTGCCAAGAATAGGCTCCTTTTCCACACCAATAACGGAATCGTACGGCCCGCTCATGCCGCAGTCCGTCTGGTAAGCCGTGCCACCGGGCAAAATGCGCGTGTCGGCGGTCGGGATATGCGTATGCGTTCCCACCACCGCCGAAACCCGGCCATCCACATACCACCCGAACGCCATCTTCTCGCTGGTCACTTCGGCGTGGAAGTCGATGAAACGAACTTTCACGTCGTCAGGCAATGCCGCGATGATTTCATCGGCTTTCCGAAACGGGCAATCGGTGGGCGGCATGTAAACGCGACCCTGCAGATTAATCACCGCGCAACGCGCGCCCGATGGCGTCGTGTGAATGTACACGCCGGAGCCAGGCACACCTGGCGGATAGTTCGCAGGCCGAACCAGCCGTGGAGTCTTTCCAAGGTATTCGTAAATCTCCCGCTTGTCCCAGATATGATTGCCGGACGTCATCACGTCGATGCCGTAGCGGAACAATTCGTCGGCTACCCGAGGCGTGACTCCAAACCCCGCCGCCGAGTTCTCGCAGTTCGCAATCACGACATCGATCGCCTGGGATGCCCGAATATCCCCCACATGGTCGGCAACGATCCGTCTGCCCGCATGGCCAAAGATGTCGCCGATAAAGAGAAGTTTCACGAGCGTTCGGCCCCCGTCAGGGGCGCAAACGGAAAAACGGACGTTCTGGGGGTCAAGATGTCATTATATTGCCATGCGCATAGGCGTCGATTCCGGCGGCACATTCACAGACTTCGTTGTGCTCCACGACGATGGCCGTCTCGAATCCTTCAAGTTGCGCTCCAGCTCCGCTTCTCCCGCCAGTGTGATCCTGGAAGGCATACAACGCATCGCGGCGAAGCGGGCGGATGTCGTCCACGGCTCAACCGTCGCTACCAACGCACTGCTCGAGCGCAAAGGCGCGAAAACCGCCTTCATCACAACCGCCGGTTTCGAGGATCTGCTCGCGATCGGCCGCCAAAACAGGCCGGAACTCTACAACCTCACTCCCACTCCCCCACGTCCGCTGATTCCACGTCAGCTCTGCTTCGGTGCGGAGGAGCGAATGCTCTTCGATGGCTCTATACAGAAGCCGCTCACCGCCCCCGGAATCGCGAAACTAAAGAAACAGCTAGCTTCCTCTGGGGCTGAATCGGTTGCGATTTGCCTTCTGCATTCCTATCAGAACGATGCGCATGAACGGCAACTCCTCGACGCACTCAGTAGTTTTGGCTATATCTGCGCCTCGTGCGACATTTCTCCGGAGTTCCGCGAGTTTGAGCGAGCCAGTACAACGGCCATCAACGCCTATGTCGGGCCTTTGATGGATCGGTATCTCGGTGAATTGGAGCGCGGTTGCCGCCACAAGCTGTCGGTCATGCAGTCGAATGGTGGCCTATTAACGGCCCTGGAGGCGCGCCGTCATGCCGTGCGCACGATTCTTTCCGGACCAGCCGGCGGTGTCACCGCCGCAGTGGAGATCGCCCGCCTGGCTGGATTCCCGCGCGCTTTGACTTTCGATATGGGCGGCACTTCCACCGACGTCGCGTTGGCCGGAAAGGAAGCCCGGCTCTCGACTGAGGCCCGTGTCGATGGCTTTCCCGTGCGCGTGCCGATGCTCGACATCCATACGGCGGGAGCGGGGGGCGGCTCGATTGCCTATGTGGATGTCGGACGCAGTTTGCGCGTCGGGCCGCAGAGCGCGGGAGCGATGCCGGGACCGGCCTGTTATGGTGCGGGAGAGTTGCCGACCGTCACCGATGCGCACGTCGTCCTGGGCCGGATTGCTGCGGATCAACTGGTGGGTGGTCACCTACGAATCGACACAGCCCGCGCCGAGCGGGCGCTTGGGCGCTTGGGTGAGGCTCTCGGACTGAATGCGATCGAGGCCGCCGAAGCGGTTGTCAGAATCGCTAACTCTAATATGGAGCGTGCGATTCGGGCATTGTCCGTGGAACGTGGCGCCGATCCCCGCGATTACCCACTGGTAGCTTTCGGCGGATGCGGCGGACTGCACGCGTGCGAGATGGCGAACGAGCTCGGGATCAGGACCGTGATCGTACCTGGCCTTGCCGGAGCGCTTTCGGCTCTGGGCATGTTATTGGCGGATCGCGTGCGCGACTACTCAACCGGAGCGCTCGGGGCGTCCGACCTGGAGGCGCGATTCCGACGTCTCGAACGGCAGGCCCGAAAGGACATGCGTGGCGCGGCCCTCGAGCGGTTCGCCGATATCCGTTACGCGGGCCAGAGCTACGAACTCACAGTTCCCTGGGTGTCGGATGTCCCGACTGACGCCTTTCACAAGGAACACCACCGCGTCTACGGGTATTCCGACCCGAAGCGCGCCACGCAGATCGTGACAGTGCGGGTGCGGGCCACGCTTGCGGTCGAAAGGCCAGACCTGAAGACTCCTGCGAATGCCACGCGTCGAGGGGCGGGCTTCACGACTCGCCGCGTCCTGACAGGCGGACGTTGGCGGAAGGTGCTGACCGGGAGCAGGGATGCCATCGGCCGCAAGCCGCTTCGGGGACCGGCGATCATTATCGATTACGGCTCGACCACTCTGGTGCCGCCCGACTGGACGGCACGCGTCGACCGCGCTGGCAGCCTCATCATCGCTCATCATTGAGCCCTGAAAACAGACTCAAGTTCCACACGTCCGGGCCGATCTGTCCAAAGACGGCACAATTGTGGCAATAGCGGAAGCGGCTCTGGCATCGATGCGGCGATACGACGTGGCACCCACGCCGGACAACTACGCCCTTTGGTACGAGTATCACGGCGGAAACAACACCGGGCTAAACACGACGATGTCCGTCATCATTTCGAACGACGGCGGCTTTAACGCCACAACCATGTATGAGTTGCACGCCGCGTTCATTTCTTCCCCCAAAGAAGCAGCGCTCGTGTGCGAACTGCAGATAGCGCTGAGAGATGCCAGTACCGACGCGCTCACCGGCGCGGCCAATCGGAAGGCTTTCGACACCACGATCCGCAAGCTGGCTGGCGACGCCATGAACAGCGGCGATGGGCTCGCCTTGCTGATGGTGGATGCCGATCGCTTCAAGCGGGTCAACGACACGTGGGGGCACCAGGTGGGTGACGAGATACTGCGCCATATTGCCGCCGCGCTCAAAGAATCAGTCCGCGGTGGCGACGTGGTGGCCCTATACGGAGGCGAGGAATTTGCCGTGATCCTGCCCCGGACGGATGCGGATTCCGCCGTTAGCGTGGCGGAGAATATTCGGCGGACACTGCTGCGTCAGCCACTGTACCTCAATGTCGCGCCGCCGCTCGATGCGATTACGGTTTCGATCGGCGTGTCGTGTTATGAACCGGGTGATCCGCTGACCGAGTGGATCGGCCGCGCGGACTCGGCGCTCTACCAGGCAAAGGAGGCCGGGCGCAACTGCGTGCAGTGCGCCTGAGGAACAAGATGAACGAGACGAGTTCTAAATTGTGTCTAATCACCGACGATTCGCCGGTGATCCGTAAGGTCATTCGTCGAATACTTAAGGGGCTCGATTTCGAGATTGACGAAGCAGAGCATGGCGTGATCGCGCTTGAGAAGTGCGCGGTGCGAATGCCTGACATTGTGTTGCTCGACTGGAATATGCCAGTCATGAACGGCATCGAATTCCTCCGGGAACTGCGAGAGAAGTACGACCGGAATGCCACCAAGGTAGTGTTTTGCACGACCGAATCCGGAGTGGCTCACATCCGCGAGGCGATGGATGCCGGGGCCGACGACTACATCA
>CAIKAS010000084.1 GCA_903825445.1 uncultured Acidobacteriia bacterium
AGACTCGCCCATTTCCGCACCAGTGATGACGAACCATCAGCACCCACAATCCAGCGCGCGTCGATTTTTTTCAGTCCCGAAACAGGAGAATTCCATCGAAACTCTACGCCCGCGCGCTCCGCCGCCTCTACAAGCGCGAGATGCAGTTCCGTACGTCGAACGCCGACGCCACAGCCCTCGGAAAAGTCTGCTTCTACAGATTTTCCGGCGCCGTGGAAACGAATGCCGCGAAATCCGTAACCCATCGCCTCCGGAACCAGGACACCCAGTCGTTCGGCCAGTGCTTTTGAGTCCGGCATCAGCCCTTCGCCGCAGGGCTTATCAATGGGAGGCCGTTCACCATCTGTGACGATGACACTCAGGCCACGTCTTCGGGCCGCAATCGCCGCTGCAAGTCCGGCAGGGCCGCCGCCTATGACAAAAACATCAGTTCGGGGCATTATAGGAGCCGCCGCCCGATTACGTCGTAATTGAACGCTTCAGACATTCATCGCCCTCCGCGCCAGTCCCAGCGCATCGGTCCAAAATGACGCCGAATTGTGCATCAGATCCACTACGGCACGCGCCGCCGCGACGAATTTATCGACCTGTGATTCACTCACTATCAGCGGAGGAGCGACTTTCAGCACCATGAAATTGTTTCCGCATACCTGCGTGAGGATACGGTGATCGCGATAGAGACGCATCACTATGATCTGTCCGAACATTCCTGAATGGATGTGGCGAAATGCTTCAAATGGCGCACGCAGGCGCACGGATTGCGGTGCCTGAAACTCGATCCCTGACATCAGGCCGATGCCTCGCACGTCACGGACCATTTCGTATCCCCCAAGAGCCTCCCGCAGCCGCCCGCGCAGCACCTCACCCGTCACCATGGCGCGCTCGCCGAGATTCTCGTGCTCCAGAACATCGAGCGTTGCCAGCCCCGCCCTCATGGACATGGAATTCTCGCTGAAAGTGGAGGTGTGAACGATGGATCGCTTGAGCGAATCGTAGACCGCACCATAAACCTTGTCGCTCATCAACACGGCACTTACCGGGATCAAACCACCGCTGAGCGCCTTAGCAAGAATCACCATGTCGGGTTCCACGCCCGGATAATGGTGCGCAGCAAGGAAACGCCCGGTGCGGAACATGCCGGTCTGCACCTCATCCAGCACAAACATAGCGCCATATCGCGCACACAGCGCCTGCGCCTGGCGCAGATAATCCGCATCCGGAAGGCGAATTCCAGCCTCAGACTGAACTGGCTCTACAAAGAAGGCTCCGTACTTTTTGGTGGCAAGTTTCTCTTCCAGCACTGCAAGATCATTGAGGGGAATCGCGCATGTGTCTGGCAGCATCGCACCGAACTTAGCTCGCCAGAAATCGTCGCCCATCATGGAAAGAGCGCCGCAAGTTAGCCCGTGAAACGCGCCGTTGAGGTAAAGCAGGCCGTTCTTCCCGGTGGCCGCGCGCGAAAACTTGATGGCGCTTTCGACGCCTTCGCTGCCGGAACACGCAAAAAACGCCTTAGTCAGTTTTCCGCCGGCAAGACCGCAGAGGCGCTTCGCCAGTTCTCCGGCAAGGTCCGGAACGTGGCTCTGGAGCATCGCCGGCCCGCGTCGCGCCAACTCTCCCTGCAACGCTTCGATGATGGCTGGATGATTGTGGCCGACGTTGTGGACGCAATAGCCAGACAGATAATCAAGTATCACGCGCCCGTCGGCTGTCGTAAGTTCCACGCCTTCGCATCGCGTGTACTCGGCATTCATCTGTAGCAGGTCCAGGAGTCGAGTCCACTGCGGATTCACGTGATCGGCGTAATTCTGAAGAAATGCTGAAAGCGCAGGTTCGGTCAAGCGGCGTTTATCCTCATGTCTTTGCGTGGCCGCGGACGGCAAGTGTGGAGCATATCGTATCGACGCGCAAATGTCAGTTCGCGTTGCCGAAAAGATCTGCTTCAATCACTGTCAGCCGTCCCTTTGGAATGCCGATTGCTTACTTGCTTTCATCACTATGAACCGAAAGCTCCTGGCTACATCGATCCTGCTCGTCACGGGGAACGCCTTTCTGATCGCTCAGACGGCCAAGTCTGGCGCTGTTCCGGTCGCCGCCGATTCGATCATCGGCAAGATCCTCTACACCGGCCCTGCTCCAGTCCTCAAGCATCACAGTCTGAACTCCGAGCCCGATTGCGATAAGAAACATCCCACGGGAATCATGTCGCAGGAGATTGTGGTCAATCCCAACCACACGCTGCAGAACGTGCTGGTATACGTGAAAGACGGGCTTCCCAACAAACCGTATCCCCTGCCTGCTACGCCTGTGAAAGTCGATCAAAGTGGCTGCATGTTTCTCCCCCACGTGATCGCTGTGATGGTGAATCAACCTGTTCAATTCCTCAACAGCGACGCAGCTAGTCACAATGTCCACGCCATGCCTGCCGTCAATCGCGACTGGAACGTTGCGCAGGACCGTGGTTCAGCTGAAATCACGAAGTTTCCGAAATTCGAAATCGGCATGCCCGTACGCTGCAACATTCACAAGTGGATGCAGATGTATATCAACGTCCTGACAAACCCGTTTTATGCCGTAACCGGCAAAGACGGCAGCTTCGTCATCAAGGGACTACCACCCGGGGAATATACAATCGAAGTCTGGCAGGAGAAGCTGGGCACGCAAACGCTGAAGGTTAAAGCCGGCACACGCGCCGACTTCACTTTCAAAGGATAAAGTGGCACTTCCGACGCAAACGGCCCCGCAGGATCGCGACCCCTTCGTCACACGGCGTCAGATCACCTGGGCGGCCATTTGCGCTTTTCTGGGCACGGCGGTCCTGATGTTCGTGCGGTTCTTCTTTCCACGCGCGCTGTTCGAACCCAGTCCGCGCTTCCGCATCGGCCCGGTATCGGATTTCGCGCCCGGCGTGGACGAACGCTTTCGGCAATCTCATCGGGTTTGGGTGGTGCGGGAGCCGGATCGGTTGTTCGTGATCCTTGCGAAATGCACGCATCTCGGCTGCACGCCGAATTGGATTGAATCCGAAAACAAATTCAAATGCCCGTGCCATGGCAGTGGCTATGACATGGAAGGCAGAAATTTCGAAGGCCCCGCGCCTCGTCCCATGGACCGCGCATCGGTGGAACTTGACGCTGAAGGGCAAATTGTAGTCGATCTGAGCCGCCTGCATTCCTGTCCGCCCGCTGGCAACTGCACCTTCGATAATCCTGAATCTTACGTGAACGTTTCCGGTGCAAGGGGGTAAGACATGCCAGATTCCAGCCCCCTCAAACGCATCAAACGAACGCAGCTTTGGAAGTCCATCTTCCGCGTGAAGCATGAGCGCAAAGATCCACGCACGCGCTCCCTCGGCGTTCTTGGCAACGTATTTCTGCACTTGCACCCCGGCAAGATCAACCGCGACGCCGTTCGCTACAGCTACACCTGGGGAATGGGCGGCATCAGCTTCTACCTCTTCACGATTCTGACGCTGACCGGCGCGATGCTGATGTTTTATTACCATCCGACCAAGATTCAGGCGTATCGAGACATCCTCTATCTGGAACACGATGTTCCGTTCGGCCGCATCCTGCGCAATTCGCACCGCTGGGCTGGACACCTGATGGTGATTGTAGTCTGGCTGCACATGCTGCGCGTCGTGGTCACCGGCGCCTATAAGAAGCCTCGCGAGTTTAATTGGTGTGTCGGCGTTCTGCTTTTGGTATTCACGCTGCTGCTTTCCTTCACCGGCTATCTATTGCCCGACGATCAGCTCGGCTTTTGGGCGGTCACCGTGGGCACGAACATGGCCCGCGCCACGCCGCTGCTCGGCCACGAAGGCCCGTTCGGTCCGCAACTCGGCATGACACCGGCCAACGATGTTCGCTACGCGCTTCTGGGAGGCACGATCGTCGATTCCGCTGCCCTGCTGCGAGCCTATATCTGGCACTGCGTGGGGATTCCCCTGATTGTCGTTGTTTTTCTCGGCGTGCATTTCTGGCGTGTCCGCAAAGATGGCGGCATCTCCGGACCTGCGCCCGTGGTGCTGCCAGCGGAAGTTTCCCTTGCCGAGAAAGTTGTTCAACCCGATGTCCCGTCCGCCAAACCGGAATAACTTATGGACTGGCGCCAACTCTGGGAGATCGTTTCCGCCCCTGACAATGTCCCGATCGTGGGCCTTGCCCTGATCGTGCCGTTCTTCGCGTGGTTTGCCTGGCGGCAGGCGCGCGCAACAGACCAGCTGATTTCCAATCTTGAGGCGGACCCCGCGCTCGCCGCCACGCACCACCGCAAGCCCCAGCCGTTCGACCCATCCTGGCAGCGAGAACTCCCGGTGTGGCCTTACCTGCTGCGCATCGAGTTCCTCGCGGCCCTCGTCGTCACCGTGCTCCTGCTCGTTTGGGCCATCACGGTGAACGCCCCGCTCGAAGAACCAGCCAATCCGAACTTCTCCATGAACCCCGCGAAAGCACCCTGGTATTTCGTCGGGCTCCAGGAAATGCTCGTCTACTTCGATCCCTGGTTCGCGGGTGTTGTGCTGCCCGTCCTGATCATCGCGGGCCTCATGGCGTTTCCGTACATCGATTCCAGCCCTCTCGGAAGCGGTTATTACACAATCCGCCAGCGAGCGGTCGCACTCTGGAGCTTCGGACTCGGCTTCGGCCTCTGGCTGCTGCTCATTTTCGTCGGAACGTTTATTCGGGGACCCGGCTGGATGTGGTTTTGGCCCGGGCAAACCTGGGACCATGCGCGCGTCACTTACGAGGTGAATCGCAATTTGGCCGGTATTTTTGGCATCACCAATCCCTGGCTCGGCGCGCTGGTCGGCGTAGCGGCAATCGCCGCGTTCTATTTCGCTGCGTCCAGAATCTTGTTCAAGCTCGTCACGCGAACACCGCTGGATCGCCGGATCTTCGAGCGCACCAGTCGCCTGCAATATTTCGTATTTCAATTCTTCGCCATAACAATTTTGGCAGCACTTCCGGTGAAGATGCTCCTGCGTCTGGTCTTTCGCATTCAGTACTTGTTAGTAACGCCCTGGTTCAACATCTAGATGCCCCAGTTGCCGCCGCCACCCGAATCCGCGCCCGATCCGATTACCAGCCGTTCATTCAGCGGCCCGATCATGGTGACGGCGCTTCTGCTGCTGTTGGCCCTGGCATGGGCGCTCTATGACGAAGCCTGGGGCGACCGGCCATGGAAGAGTTACCAGCGCAATTTCATACGTCTCTACACCGCCTATTTGAATAAACTCGAACCTGCACAGGCAGCCGCCGAGAAGCAATTGCGCGACTCGCCCGAAGCTCAGGCACTGGAGCAGCAGATCCAGTCTGCGGACGCTGCCTCTTCCTTTTCACTAAAAGAAGTCGATGCTCAACTCAGCGCGGTCCGCAGTCAACTCGCTGACATTCAGAAGCCGTTCCAGGACACGCGCGCCAAGCTTGCCGCCCTCGAATACGATCTGGATCACGCGTCCACTGCTCAAGCCAAAGACTCCATCCGCCAGAAAATCTCCCAAGCCCGGCAGGTTGGCGATCTCGATCATCTGCAACAACTTTTCGACAGCTTGAAATCGCGCGAAGCGGCGCTCACGGCACAACGCACGGCATTGACAAAGCCCGCCGATGAACTGCGCGCGCGTTTGAACGAACTTCTCAAGCGCAATCGAGATGGCCCTGGTCCCGTGCAACTCGCCGCATTGCTGCGCAAGACCAGTGACTTCCAGATTGGTATCCAGCAGATTTATTTGCCAGAATCCGGTCAGGTGGATCGGTGTGAATCCTGCCATCTCGGCATTCGTGAACCGATCCCGTTGACGGCGGCTGACATGGGTGGGCAGCGCGTCTTCGCCAGCCACCCCAACCCGGGCCTGCTCGCCATTCACGATCCCTCGCGCTTTGGCTGCACACCTTGTCACAACGGCAATGGCCTCGCCGTATCCAGCGCGAAAGACGCCCACGGCAACTACGAACACTGGGAGTGGCCGCTTTTCAGCGCGGACAACCGCGAAAGTGGTTGCCAGCAATGCCACACGCAGGATCGCGTGCTCGATGATGCGCCGATTCTGACTCGCGGCAAAGATCTCTTTGAGCTCAAAGGCTGCGCTGAATGCCATCGCTTTCAGGGGTTCGAACGGGAGGACGACGCGCTTGAAGATAACCGGCACCAGATTCGACTGCTGCAACAGCAACAGGCGCAATTCCGGGCCGACCGTGCGCTCGAAACCAAACGAGGCGACCAGGCGGAGACGAACGAGGAAACCAAGAAACACTACGCTGCGGCCGACGTTCTGCTGCTGAAAACCAGCCAGTTAGATGCGCAAATCGAAGCGCTCGAAGCCAATGCCAAGTCCCTGCAGCAGGACGTGAAGGAGATGGGACCCAATCTGAAGGACGCGCAACTCAAGCTTCGCAAGGAATGGATTCAGCGATGGCTGCGCGATCCGCCGGCCTTCCGACCGGGTACAAAGATGCCGCGCTTTCGTCTTGCCGAGAGCGAAGTTCGCGCCCTCGCTGCTTTTGTCTGGCAGGCCGCATCGGATGGGCCTCGGCTGGAAGTTCAAAAGGTGGGCAATGCAGGCAAGGGCAAGGAACTGGTTGAGACCCGCGGTTGCCTGGCCTGCCACTCCATCGGCGAAGGAGCGAATCGTACCGGCGGAGATTTCGCCGCTAACTTAACGCGGGTCGGCGAGAAGGCGAACTACGACTACATCGTCCGCTGGATTCACGATCCACGCCAACGCACCCGGCCTTACTGCCCGCGCGAACAACGCGACCTGACGCCGGAAGACTATGCGCGCCACGGAAAGCCGTACACCTTCGATCCCGACCACTCCAAATGCCCGAACGATGGTGCGGAACTTCAGGTGCAAAACATGACGGTGATGCCCTCGCTGCGTCTGTCCGTACAGGATGCGCAGGATATCGCGACTTACCTGTTCGGTCTGTCTCACCCGGATTCCGCACCCGATGTTACATACATGGATGACCCGAAGCTGGCTCAGGCTGGCCGCGCCCTGGTGTCAAGGTACGGGTGCGCTAACTGCCACGAGATTAGCGGTTTTGAAAACACCCGCGAGGCAGCGACCGAGCTCACTACCTGGGCAAGCAAACCGCTTGAGCAACTCGACTTTGGCTTACTCGAAGGCAAAGCAAAACGTGAGGGTTGGTATGACCACAAGGGTTTCGTGGAACATAAGCTCCTCAACCCCGCGGTCTACGATCAGGGTCGCAACAAGTCTCCCGCCGATGGCCTGAAAATGCCGGACGTCCAACTAGCCCCGGAAGACCTGCGCGCACTCAGCACGTTCGTTTTAAGCAGCCTCGATACGCCCACTGCAGGCGCATTCCGCACAATTCCCGATTCGCTTCGATACAACCCCACCGGCGCTAAGAAAGATATTCAGGACGGTTGGTGGCTGATTAAGAAATACAATTGCATGGGCTGCCACTCGGTCCAGATCGGCCAGAAATCCGCGCTCAGCGGCCTGCCCCTGTACGCCGACCCAGACATGCGCGATCAGTTGCCGCCATCTCTAATCGAAGAAGGTGCGCGAGTCTCGCCCGAATGGCTCGCGCGCTTCCTTGCCAATCCTGCTCTCGACGATAAAGCTACCGATCGAAACGGCGTTCGCACCTACTTGCAAGCGCGCATGCCCACCTTCCGTTTTTCTCCGAATGAAATTGCGATTCTGGTTCGGTTCTTTGCCGCTCTCTCCGGCCAACCGCCAACCGCGACTCCCAACGTGCTGGAACCGCTTGATGACCACGAACGCCAGGTTGCGCGCGCGCTTTTCAGTTCGCCCGGAGCGCCATGCCTGCAATGCCATGTCTACGGCGATCCAGTCCATGACAGCCATGCTTCGGCGCCGAACTTCCTTTCCTCGCGGGATCGTTTGAAATCCGGATGGACACTACGATGGCTGCTCGACCCGTCAACCATCATCCCCGGCACCGCCATGCCGTCGCAATTATTCAGGCGCGAAGGCGACCGCTGGGTACTGGCGGGGCAAATCCCGAAAGATGCGCAAAGCTACAAGGGCGATCACGCCCAGCTTTTGGTCAGATACATGCTGCAGATGACCCCTGACGAACAGCATCGCCTGATCGGCATGATGCCGCGTAATGCGAGTAAGAAGTAGATCGCCTCAGCTATACGAACGCAGCAGGCACCGTCTCCCACCCCGTACCGGAAGCGTCAGGTACGGCGGGCAGTGTAACGCCGCGCTGTTTTTCCCAATCGTCAACCGTGACCATCTCGATCGCGTCCCATGGACACCCATCGAGAAAAATGCCGTCAGGCCCTTTGCTTGTGCACTTGGCGCAGCCAATACACGTGGCCTTATCCACTTCAATGCGACCGAACGGCGGGTTTTCCGCATCGGGCACCCAAAACATGCACTTATCCACCGGACAATAAACGACACACGCCGGTGAGCCTGCACATCCAGTGCAGTACTCATTGATCACTGCAACGGTTTTCGGACGACGCTTCCGAAGATCGGTTCGCCCATGCGACATCGGCTCAAGCTTTTGCATCCTGCCAGAGGCCGGGTTTGGGCTGTCAGTGGGCACTAAGAACTATTGTGCAATTGCGTCGCCATTCGACCGTCCCGTCGTCTGACTAACCTAACGCAGCGAGGCTTCCTGGAAACGCACATTCTCCGTCGCCCCAAAGCGACGAAAATCGGAGAACCGCGTCTCGGTCCAGTCTGTGCGGTCCACGCTCTTTGAATAACTGACTCGATAGAGCGCAACGTTCGGCGTGAGGAACGGAAGTCCGGCAATCTCACTAGTGGCGAACGTCTCATCCCACTCGATCTCCGTGATACCCGCACTCGCGGGAAGCCGCAAATCCGTCGCTTCCCAACGCAGCCGAAGCAGTTTTCCATCGACATCCGAAAACCACGCGCGGCCCTCAAATGCCAGCGGATATGTTCTTGAACCCAGAACGAGTTGCCAGTAGCGATTCGCCATCGTCGCATGAAAGGTGACGACATACGAAGGTTCGGCAAAAGTGGTGTCGTCCCGCGACATGCTGCCCTGTTTCTGCGCCAGAACCTGCCTTGTCACGCGGAGCATTGTGGCCATTTCGCCACCGCACCAAGGTTGAGGCAGACCAGGCTGGGGTAAAACAGGTTGAGTTAAACGCAGAGCCGGCGCTTTCTGTGACTGCCAGTCATATTCTTCACTCCCGTCCACCACTCGGACTTCGGCACGCAGTTCACCGGAGTGCACCTCCTTCCCCCGCTTAGAGAACTGTGCAACATCTTCCCGCACCACCACGTTTTCCACGGCCGCGATGCTCCGGTCCAGTTCAGCCGTAAGGCCCGGCACCTCCGCACCGTCCGTACAGGCTCCCGCCTGCTCCATGACTGCGCCGTCGCCAGTAACCCTAATGACCGTAGCGGGACCGCCCACTGCTTCCGGATGACTGGCATATTCCAGGTGGATCAAACGCAAAGCGTTCTCCGCTGTGGAACTTTCCGTCACCTCCGGATGCGAGGAAAGAAACTGACTCGCCGCGTCATGGAGCCCCAAAAAATAAACTGCATTAGGTCCGCCACAGTTGCCTGGACAACTCTCCCGATACGCCTCAACGGAGATCTTGCCCTGCCCGGAAACGGAGCCCCGGAACGCCAACACAACCGCCTCTGGCTGGCGTGCCTGCGTTCCGAGCAGGCTCATTTGCAACACATCCTGCCCGCGGAATGACCGGTTGAAGGAGTCCCGATCTGCCGCCCGTAAACTTTCAAGTATCAGCGCCAAGCGGCTCGGGATATCTGTTATCAAGCGCGCCGCGAAGTCTTCCAGTCCGTCGCCATCCCGATAGACACTCTCCGCAACGCGCAGCGCATCGAAGCCATCCGTAGCGCGCGCAATGCCCGCAATCATGACGAAATACGGTCCGGCCCTCCGGACCTTACAGAAATTCCCGTCTTCGCTCACCAACGTTCGGTCGCTGAGATACAGCCGGTTGACTTCCTTGCTGTCAATCGCCGCTACTACACTTGCTTTCGACACCATCACCGCGCCTGCAGTCCCGTGTCCGTAACCCGATTGCCCCCACAACGGCAGGACACAAATTCCCGCGAGTGCGGCGAGGGCCACAGAGACGCCGCGGACCCGAAGAGTCAGCAGACGCGCACGGATTCGAAGGATCCCTCCGAGGGACCACCTGCACAATAAACTGTGTGTCAAGTAGCCATATCGGCGACTTCGAGATTTGCTTTAGTAGTGTGAATATACGACGAGGTAAATTAACGATCACAGCGTGACAACCAGCACTGCGGATAGTGATCCGCCAGCCTTAACCCTCGCCGAGAAATGTCTTGAGCCGGTAGCTCCGGCTTGGGTGCCGCAATTTGCGCAGCGCCTTGGCCTCAATCTGCCGGATACGTTCGCGCGTCACGTTAAACTGCTG
>CAIKAS010000085.1 GCA_903825445.1 uncultured Acidobacteriia bacterium
AGGACGGGCTGGTCCGCAATGAGGACGGGCGCGTGATGCATGGCGAACAGTCGATGAACGAATTCTTATCGAGTTTTGTACAGGAGAATCCAGAGTTTCTGCCGGCACGTATTGCGGGCGGAACGGGGATGACGGGAACGCAGAAGGCCGGGTCGGCGGGTGCCGGTTCGGTGGATCTGGATAAGATCGGCCCGTCGATGAGTAAGGAAGATCTGGAGCGGGCGCGGCTGGAGATTCTGCGGGTTGCGTCGCAGTCGCTTCGGTAACGGTGTGTAGTTAAACAGACAGAATGCGGCTTAGGCCGCGGGGTGACGGGAACACGGGAGGGCTTCGGCTCTCCCGTTTTTTTGTGACCTGAAGAAAAAACACAGGGAGAAAGATGCCTTCAATTACGTCAGCAAATTTAGCAAATGCAATCGTGAAGCTGGTGGCGGCGGATGCGCTGCCGGCGCTGGTGGGGAACCTCGTTATGGGGAACCTGGTCAATCGCGATTATGAACCGGTTCTGGCACAGGCGGGCGATACGGTGAACGTGCCGATCGCGCCGCAGCTTGTGGCCAATAACCTTGCGGAGGGTGGGGCGGTGCAGCCGCAGAATCCCAACCTTTCGAATGCGCAGATTGTTCTGAACTCGCATGTGGAAGCGACGTTCCAGATTCCGGACATCACGAAAGTTCTGGCGGTGCCGGATCTGCTTCGGGTGTACATGCAGCCGGCGGTGATCGCGATTGCGGAGCGAATCGAAAGCGATTTGCTGAACCTGTATGCGGGGTTCACGGCGAACTCGCCGCTGGGCTCCGCAGGGACGCCGATCACGGAAGCGATCATCGACCAGGCGGAGACGGCGCTGTTCCAGGCGAGGGTGCCGACGAACCGTCCGAAGTACCTGGTGGTGGACAGCAGCACGTATTCGCAAATGCGGCAGATTCCGCGTTTCAGCGAATTCCAGACGGCTGGTGAAGCGGGGCTGCGCAGCATTATCGACGGGACGATCGGGAAGATCAAAGACTTCTACGTGTTTCGTTCGCAGTATGTGCCGACGACGGGGAGTTCGCCGGTAAATACGCATAACCTGGCTTTCGAGCGGGATGCGATCGGTCTGGTGGTACGGCGCCTGCCGCAGCCGCTGCCGGGAACGGGTGCGATTGCGGAGTACGCGGAACTGGGGAACTTCGGCATGCGAGTGACGATGAGCTACCAGCCGAATACGCTGTCGCAGCAGTTCACGGTGGACGTGCTGTATGGTTGCGCGGTGCTTCGCAATAACCATGCGGTGCAGCTTAACAGCTAACACCTTTTTGGCCACGGATGAACACGGATCAGACACGGATAAGACTACGTCTGGCTGGTGTTTGTCTGTGGCCTTGTTTTTGGAGATTGATACGGGAGAAAAACATATGGACTTGAGGTCTTACTACAAAAAAGTGCGGGATGCGGAAGCGGAGTTGAAGGGTGAGGAAGTTGTGCTGGTGAGCCTGGAGACTACGGAGGGCGGGAAGCCGGGCGTTTATACGGAGGCTCCGCGGGGGGTGGCGGCGCGGCTGATTGCTGAAGGGCGCGCGCGGGTGGCTACGGCGGAAGAGGCGGCGGCGTTTCGCGAGGGGCTGCTTCTGGCGCGCGAGCAATATCTGCAGGACGAAGAGGCGCGGCGGGTGCAGATCGTTGTAATGCCGGTCAACGCGGCGAAGATGGCGCTGAAGGACAGGAGCTAGAGCGCGATGGCACTGTTCACGGACGGACCGGCGTGTACGATTCACGACCTGACGGATGAGGACTCCGGGCTGCTGCAGACGGCGGAGTCGGTGGGTATCAACGTCACGGCGAAGCTTCGGCTGGCGATGAGCGAAGTGCAGTCCGAACTGGAAGCATGGCTGTTGCGGCCGCAGCCTGCCATGGGAGTAGTCGGTTCGCCGTGGCTGCTGCCGCCGGGCATCGGGCAGGTGGTGGTGACGCCGGAGTTGGCGCGATGGGAAAAGATGCAGGCGCTGGCGATGGTTTATCGGGATGCGTATTTCAGTCAGCTGGTGGACCGCTACCAGGGGAAGTGGGACGAATACGCGAAGCTGACGCGGTATGCGCGAGATCAGTTTGTGGCGAACGGGATCGGGCTGGTGGGGGATCCGATGCCGAGGGCGGAGTTGCCGGTGCTGGGTTCGGCATCGACATCGACAACGCAGGCGGGCGGGGCATTCTATGCGGCGGTGGCGTGGGTGAATGTGGCGGGGCAGGAGGGGGCGGCGTCGGAAGCGGGATCGATCAGAATTCCGGCGAACAATCTGATGACGGTGATGGCGAGCGGGGCGCCGGCGAATGCGGTGGGCTTCAACGTTTACGCGGGGACGGCGCTGGGGATGATGACGCGGCAAAACCAGGTGGCGCTGCCGGCAGGCGCGACCTTTACATGGATTCCAGGGGCATTTACGAGTTCGATCACGGCTGGGAACGGACAGAAGCCGGACTACACGAGGCCGTTGCCACGGACGATGTTGCGGGGATGAAGGGCAAACGAAAGAGGGGAAAAATGGCGGGAATAACCGGGACGCTTACGGCACAGGTGATGGCATTGCTGATGGATCAGACAACCGGGGTGAATGCGCGCATCGCCACGATTGAGGCGAACGATTTGACGCTGACGGGCGCGGGAGTGCAATCGATTCTGGCGCAGAACGTGAGCGTGGAGATGGCGGAGAGCGCGGGGCAGGCTAAGTATCCGGCGCTGCTGGTTTATTGCGACAAAGTGCAGAACCTGCAAAAGGAGAAGTTCAGGCAGTTTTCCGGGCGGGTGCATCTGGTGATTGAAGCGCGGCAGACGCAGCAGACGCTCAATGCGATTGAGCAGAACACGGAGATGTACGCGGACGCGGTGTGCGCGCTGCTGGACGATTCGAGCGGGGATTGGGGCGACGGCGCACTGTATTCGGGCGCGTACCAGGTGACGTACGAGCCGGTGGTGAAGGGCGGGAAAAATTTTGTGCAGCGAGCGAAGGTGAACTTCGCGCTGGAGGTCAGCGAATAAACATGTCATACATTTCATCGAACGCAAACCGTTGGTATTGCCTGCAGGAAACGGGATATGGGCTGGTGGCCGCGATCACGGCGGCGAACCGGATTCCGGCCGTCACCATGAAGGTGCAAAACCAGCGGGACAAGAGCCAGAGAAAAGACAAGACGGGGTCGCGCACGTTTGCGGGATTGCCGGCCGGGATGCGGCGGCATACGACGTTCGACGCGACATCGTATGTGCGGGACTGGGCGGACCAGACGAATTTGCCACCGCACGGGCCTCTGATGGAGGCGGCGATGGGAGCGCCGGGGAACCTGTGGGCGGGGGCTACGGTGAGTACCGGCAGCACGGCGTCCACGATCAATTTCGTTTCGGCGCACGGGTTGATTCCGGGGCAGGGGATTGTCTATGCCGGGGAAATCCGTTTTGTGGCCGCGGTGGCGACGCCGACCACGGTGATCACGAATGCGCCATTTTCGGTGGCACCGGTGGCGGGTGTGCCAATAACTCCGACGGCCACTTACTCGCTGGCGACGAGCTTACCGAGTGTGAGTCTGTTCGACTACTGGGACCCAGCGGATGCTGTGCAGCGCATTCTGCCGGGCGCGGCGGTGGATCAGATGACGGTTTCGATGAACGGCGATTTTCACGAGCTGGGATTCAAGGGGATGGCTAAGGACGTGGTGGACAGTGCTTCGTTTCTGACTGGCCAGGCGGGGTTGACGGCATTTCCAGCGGAGCCTGCGCCGGGGGCTGTGAACTATGGGCTGGTGCCCGGAAATCTTGGGCAGGTGTGGATGGGGGTGGAACCCTATCAGATGTTTACGGTGACTAAGGCATCCGTGGAAATCAAGAATAACCTTGCTATGCGCGAGAAAGAGTACGGAAGCATTCTGCCACTGGCAGTGGCTCCCGGAATGCGCGAAGTAAGCGTAAATCTGGAGTTTTTTGCGCAGGATGATTTCCCGACGTCGGCGCTTTACCAGGCGGCACGACAGCAATCGCCGATGGGGGTGATGTTCCAGCTGGGGCAAAACGCGGGTCAACTGATGGGCGTGTATCTGAAGAGCGTGATTCCGGATGTTCCGGAGTTCGACGATTCCGAGACGCGACTGCAGTGGAAGTTCGACCAGACGCTGGCGCAGGGCACGCAGGAAGACGAAGTGGTGGTGGCATTTGGATAGCGCAAGGTCGGGGATGTGGGAGAGCCGGAGAGTGGTGGCGTCGGAAAGCACTCCGGGGGTGGAGCTGGTGATTGCGCGGATGAGTTTCGGCCGGCGGCTGGACCTGATGCGGAGGGTGCGGGATCTGGCGGCGCGGATCGAATACTTCGAGGCGGGGCGCGACGAGAAGAACCGCATGGAAGCGAGCCTGCTGGGCGCGGAGATGGACCGGCTATATCTCACCTGGGGCCTCGAAGAAGTGCGCGGGCTGATGGTGGATGGCGTGGCGGCGACGCCGGAAACGCTGGTGGAGCGCGGTCCTGAAGAGCTGGTGCACGAGGCACTGACGGCCATTAAGGCCGAATGCGGGTTGAGCGAGGAAGAAAGAAAAAACTGATAGTCGCGTTCCACTTCCAGTTTGCGAACCGGGCCGGGTGGGATTGCGACGCATGCAGAAGAAACGGTCTGGAAAAGAAGCGACGTTGCGGGTTTCTGCCAGCGGAGGAACGGGGCGGGCCGAGGTTGGTGTGGGCGCGAAAACGCACGAAGTCGGAAGAATGTCCGAAGTCGTTCGTGACGGGCGACAGTTTGTCGCTGCTTGAGGAGTTTTTTGTGCGGCGCCGGCTGGGAATGCCTGACGGAATGGAAATGACGGCACGCAAGGCGGATGCGTTTTTGATTTTACGGGAAGAGATGGAGCGCGAGGAGAGAGATGTCACGTCATCACCGGAACATTGAAGAAGAATTCAGGGCCATAGCGCCAGCAGGACACCGGGGAATCCCAACAGCCCAGCCGATCGCGGTGGGCGTTAGCGGGGGCGGCGGCGCGAGTTCGAGCGCGTCACTGTTGCAGGCGTCACAGGCGTCGCAGGAAATATCGCAACTGGAAGCGCAGTTCAAGCAGCAATCGACGCTGATACAGGCTAATACGCAGGCGCTGCAGAACAGTGCGGCGGCACATGCGGCGTCCTCGACTGGCGGGGGAATCGGCGGCGGGCTGACGGGAATTCTGGGCGGAGGGCTGGGGCTGCTGTCGCCTCTGGTATCGGGCATCATGAGCCTGTTCGGATTGGGGAACTCCAGTTCCACGCCCGCTGCGTTGCCGTTTTATACAGCGCCACCGAGTGTGCAGATGAGCGACACGCTGCGGGCTGCGACTCCGAATGCGGGAACGGCGGGGAGTGGGGCGGGAAACAGCGGCAACGGCGCTGGTAGTGGATCGGGCGCATCTCAGAGCGCCAGCGCGGCGCCGCAGGTAACGGTGAACGTGAGTGCGATGGACAGCCAGTCTTTCATGGACCGAAGCACCGATATTGCGAATGCTGTGCGGGAAGCGATGCTGAACCTCCATCCGATTAACGACGTAGTGGCGGGGCTTTAAAAGGCGATTTGATGACAGAGGCGACATGGCAACATTTCCGATTTTGAAAACAGGCGCGGTGGCGCAGTATCCACTCAGCAGGGTGAACAGTGTCTCGACCCAGGCGGTGAGATTTCTGGATGGCAGCCAGCAGACTTATCAGTTGAACGGTGCGGGGTTGAGGCGCTGGGTACTGACACTGGATCTGCTGGATGAGGCGGAGGTATCGGCGGTGATCGAGTTCGCCGAGCAGATTGGAACGGGGACGTTCGCGTTCAGCGATCCGATCAGCGGAGATACGGCGGAGAAGTGCATTATCTCCGGGGGCGAACTGGACGCGGCTCTGGTGGACGAGATGGACGGGCAAATCGTGTTGGAAATTGAGGAGATGAGATGAACTGGTACCCACAGATTGGCGCTGGCGCGATGGCGCAGTTTCCGTTGCATCGGAAGCGGCAGTGGCGAGCGATCGCGAATGTGATGGAGAGCGGGGAGTTGGTGTCTCTGCCCGATTCGACTGGCGGGCAGATCGAGTGGCGGCTCAGCTATCAGGAACTGACGGATGTTGAGGTTGCCAATCTGACGGGTCTTTATGGGAATTCGAGTGGCGGAGCGATTCCCTTTGGGTTCGTGGATCCGTTCGCGAATTTGTTGGGTTGGAGTGAAGATCTTTCGCAAGCCGGTTGGCAGACAGGTCAGCTGGTGACAACCGGAGGGATGAGCGATCCAGTTGGAACGCAGCGGGCGTGGATGCTACAAAATACGACCGGGGCGGAACAGCTATTGTCCCAATCGGCCGGGCTTCCGGGCAGTTATGCGGCATGTTTCAGCGCGTATGTGCGCGGGGAATCGGCGGGGACGATTGGAATCATTCGGGACGGGGCGCGAATCAATCTGCCGGTGGGGCAGCAGTGGAAGCGGATCCAAATCGGCGGACGGGGCACGAGCGGCGCCATACAGGCCACGTTCTCGTTGGCAATCGCATCGGGGAGCAGCGTGCGGGCGTTCGGTTTGCAGGTAGAGGCGCAACCCTGGCCTTCGCCGTACAGGCCAACGGGCGCCGCTTCCGGAATTCTGGAGGAGACACGGTTCAGCGGCGATCTGGCAGTGACGAATACGGCGCCTGGGCTTTCATCGTGCCAGGTGACGCTGGTGTCGCGAGTTTAAGGAACTTCATGCAAAGCCCATTCACAGCCAAAGAAGCGCTCATAGCCGACACTCCGGTATTTCTGTTCGATTGCACGATGGCGGATGCATCGGTACAGAGCTGGAGCAGCCAGACGATTCAGGTTTCTGGTATCCACTACGCCGGACGGGTCCTGAAACATAACGTTTTCGATGCGCAGGTGGCATCCGATACGCAAATTGGCGGATCGCCAAAGCTGACGTTCGAGCTGGCAAATGCAGATTCGTATTTTTCGGAACTGGAACAGCAGATTGGATTCAAGGGTTCATTGCTGATTGTTAGTTCGTTGTTTATAAATACGACGACCAGGCTCGCGACAAGCGATCCGATTGTTGTCTTTCGCGGGCTGATGAATCCGCCGGAACTAATCACGGAATCGACATTCAGGCTGAGTGCGATGAATCGAATGTCGATGCAGCGGGCGCAATTGCCGGAAGTGAGCGTGCAACGATTGTGCCCGTGGCGCTTCCCGACTACGGCGACTCAGCGGGCAGTTGCTGTGGCTGGCGGACCCGAGAGTAAATATTCATTCTTCTACCGATGCGGCTACTCCGCGGATCAGCCGGGCGGAGTGGGGAATCTCAATGCGGGGTCGCCATACACTTCTTGTGCGCAGACGCGCTCGGATTGTGTGCAGCGCGGAATGTTCACTACGGATTCTATCGGAAATGCCACTGGGCGGTACGGGGGACTGGAGTATGTGCCTGCGACGATTCAGGTGCGGGGCAACGGCCAGAAGAGTCTTCAGTTGTCGAACGTGCAGGATAACCAGGCTGCTTACAGCGATCCCGTGCCTCTGGTTTACGGTACCCAGTGGCACATGCCGGATATCGTCTTTTCGCGCAACGACGGGAACCTGACCCGAATGGAAGTGCTCCTTTGCATGGGTGAAATTCAGGGCGTGATTACGGTACTGGTGAACGATATCGTAATTCCCCAGGGCGTCAATGGGAAGAATATGACATCTACGGGTTGGTGGAATCCGATGAGCACCGGCACGAGGAATGGCACGCAGGACCCGAATTTCGGCGATGGCGGCAGCGGGCCCATTGGGGATCCCTATGGGAGCATGGCGTACCTGTCCGTGGTGGTGCCAAACCAGATTAACGATGGCTCCACGATTCCGACGGTGCAGGTGCTGATGCAGGGCATGAAGCTGTTGACTTTCGATACCGGCGGAAATTCGTTAGGGCAACAATTTTCCGCGAATCCTGCATGGGTTCTGCTGGACGTTATGAGGCGTTCGGCATATGGGCTGAGTGAGATCAATACGTCCAGTTTCGCGGTGGCGGCAGCGTACTGCGATGAGTTGATCGCTTATACCGACCCAATCATGGGAGCGGTGCAGATACCGCGGTTTGAGTGCAACTTTGCGTTGAAGTACCAGAGAAGCGCGGGGGAGATCATTCGGTCTCTGCGGAATTCGTCGCGGATTTATCTGGTATTGAACAGCGGCGGGCTGCTGGAAGCGCGGATCGAGAACACGTTTGCGTTGCAGCAGCCGACACTGTCGGCCAACAGCAACTCGACCGAGGTTTTCGCCGACGGGTGGCCGGCGTATGAATTCGACGAGACGTCAATCGCGCGTAACAGCGATGGCAGCGCGAATTTCAAAATTACGTCCAAAGGCGCGCAGGACACGCCGAATCAGTTGAATGTTCAGTTTCAGGATGAGTTCAATCAATACCAACAGGACAGTCTGTCGCTATCCGACGGAAACGATTCAGACCTGTGTGGGCAGATCATATCGGCCGGATGGGACGCCATGGGGATCAGCAACTTTAGCCAGGCATCGCGAATGCTGCTGCTTGGTCTGAATCGAGGCATCGAAGGGAACCACTTTGTCGAATTTGAGACGAGTGTCAAAGCGCTTGGACTGATGCCGGGCGATTTGATTACCGTGACGTACCTGAAGGAGAATCTGCAGCGGACGCCATTCCGAATCCAGAAAATCACGCCAGGAGCAGCTTATCGAACAGCTGTTATCACGGCACAACTTCATAACGATGTCTGGTATTCCGATACGGTATCGAGCATCACAAGCGGACATGGATGGCAGGCGGGCCAGGGATCGGGGATACCCGCGCCCGTTGGCGGGATAGTAACGGATGCCAACGGAAATCTGCAATTGGGTATTTCGGAAGTGGAGATAACTGACGGCAACGGGTCGACAGACGTGGAACTAACGGTGTCGTTCACGGAGCCTTCCGGACAGATTGGTACGCTCTCTGCGCCCCTGGTAAGTCTGGTGGCGACGGTCGGCGCGAACGGCGGCACTCTGGCTGGGGGTAACACCTGGTTCTATTCACTGAGCACAATCGATAGCGGCGGTGGCGAAAGCCCGCTTTCATTTGTAGTGCAGATCAGCACGACGGCCGGAGTCAATACGAATTCAGTGATGCTCTCCGGGATTGGTTTGCCGGCAGGAGCGACGGGATTCAACGTCTATCGCGGTCTGACGCCGCAACAGTTTTATCGAATTGGTACCAATCAGTCGGCGGCTTCGACGTTTACGGATACCGGTTTAGCAGCGCAGACGATATTGCCGCCCGATCCGAATTTCGACCATGTGGATTTGTATTGGCGCTGGGAATTGGTTCCCGAGGCTGCCGTCACGGTCCATACGAGCACAACGATCGGGAATAGTGTGCTGCAGCTTCCGGCGAACTATTATCAGTCGTCAGTGGTGCGGATCACGCGCGGCACGGGCGCGGGGCAGGAACAACAGATCGTCAGCAATACTACGGCGGTTCTTTCCGTGGGTCAGACATGGATTGTGGAGCCTGACTCAACGAGTGTCTTCGTGATCGCGGAGAATACGTGGCGCGCGGGAAACAGCGGCAATGCCAGTCCTCTGACTATTGATGTACCGGAGCGAATCGGGTCGGTGGTGCACGTTTCGGCCAGGGCCGCAAATGCGAACGGGGATGAAACGCCTTATGATTTGTCGCCGTTGACGAGATGGTTAGTTGGTTCCTCCGGTGGGTTGCTGGCGGATTCCGCTATACCTCCTGCGCCGAACTTTGCGATTTCAGTCTCGGCGGGCAGTGTCGTACTAAGCGGAATAGCGTTTACATCCCTGCAAAATACGACCAGTATCGTGGCCGGAACGTACTCTTTCCACTACTACGACGAGATCAACGGCGTTCCAGTGGCTGTGAATGTGGCGGTAGCTGCTGGCGATTCGTCGATACAAACCGCAGGGCCGGTGTCCCCTGGAACGTACGTGCAGATCGACCAGGAGATTATGCTGTCCGGAGCGACGGACAGCAGCGGAAATACCGCAGTCACGCGGGGGATGCACAATACTGATGCGGTTGCGCACCTGGTCACGGCGCTTGTCTATCCGCTTTCCGAAAAAGTTGCGATTGTTCCGTTTATTAAGAATTTCTTTGGCACTCCGGCGAGCGGGGAATGGAATTACACGGTGTCCCTTCCCGATGTCCGAATCGCAAGCGTTGAGCTGTACATGACGAATTTTCTCGGGGCCGGAACGGTCACGATCAATCAGTTTACCGGTACCAATGAATCGGGCCTGCGCACGCTGGCGGGGGGGCAATATGCATTCCAGATCACTGGTTATCTGGCGGTTCAGACGGGGGCGGCGCCCAGTATCATCGTCGATTCCGGCCAATCTGTTCGGGATATATATGGTGTGTTGAATGGAGGCTCCTCAGGAGCGGGTGTGACGCTGGAACTAAACAGGAACGGTCAGCCATATGCCACCGTGCAATTCGATCCGGGCGCGACGACGTCTTACGTGACGGACGGGTTCGGACTGCCCGCATTTGTTGCAGGTGATCTATTGAGCCTGGATGTGACTGGAGTGGGTACCTTGAATCCCGGGAGCGATCTGACACTGGTGATCCGGTTGTAGAAACGCTCAGACGGCTACACTGATATCTTGCTGCTCGTTCAGAACGTATCGAAACTTTACCGGCTGTATAAGACTCCGTGGGATCGCATCCGTGAGTTGAATCCACTTCAGGGCGGAGGCCTGCACACAGATTTCTGGGCTCTGCGTGACATCAGTTTTAGCGTGGAAAAGGGCGAAGTGGTGAGTCTGGTAGGTCCGAACGGTTGCGGAAAGAGTACGCTGTTGCAGATCGTGAGCGGAATCCTGCAGCCTACGCAGGGTCGGGTCGTGACCAGAGGACGTATCGCCGCGCTGCTGGAACTGGGTGCTGGTTTCAATCCCGAATTCAGCGGGCGCGAGAACATTTTCATCAATGGCGAGATCATGGGCATCGGCCGCGGGGAGATGGAACGGAATCTGCCGGCAATTGAGGCGTTTGCGGAGATCGGCGAGTTTATTCACCGGCCGGTGAAAGAGTATTCGAGCGGTATGTATGTACGGCTGGCGTTTGCCGCGGCGATTCACGTGAACCCGGATATTCTGATCGTGGATGAGGCGCTATCGGTCGGCGACGCGGTGTTTGCGAACCGATGCATTCGGAAGTTTGAAGAGCTTCGTGAGAAGAAGACCACTATTCTGTTCGTGTCACACGACTTAGGATTGGTGAAGCAACTTTCGACAAGAGTCATTTTCCTGTTGAATGGGCGGATGGAGGCAGAGGGTTCGCCGAAACACGTCATCGATAAGTACATCGGAGTAGTGCTGGAGAGGCAGAAGGCATTCGCCCAGGAAGAGGAGCCTGCGCGCCTTGCTTCAAGTAACCGACACGGCGATGGCATGAGTCAGGTGCTGGAAGCATTGCTGCTGGATGAAGGCGGCAGATCCTGCGGCGTGATTTCGAGCGGTGACCGAGTGACTATTCGGTTGCGTGCCATATTTCGGGAGCGGCGGGACAGACCGATGGTGGGGATCCTGATTCGGAATCGCATCGGCATGGACATCTACGGAACGAATACTGCGATTGAGGGCATCGATACCGGGAGTTATGAAGCAGGGGAGGAACTGGAGATCGACTTCACCTTTGCGTGCTGGCTTACGCCGCAGCAGTACACCGTTACAGTGGCGACGCAGCATTCGGATGGATCGAGCCACGACTGGCTGGACGATGTAATTACGTTCGATGTGGTTTCACGGCGCGTGGCGGCGGGCGTTGCCGACCTGCGGGCGCAAATCGAATGTCGTAAGAAGTCGAAAAGTGTGCCGGGGCAACCGGTCTAATTCCGCAAGAGCGCATTCGCAGTTCGGAACAGTGCCAATGTCATAATCGAAGAACTCCCCGATGCCTATTCGCAGTATGACCGGCTTCGCCCGTGTTGCTCGATCTTTGCCCACGGGTGAGCTTACGCTTAGCATCAAAACGGTCAATCACAAGGGTCTGGATCTGCACTTTCATATGCCCGCCGAGTTCGATTCGGTGGAACCGGCGTTGCGTGGCGTGATCCGTAAGCGAATTGTGCGCGGCCACGCCCAAGTGATGGTGTCTTTCAAACGCCATGCGAGTTCTGGTGCGGATGGCGCCGTGGTGATCAATGAGACGCTGCTGGGTGCCTGGCTTGATGCATTTCGCGATGTTGCGACGCGTTTGGGCGTCGATTCTCAGCCCGATCTGAACCAGGCTTTGCGGTTGCCTGGCATGATCGAAACGCGTGCTGTGGCGGCACAAGCGGATGAGTCGCTCGAAGAGGAGACACTTTCTGCCGCCGCGGAAGCCCTGGACGAACTGGACCGGTTCCGTCTGCGTGAAGGTGCCACCATCGATGCGGAATTGAGAGCGCGAATTGCGTCGATCCATGAGATCGTCGGCAAAATGGAAGAAATCAGGTCGCGGGCGCTGCCATATTTTCATAAACGGCTGAGCGAGAGATTGTCGGAACTGCTGAATGGCTCTCACATCGAACCGGCGCGGCTTGCGCAAGAGGCGGCGCTTATCGCCGAACGCAGCGACATAAGCGAGGAACTGGTGCGGTTGAAGACACATGCCGATCAGACAGGTTTTCTCATCTCTTCGGAGGGCGAAACTGGCAAGAAGCTTGATTTTTTGCTCCAGGAAATGAACCGGGAATCGAACACTATCCTCTCTAAGACCGGTGGGCTGGGTGATCAGGGGCTGGCTTTGACCGACCTTGGATTGGCAGCCAAAGCCGAAATCGACCGGATCCGCGAGCAATCCCTGAATATCGAATGACTACCGTATTTATTATTTCCGCGCCGTCAGGCTCTGGAAAGTCGACTCTCGTGAACCGCCTGATGACAGGGGTGGATGGCCTGACTTTCTCCGTTTCGTGCACAACGCGAGCTCCGCGCGGACAGGAGATACCCGGCCAAGCCTATGATTTCATTGATCGTATGGAGTTTGAGCGTCGGATTGCGGCCGATGAATTCCTGGAGTACGCCGAAGTTTTTGGCAATTATTACGGGACCCACAAGTCAGCATTGGATAAGGCAAAAACCGCTGGGAAGGATCTGGTGCTCGACATTGACGTACAAGGTGCGGCACAATTAAAGAAGCGGATTCCCGACGCGGTCACCATTTTCATCCTCGCGCCGTCGCGCGAGATTCTTGAGCAACGACTTCGCGCCCGCAGCCAGGATTCGGACGAGGTGATCCGGAGACGGTTGAACGATGCGGCAGGGGAGATTCGGAACTACGGCCAGTACGATTATGTGCTGGTGAACGAGGATCTGGAATTGGCGGTGGAAGCGCTGAAATCGATTGTGCGCGCCGAACGCGTGCGCAGAATCCGAGTGGAAGAAAAGATCAGGCCGATATTGGCCACGTTTGGACAGGATTGACAGGAGTTCTTAAACTAATGAGTGAAACGCCCGTACGCAATAACGCACACTGCACGCTACCCGACGATGTGGACCAGAGCACTTACCGGTTCATCATCGTAGCGGCGAAGCGCGCGCGGCAACTGCAGGGTGGGCAACGCCCCGTGCTGCCAACGTCATCGAAGAAGTCGACCGTGATCGCGATGGAAGAGGCGCGGCGCGGACTGGTGAAGTACGAACTTCCCACCGACGTTCTGTTTCCGCCGGAAGTGACCGAAGAACCGGCCGTCTAGTTATTACCTTTCGCGGCTATGCGGATTATCTTGGGTGTTACGGGCGGGATCGCGGCTTATAAGGCTGCCGATCTCGCCCGTTCGCTTGTCCGCGATGGCCACGAGGTGCAGGCAGTACTGACCCGATCGGCCGAAGAGTTTGTCAGCCCGGTGACCTTTGCTTCTTTGACCGGCAAGAAGGTACTGACGAATTTGTTCGAAGCTTCGGCTGCGATCGAACATATTGAAGTTGCGCAATCGAACGATTTGATGCTGGTGGCACCCGCCACGGCGAATATACTGGCCGAGTTTGCTCACGGGCTTGCCGGCGGTTTTCTCTCCACGCTCTATCTGGCGTTTCGCGGGCCGATGATTCTGGCGCCTGCCATGAATACGAACATGTGGGATCACGAGGCGACGCGTGCGAATCTGGATACCCTGCGGCGCCGTGGGCACGTGATTGTGGAGCCGGGAGTGGGGATGCTGGCTTGCGGCACGTTCGGTGTGGGGCGACTTGCGGAGAACGACGCCATTCTGGACGCCGTGCGAAGGGTTGTAAACCCAACCCTTCAGGATCTGAAGGGCGAGACGATCTTGATTACGGCGGGGCCGACGCAGGAGCCGATCGATCCCGTGCGATTTATTTCAAATCGTTCGTCCGGCAAAATGGGGTACGCGCTGGCGCAGGCTGCATTGGATCGCGGGGCAAAAGTGGTGCTGGTGAGCGGCCCGGTGGCGCTCGACCCACCTCGCGGCGCTGAATTGGTGCGGATTCAGACGGCTGCCGAGATGCGTGATGCGGTGTTCGCACACCTCGAAGTGTCCACTGCCATTATTAAGTGTGCTGCCGTAGCGGATTTCCGTCCGGCGACTCCTGCGAAGCAGAAGATCAAGAAGAGCGGCGCGCCAGTCACGTTGGAACTCGACCCGGTGGGAGACATATTGGCGGAACTGGGCAGGGCTCGGGGGGCGCGTTTGCTGGTAGGATTTGCGGCGGAGACAGATAACGTGCTGGAATATGCGCGTCGCAAACTCGTCGAAAAGAATTGCGACATGATCGTAGCGAATCGGGTGGGTGCAGGCTTGGGATTTGAAGCTGATACGAACGAAGTGCTGCTCGTGATGAAGGGGGAAGTCATTGAAGTCCCACAGGCGCCGAAACGCGAGATTGCCGAACGGATACTCAGCCAGATGATTCGTCTCAGACAGCCGGCGGGTGTCGCCCGGTGAGCACTGACGATTTGCGTCGGCGGATCGAGTATTTCAAGGATCTGGGCGTCAAGGAATTGTATAGACGTGAGGCTTCGCCGTTTGTGCCCGAGGCTCCGCCGATTGTAACCGAGACTGTGCCGGAGCAGATCTCGGCTGCGCTCGTGCAGCCATCTGCAAGCGTTACGCCAGAGGTCGAACTCCCCAGCCTCGCCCCGACTGGCGATACGCTGTTGCAGATCGGCCAGGACATCGGCGACTGCACTCGTTGCGCGCTCCACAAAGGCCGCAACAAGATCGTGTTCGGTGATGGCAATCCCGAGGCGCCTCTCGTGTTTGTGGGTGAAGGCCCCGGTGCGGACGAGGATGCCCAGGGCATTCCGTTTGTGGGTCGTGCGGGGCAGTTGCTCACGCAGATGATCGAAGGCACGGCGAAGAAGGAAGGTATTCCGCTGGTGCGTGCCGACGTCTATATCTGCAACGTCGTCAAGTGCAGGCCGCCGGAGAACCGCACGCCGGAGCCCGACGAGATGGCGATTTGCGGACAGTTTCTGTTCCGCCAGTTGCAGGTGATCCGTCCGCGGGCGATTTGTGCGCTGGGCTCCACGGCGGCGAAAGCGCTGCTCGGTGGCAAAGACGGCGTGACGAAACTGCGCGGCAAGTGGCACAAGTGGAACGACATTCCGCTGATCGTGACTTACCACCCGTCGTACCTGCTCCGAGCCTACAACGTGGAAGCGAAGCGGGAAGCCTGGGAAGACCTGAAGAAGGTTCTGCATTTCGTATACGATTAAGCCAGCGGCTTCGTTTAGCGTACAATCGAGGGCATGTCATTCCGTCGCAGCAGCCCTCGCAGCAGGACGCTCACGCTCATTGCGCTTGAAGTCACTCTCACCATTGCAGGATTCCGAATCAGCGCTCAGCCGCCTGCCGGCGCGGGCGGACCTGGCGGTGCTAACGGTGCTTCCGGCGGACGTGGACGTGGCGGCGGCATGGGTGCGCAGCCTGACCCCGTCGATTTCAACGACCACACTGGCTTCGTCCAGATTTTCGACGGCCAGACGCTCAACGGCTGGGACGGAAATCCTGCGGTCTGGAAGGTGGAAGACGGCGCCATGGTTGGCACCTCAACCGTTGCGAAGCCGACCGGCACCACGTTCATTATTTGGCGCGGCGGCGAGCCTGCCGACTTTGAGCTAAAGGTCGAACTCAAACAAGAAGGCGTCACCGGCAACACGGGAATTCAATACCGAAGTTTGAACATCACGCCGACGTTTGGTCGTGGTCCCGCCGGCACCGGTGGTCGCGGGCCTGGTGGTGCGGCCGGAGCGAGCGGTGGCGGTCGTGGTCGCGGACCTCAGATCGTGAACGATCCCCACTGGGACCTTTCCGGCTATCAGGCCGATTTCGATTTCATCAATCGCTACAGCGGTCAGTTGGTAGATACCTCTTCGACGCGATTCATCCTGACGCCGCGCGGCGCCATGGTGGATTCCGAAGAGGGCAAGAAGGCGAAGCTGCTTGGCAGTCTGGGCAACGTAGACGAACTTGCCGGATACGTGAAAATCAACGATTGGAATCAGTACCATCTCATCGTGAAGGGCAACACGCTGATCCATATCCTGAACGGACATGTTATGGCCATCACGCTCGACAACGATACGAAGCTTCGAACCATGAAGGGCCTGATCGGGTTCCAGATCGAGTCGAACGGCGATTCACGGGTATCGTTCCGGAATGTGTGGCTAAAAACGCTCTGAGCTGCTTCAAACCCTCTGAGATCTTTCAAACAATGTAAAGCTTCTGTCTGACACAGTTCAGGTCAGGCGAATTTCAGATACTATGAGGTGGGTCAAGTGTTGTGGAGAAAACGACTATGCCATCCCGCCAAATTCGCCGAATCGCGATACTGCCCGTTCTGCTGTTTGCGCTAAACCTGCTTGCCGGTTTGACGTTTGCGGCGACCACTGCCGATCCGGCCACCGCGACATCAGATCAGTTTTTTGGACTCGACAAAGTTTACACTTTTCACCTGATTCTCACCGCCGAGGAATACCGTAAACTCGAGCCGCCCAACGGTGCTTCCATGGCGCGTCCCGGTATATCAGGCGACGACCGTTATCCGACCTCGACCGCCATCCTTGAGTTTGAAGGCAAGAAATGGGGCCAACTCAGCCTGCGCTACAAGGGCAATTCCAGTTACCGTTCGGCAGGTGCGCTCAAGCGGCCCATCAAGCTGGAGTTCGAAGGCCCGGAGGGCTCCAAAGATAAGACCCGCACGTTCTTCGGAATGGCCAAGCTCAATCTGAATAATAACGCCATGGACGCCAGTCAGATGCGCGAAGCACTGGGCTACGATATCTTCCGCCAGGAAGGCGTGCCCTGCGCCCGCACCGCATTTGCGAAACTCTATCTGACAGTTCCGGGTATTTATGACAACCGCTACGCGGGCCTCTACACGGTTGTGGAGCAAATCGACCAGACGTTTTTCAAAGATCGGTTCGGCAAAAAAGCGGGTCCACTCGTCAAGCCTGAAGGGCTCAACGGCATGCCTTACCTGGGAGACGATTGGGATAAGTACCTTGTCCCGTACGGCGCAAAGTCGACCGACAAAATTGACCCGGACGACGCCAGGCGCTTCATCGCCTTTGTGCGGTTCGTCAAAGAGGCTTCCGATGAGGAGTTCGCGAAACGGATCAACGATTTTGTAGATGTGGACGAATTCCTTCACTTCCTGGCGGTTGAAGTAATGACAGTGAACCTGGACAGCCCGCTGGGAATGAACCATAACTACTACATCACGATTCATCCGAAGACTCAGAAAGTGATTTGGGTCCCGTGGGATCTTAATCTGGCATTCGGGGGCTTCGGTGGCGGTGGTGGCCGGGGTGGCGGCGGGGGCAGCGCGAATGCGCAGCAGGATCTCAGTATCCTCAAACCGACTATGAAAGGCCAGTTCCCGCTGGAGGATCGTGTGCTTGCGGTGCCGCAATTCTTTAAGCGATACGATGCGATTGTTCGGGACATGGTCGCGAAAGATTTCACGGTCAAACGGTTAGGCGACCAAATGGACATCATGGAGCGCGCAATCCGACCGGCGGTGAAGTCCGATGCCGCCGTTGCCTTTGCGCAGTTTGAAAAAAACATGTCGGCCGATGGAACCGCGCCAGCCAATTCTTCAGCTTCGACGCCAGCTTCTCCTCCTGCTGACAATGGCGGCTTTTTTGTCGTGGATCCGGGTGGGCCCCCAGGCGGCTTCGGTGGGTTCGGTGGCTTTGGAGGCCGTGGCGGGCGCGGGCCAGGCGGTATGGGTGGACCTCCACTGCGCCAGTTTATTGCGCTCCGCGTAGATTCCGTACTCGAACAGTTAGAGGGCAAGCGGGACGGCTTCACCTCCACAGGCAGGGGCGGTGGCGGACGTGGTTTTGGCGGTCCCCGGGGTTTTGGTAATTAAGCTTCAGCGAGCCAGCGCGGACCGGCATTCGCAAGACTTTGTAATCAAGGCAGCATTGTAACCGAATCGTGATATTCTGGCCACGAGAATCATGCTCGTCGACGAGATTCGCGAAGCGGCCAACGAGATCAGGTTTTTGCTTGACCCGCAGAGCGCGCGGGCTGTTGCGCAGTGGGCCTGCCTCCACGTGGGGCCTGACCCGCACGCCACTGAAGCAGGCAGTTGCTACCGCACCAGAAGCCTGTACTTCGACACCGACGATTTCGCCGTACTCCATCAGCGCGGTTCCTACGCGCGCAGCAAGTATCGTGTACGCCAGTACGGGCCCGGCGAAACCGCATTCCTGGAACGCAAGCTGAAAAAGAATGGCGCGGTGAGCAAGCGGAGATCGATTGTCCGCATGGAAGACCTGAGTCATCTGGAGTCGCCTGCACCGGAACGCGGATGGGGTGGCTATTGGTTCCATCGCAGGATTCTGGCGCGACAATTGCGTCCTGTGTGTCAGATTTCCTACCTCCGTATGGCGAGGGTGACCCAAACAAGTTGTGGTCCGCTGCGGCTCACTCTGGATCGGGAACTGCGCGCGCATCGAACGGATAGCCTTCGCTTCGCCTTCGATCGGAACGAAAAGACCTTCGCGCTCTCCGAACGGCAGCCTATTCTGGAACTCAAGTATCGGCAGGAAATGCCGCCCTTATTTGCGGGCCTGATTGCGGAATTTGGCCTGACGACAAAGACGGTCTCGAAGTATCGTCTGGCTGCCGCTGCCCTGGACTTCCCTTCGGCGATGGCGGCGCAAGTGGCATGACCGTGTCGCCCGGCGCTCCACACTCCGACTGGAGAATCATCCGGCGGATGGCCGTGCAGGTTCGCCCGTACTGGCTGCGCATCGGCGCAATTTTCCTGCTGAGTCTGGTGTCGATGCCGCTCTCGCTTCTGACACCGCTGCCGCTCAAGATCGTCATCGACAACGTTGTCGGTTCCCGTTCCCTGCCTAAATTACTCCGCGACCTTGTGCCGCGCGATGTCCAGCATTCCCCCTCCGACCTGCTGATTCTGGCCATCGGCCTCCTAATCGCAGTCAAATTGCTCTCCTATCTTCAGTCGCTGGCGAGTTCTCTCCTGGAAGCGTCTGCCGGAGAAGGTATGGTGTTGGACTTCAGGACCCGCCTCTTCGCCCACGTCCAGCGCCTGTCTCTTCGTTACCACGATTCGATTGGCACGTCAGACTCGGCGTACCGCATCCAGAATGACGCGCCTTCCGTGCAGTCATTGACCATCAACGGAATCATTCCGCTGGTATCTTCGGCCGCAACCCTGGCAGGCATGATCTACGTGACGGCCCGACTCGACAGGCAACTCGCGCTGGTGGCCCTGAGCATTTCGCCGGTTCTGTTCTGGCTCACCCGCAGCTTTCGCGGCCGCCTGCGCCAGCGCTGGAAAGATGTTAAAAAACTGGAAAGTTCGGCGAACTCGGTTGTGCAGGAGGTCCTTTCTTCCATCCGCGTTGTGAAGGCCTTCGGCCGTGAGGATCACGAAGAGAACCGCTATACGGGGCGTGCGGCCCACCGGCGGCAGGAACTGCTGCGTGTTTCATTCCTACAGGACGGCTTTGACCTTCTGGTGGGTATGACCATTACCCTCGGTACCGCCGCCACACTCTACATCGGCGTGCTGCACGTTCGGGCCGGATTGCTGAGCCTGGGCGACCTGATGCTGATCACGGCGTACGTCTCTCAGCTCTACGACCCACTCAAAGCGGTTAGTAAGAAACTGGCCGATCTGCAAGGCGCACTGGCCAGTGCCGAACGGGCATTCGCGCTGCTGGACGAAGCGCCGGAGGTCGTGGAGCATCGGCATGCCAAGGCGCTCAGGAGGGCTCATGGCGATATCCGGTTCGAAGACGTTTCCTTTGCGTATGACGGCGAACACCCGGTGCTTCACAGTGTTTCGCTGGAAGTGCCGGCTGGAACCAGAGTCGGCATACAGGGCAAGACCGGCGCAGGCAAGAGCACGCTGATGAGCCTGTTAACGCGCTTCTATGACGTGAGTGCGGGCAGAATTCTGATGGACGGCGTCGATATCCGGGAATACAAGCTTGGCGACTTTCGCGACCAGTTCGGCATTGTTCTTCAGGACGCCGTGCTCTTCTCGACGACAATTGCGGAGAACATTGCGTACGGCCGCTTCGGCGCAAGCGAGGCAGAAATCGTAGAGGCGGCGCGCCTCGCCAACGCGCACGATTTCATTGAGGCTTTGCCCCTTGGCTATCGCACTTTAGTAGGCGAACGCGGCATGCGTCTCTCTGGTGGCGAAAGGCAGCGTATTTCACTGGCCCGCGCTTTTCTCAGAGACGCCCCGGTGCTGATCCTCGACGAACCAACCAGTGCTCTCGATACTGGCACGGAAGCGATGATTCTGGATGCGTTGGAGCGGCTGATGCATGGCCGCACCACGTTCGTGATCGCCCACCGACTTGGCACGCTCGATCACTGCGACATGCGGTTGGAAATTCGCGATGGACAGCTCTACCAGATTGCAGCGCTAACCGCGGTCCAGAAGGATTGAGTTTGCGCAGACGCCGTTAATGCGGCATTAGTGTGTCATTAATGCGTCATGGCATAAGCGGTGTAGTTCGTGCTGATGCGCATTCCCAGGTTAGAATATTTCTCCGGATACTCAGGAAAGTCAGCCCACTCCCATGAATCGCCCACATCGGAATTGAAATTCATCACGACCACAATGCGGCCTTTGGCGTCGCGAATGCCACGCCAATAAGCCACCGTATCGCCGGGCGTATTCGGATGATACGGCGCGCCGGTAGCCAGCAGCGAGTTATGATTGGCCACCATGAACCTGTCCTTCAGGTCGAACAGAACATGGAAAATCGGGTCGTCGTCGGGGATATCTTCCGGGTGTGAGCCTGGCAGAATGCGATTCATCGTTTGCATGAAAATCGCCCAGGCTGAATCACCCCAGAAATCATCCACATAGAAAAAGCCGCCACGGTCTATATATTCGTGAAGCTTTTTAATCATGGAGTCCGTCAGATCCCACGATTCAACGTGAGCCACATAGAGCCAGGGCCAGTTAAAAACGTCGTCGCCATCATTCAGGTTGATGGGCTGTTCCACGGAACGAACGTCGATGCGGGTCAGCCGCCGCAATATCCGTGCGAAGGCGCGATCACCCCGGGGGTAGTCGTTGGACCACATGGTGCCACCGCGCTCCCAGTTGCCGCCGAATCCGCCCCGGCCACCCCTGCCGCCCGGGTACATCAGGCGTCCAATGACGAACTCGTTGTGATCCCGATAATCGGGCGGCAGCGGCTCGTTGTTATAGCCTTCCTGGCTGATGAGCGTGCGGAACGGCATCTGAAAAGCGTAGACCGCCGTCAGCGAGGCGAGCAGGGCCGCGACGACGATCAGGAGTGTTCTCATCTTGAACAAAATTAAGGAGCTCTGTGGTTACGATAGCCCCCGCACCGCCCATCGTCAAGCAATTGTCACAAATCTTTAAGAAGTGGGGCGCGATGGGGATCGGCGGTCCTGCGGATCGCGACTAAAATTCGAGCCGAACGAGACACGATGCCCTTCGATCCAGGCTGGTTCAGGATGCTCTCGACGTAATCCGATCGAGGCTCCGCGTGATAAAGCTTTGCCAACGCACTGGTGTCGAGGAAGTAGCCAGCCAATTAGCGTTCTTCCCGTGACGCGATCGCCGCATCCGAGAGCGATCCGTTAATTGACGAGAGAGCGCGCCGAACTTCATCAAGGCTGATGTCGTCATGTTTCGCGGCCTCCCATTCCTCGGGTTCAAAATAACCAGCCACGTCGTCCGGAGTTACAGGAGCGCCGGAAATGGTCACAAGAACGTGTTGCATGTTGGGAAGCGCGAGGCTTTCCAGCGGCCTGAGCACTCCATTCTCGTAGACGGCTTCAAACGTCATTCCCATTTTTTTAAGTTTAGTGGACGGCGGTGCCGTAAGGCGTCCTACCTCTCAACTCGAGTACGTTTTCAGCGGAAATCGGCTCGGACGACACAGCAGGTGCGAAAGTATTTTCCAAGAGGTATATTCAGATACGTTGATAACGTATAGTTAGAGTATGGAGATCGTAGCTCTGTCGGCATACCGGAAAGCGGTGAAGAAGCTGCTGACGACGGCTGAGCGGGTAGAGATGGAGTTGTCGATCGCGAACGATCCGCTTGCCCATCCGGTCATTCCCGGGACTGGCGGATTCCGCAAGGCTCGTTGGAGACGCGGCAATCGTGGGAAGAGCGGCGGCGTGCGCGCCGTCTTCTATTACTTCGTTGCGGGCACAACGATTTACATGTACGACCTATATGCAAAGAACCAAAAGGAGAACCTCACTCGTGAAGAAGAAAACCATCTCCGGCGCGTCTCGGAAGAAGTTGAGCGATCCGAAAAAACTTAGAGGCACCACTCGGCTTGGGCGCGTGCTCATCGCCGGGGCGGATGAAATGCTGGCACACATCCGCGGCGAGATTAAACTCGAGAGCTACACCGTGCCGGGACCAGTCGATGTGAAGGCGATCCGTCGCCGCACCGGAATGTCTCAGGCGAAATTCGCGGCCGCGTACGCCTTGAATCCACGCACCCTCCAGCAATGGGAACAACATAAGTCGGAGCCCGAGAGCGCTGTCCGCGCCTATCTGACGGTCATCGACCGCAATCCGTCCGCAGTCGCCGATGCACTGCAGGGCTAATCCGCGCCGCGAAAACCCGGTCCGCCGACCGGAAGGCTTCGGGTCCTCAACTGCCTTAACCATCGATTCCAAGCTCTGTGATATCGTTTCGCCATGCGCCTGCTTTACCGAACTTCCATCATTTCCGCCGCCATCGCGCTGATCTTATCGGCCGCTACCGACCCCTATGTAATGAAGGGCCCGGTCGTAGTTCTGTGGCCGCATGGCGCGCCAGGTTCGGAGGCGAAGTCCGGTGTCCCCGAGAGATGGGTGGAGGGCGCCACTCCCGACGCTTTCCATCGGGTCACAGACATCCACAATCCATCGATCACGGTTCTGCTCCCGGCGAAGGACAAGGCCACCGGCGCAGCTTGCATCATCGCGCCCGGAGGTGGACACCGGTATCTTGCCATAGATCTGGAAGGCGGCCTTGTCGCCGCGAAGCTGAACGCCATGGGCATTGCGGGCTTCGTGCTGAAGAGCCGGCTGGCCAGGGCCGATGGTTCCGCCTATCAGGTGGATCGCGAGTCGCTGGCGGATCTCCAGCGTGCGATTCGGGTGGTAAGGAGTCGCGCTGCGGAGTGGGGCGTCGATCCAGCGAAGATTTGCGTGATGGGATTCTCAGCGGGCGGGGAACTGGGGGCGTTGGCGGAGAACCGCTTCGATCCGGGTGACCCGAATGCCGCCGACCCGGTGGATCGCGTGAGTTCCCGCCCCGATTTTGCCGTTCTCGGATATCCCGCGCTCACGGGCTGGAAGACGCCGATAGTGAAGGACGCGCCGCCAACGTTTGTGTTCATTAATAATGACGACAGTCTCTCGACTTCCGCGGTCGAGTATGTGTTGTTGCTCAAGAAGGCTGGCGTCTCCGTGGAGTTCCACACCTTCCGGCGCGGCGGTCACGGCGTTGGGATGACGGGGCGCACGGCGGAGTTCAACGACATGCCGGAATCGATGTGGCCGAATCTGGCGGAGGCCTGGATGCGGGATCTTGGGTTTTTGAAAAAGAAATGAACCGTGGGGTATCCTTGCGATAACCTGCCTTGACTGTTCAAGACGCATCGACCAACCTTTAATGGCTCCAAGAATGCGGGCAACGTTCCGGTACTAGTGACGAGAATTTGCAAATGATAGACAAGCCGTCATCGCTTGGCCGCAATTGTATCCATGCTGCTATTCTGTTCTGTCTCCCAACTGGGCCAAAGGTTGCCGCATGCGGGTGCTAGCCAGGTACGTGTGCGAAAAACGGGAATGGCGGTGGTCGTCGTGAAAGTAATTTTGTTGATGGCGCTCTCTCTGAGCGCTGCGTTCGGCGACTGCAATTCCGCCCTGCCAAGGGAGGTTGTCGCGCCAGTTGGCTGGAGGGTATTAGACTTGACTGACTTGGCACAGGATGACAGGCAGATGTGGGAGCATGTACACGCTGGGCGGTGTCCGGGCGTAGCAGTTGGCAGATTCGCATCTGGCAGTCGGGATTCGTATGCAGTCGCGCTGCTAAAGAACGGTACAGGCAGGGAGCTACTTCAGCAACTGATTGTCTGGCTTTGGGCAGAAGGGCACTTCTCTGCGATCACGTTGGTCGGTCCCCGGGCGATAGTGGCGGGGCCTTTCGTTGTGTGGATGACTCCGCCAGGGAAGGCTTTCGGAATCGATGGCAAGCGGCCTATCCGTATCGTTCACGATTCCTTCGTTTACGAGAAGATGGAGGCAGTTGCTACTCAGTATTACTATCTCAACGGAAGGTTCCATACTCTTCAGACCGCCGAGTGAGGAGGGCCTTTCGTCGGTAGGAAATGGTTCGCGCTACTCGCCGGTCCGCGTCAGGATTATCGCTTTCTATCCGTTCGCAGATACGTTCCAAATCTTCCGCCGCTGGTAACGACCAACCAACTCTCAGGGCTGCAAGAACCGATCAAGGCGCTCGCGAACCTGCTCATGGGTGAGGTACTCGCCCCGCTTCAACGCTTCTTCGCCGCGCTTTACGGCTTCAACGAAACGGGCTTCTTCCTCGAAATAACGCGAAACAATGTCCTGTACCAATTGGTCAGGATTGCGGCCCTGCTGGGTTGCCGAGCGAGTCAGCTTCGCTTCAACTTCGGGCGGAAAGTGTACTTCCATTGCTTCGGCTCCTTCCTCCAGGGTACGTCAGTGATTTCCTTGCTGCACCGGCGGAGGAGCGTCAAGACTCCGCGCCGCAAATTCGAGCACTGCTACCACCTGTTCCCGCGTCACGTCGAACCACTCCATTATTTCGTCGATGGTCGCGCCGGATTCGAAGTTCTCGAATACGGTGGACACCGGCATACGGGTATCCTTAAACACCCATGCGCCGCTAACCTTGCCGGGGATGCTCTCCACGGCGGAGCACTGTGACCAGTCGAGGGCTGTCGTTGCCATTCTATGCGCTCGTTCCTTTAGGGTATGTCAACCGACTGTGGCGGCAAAATCGACAGTGGGTCCGTCTGAATCCGCCCGACGGCTTTCGCACTTGACAAGCGGCGGACGCGGTTTTGCCTAGCGTGGTGGGATAATCCGACAATGGGAAATATCAACCGGCTCCAGCATCCAGGATGGGTGGGAATTGTGTTGCCACTAGCCCTTTCTGTCATATCAACGTTTAGTCCAGGAACGGTCAGAGGTTGGCTGCTTTTGGCTGCGGTAGTGGCGTCGGTTTGGACATTTCACTACACCGATTTTGCTAGTCGAAGGATGGGAGCAACGGCCATCGCCGCGGTGGTATTTATCGGGATCGCAGTTAGCATTTTCTTTGTCGGGCAAGCGGTTGATGCCAGAACCAATGCCGCCCCCCATAATGTCGCTGAAGTCAATAAACAGGCGACTGTTTCGGTAACGGTGGCACCCGTCCAATCTCCGACCAACGGCAGCACAGCCGGGCCGCCTCTGTCTTCCAGTGTGAGTGAAGGCACCTCCACTATTCCCCGAACAGGCCGTAAATCTAATTCCAATGCCCGCAACACAATAGGGAACGACAATACGGTTGTGAATGCGCCGATTCCTCCCTCGATGGGTGATGGCAACACGATTGTAGGCGCCACTGATTCAAACGGAAACGCGATTTATAACAAGGGCGGCACGGCCATCGGGAGAGGCGCTAAGGCTGATTCAACTTCAATCGCAATAGGCGCTGGGGCGAATGCCGGAGCAACCTCGGTGGTCCAGAACAACGTTCAGGGGATAAATATCGGGCCGGGCGCTACGGTTGTAAATCCGCAAGTATTTAATCAGTCTCCGCCAGCTACGATCCTTTGGAAGGTCATCGATTACGCGCCTAACGGCAATGAATTTGTGTCTCACTGGGCGATAACAGTCAGCGGGGCCGCCATCCCTCAGCTGATCGCAGAAGTCCATGCTGTGTCACTCATCAGGGCAGTGGTGTCGCCGCCGCTTGTGATGGGCCTCGGTCTCAGTGATTTACGCGATGGAAGCATGACTAGTTCTATTAACAATGTTTTTGGACGCCTCACGTTGGAGGCGCATCTTAAGGAAGCAGGAGATCCGATCAACGTGGCATTCAGCTGCGGTGGAATTGAATGTATTGTCAGACCGGAGCGCTAGATATTGAATAGGCCCATGACTGACGAAGCCGAGCCTCAGACCGATTGTCCGCTACGTCTCTTCCCACACATCGCTCGGGAGCTTAACATCCGGACGCGCCTTGTGAAACCCAGCCAGAGCCTCCGGCGTAGCCGCCGTCTTATCGATATCCAAATATCGCAGCGCCTTGAAACCGCGTAGCCGGTCAGCCCCCGCCGACGTTATCGCCGTCTCCCATAGCACAAGTTCCCGCAGCTTTGGCAAATCGGCAAGATAATCAAGTACGGCATCGGTGACGCCGGTACCGCCCAGGTGCAGCACCTCCATGGCCCGCAGTTCGCGGATGTGGCGCGCGCCTTCGTTCGTCACTCCGGTCAGTCCCAGGTTCAGGTTGCGCAGGTCCGGCGTGCGCTGCAGCAGCGACAGGTCGGCGTCGCTGACCGAAGTTCCGTACAGGCTGAGTTCGCGCAGCGCCGTCATATGGTGCAGCGCGCGGAGTCCGTCGCCCGTGATCTGCGTGAAACTGAGATCGAGCCGCTGCATCCAGACGCTGCCTTCGAGGCGCAACATGCCGGCATCGTCAAACGCCGTTTCGTCGAGCACCAGAACGCGCAGTTCGTGGAGTGAAGGGAAGCCGTCGAAAACGCGGCCCGTGATCTCCGTGCGGCCGAGGCGGATTTCCTCGAGTCTGGTGAACCTGGTCAGCGGTCGCAGGGACTCGTCGTTGAGATTGACAAAATCCGGCCACTCGTCGATGATGCCGTTGATGTCGTCGGGGTCGAGCCTTTCGAGCGGCGAGAGATCCGAACAACTGGCGTCCAGACGCAGGATGACAGTCTTGCCAAACGGTACACTGACGCCGCCACGCGCGGGACCAAGGACAGTGGGGGCGGCATCGATATTGAACTCGCCGCGAATCGAAAGCTGGCCCATGGAGCGAGCCGCGGGGAAGATGAGACGGCGGGACGACAGGTCGGCAAGATCGCGGAGAGCGCGCGAGACAAGGCTGAGGCTGGCGTGCGTCGCCGGCGCCCCCTGTGGACGCGAAGACTGGGCAGTGCGCATCTTCTCGTCAATGGTCAATTCCTGAATTCGGCTCGAGAGATCGGCCAGTAAGTCACGCTGCTGGCGGGCGGCATAGGTAACGCGTTCGCGCAGTTCCCCCAGCGGTGTGTGGGTGAGTTGCTGCAACTGGCTGATCACGTCGCCAGGTTCATTCAGCGCGCCCTGCAGAATTTCCAGACGCTGCAGGTCTCCATCGGCATGCGCAAGATTCACCTCGGTCATCAGTTGTTCGCACAGAGTACGCTGTGCCTGGTCGGAGGCTAAATCGGGATGGTAGTTGCGGGCGAGCTCGCGATGCAGTTGCTTGAAACGTTCCGGGTTCGCGGCGGGGCGGACCAGCGCCGCGGCGCACGCTTCCGCAGAGATGCGGGCCTGTTCGCGGGCCGCCAAAGATTCGCGGTGCGCGGCGGGATAGAACCGTGCGCGGAGCTTCGCTGCCTGTGCGCGGGCTTCGTCAAGTTCCACGTAACGGGGGCCGACAGTGCGCAGAAATCGGCGTTCCAGATTATGCAGGGAGAGACGGAGAAGTGCCAGTTCCAAATGGCCGACAGAGGAATTCATCGCCTGGCAAGAATAACATGCGTGCCCGTTTGATCGCCGGTCAGGCCAGCAACTGTTTGACGACGTTGCCTTCCACGTCGGTAAGGCGGAAATCGCGGCCCTGAAATCGGTAGGTCAGCCGCTTATGGTCAATGCCAAGCAGTTGCATCGCCGTGGCATGCAGATCATGAACCGAGACTGGGTTCTCCGCCACGTTGTAGCCGATCTCATCGGTAGCGCCAATGGTCTGGCCCGGCTTGATGCCGCCACCGGCGAGCCATACGGTGAAGGCCTTCGGATGGTGATCGCGGCCCAGGAACTTGACGCCGCCCCGGCCCTCGTTCACGGGCGTTCTGCCGAATTCGCCGGCCCATACGATCAGCGTGTCGTCGAGCAATCCGCGCTGCTTCAGATCCTTCACCAGCGCAGTGGCCGGGCCGTCGGTTTCGCGGCAGACTGCCGGGAGTTTATTGACGATATCGTCGTTGAGGTTCGCCCCGTGCGTATCCCAGTCGCGATGGAAGAGTTGCACGAAGCGCACACCGCGTTCCACCAGCCTCCTCGCAAGCAGGCAGTTGTTCGCGAAGGACGGCTGGCCGGGAGTCGTGCCGTACATCTTGTGGATGTGGTCTGGCTCGTTAGAGAAATCCTGCAAGTCGGGAACGCTGGTCTGCATCTTGTACGCCATCTCATAGGCGGCGATGCGCGTGGTGATTTCAGGATCGTTGACGTCGGCGAGTTCGTTGCGATTGAGTCCGTTAATGAGGTCGAGCGACCGCCGCTGCGTTGCCGCCGACATGCCTTCGGGATTGGAGACGAAAAGAATCGGGTCGCCCTGCTTGCGAAACGGCACGCCCTGATGCATGGTGGGCAGAAAGCCGCTCGACCAGCAGGCGGTGCCGCCATCCGGCTGGCTGGAACCGGAGAGCAGAACGACGAACGCGGGAAGATCTTTACTGTCGCTGCCGATTCCGTAAGTCAGCCACGAGCCGAAACTGGGCCGGCCGGGAATCTGGAAACCTGTGCTGAGATAAATCTGCGCCGGGCTGTGATTGAACTGCGTGGTGTGCATCGACTTGATGAACGTCACGTCGTCGGCAATGGTCTGCAGGCCGGGCAGCAGGTTGGAAATAGTGGCACCGGATTGCCCGTACTGCTGGAAGGTGTGCGGCGAGGCCAGGATCTTCGGCACGCCTTTGATGAACGCAAAACGCTCGCCCTGAATGAAGCTGTCGGGGATCGGCTGGCCGTCGAGTTTGGCGAGTTGTGGCTTGTGGTCGAAGAGATCTACCTGAGAGGGGCCGCCGGCCATGTAGAGATAGATCACGCGCTTCGCTTTGGCGGGGAAGTGAAGGCCTGTATAGGCGGAGTGCAGCGGATTCGTCTGCGCTTCCAGCATCGATGCGAGAGCCGCGCTGCCGATGCCGAGTCCGGCGGTGCGTCCGAAAAACTGGCGGCGGGTGATGTCGTGAAGAAGGTTCATGTCAGTGCCTCGTCAGTGTTTCGTCCAGATTTAGCAGATCGCGCGAGAGCATGGTCCACGCGGCCAGATCGGCGTTGGGTGTTAGTGCGACCGATTCGGCCTCTTTGAGATAAGCCGCGAAGTAGCGGCGCTCGGTATCGAATGCCTTTTGCAGCAGGTCGGATTCGGCGTTGTCGGGATGGCGGCTGGTTGCCAGCATGAAGGCGTAATCAATGCGGGCTTTCGCATCGCCGGTTGATTCCTTTTGGATGCGCTTCGCCATGGCCTGCGCGGCTTCGAAAAATGCAGGGTCGTTCAGCGTGGTGAGAGCCTGTAGCGGAGTGTCGGTATGACTGCGGCGTGGTGTGCAGTATTCGCGACTTGTGGCATCGAAGACCGTCATGCCCGGATAAGGCGCGGCTCGGCGAATGAAAGTGTAGATGCCACGCCGGTAACGATCTTCGCCGGTGCTCATCGTCCAGGTGTCTGAATCCTTTTCATACGGTAGTTCCCAAACGCCATTTGGTTGATACGGGAAGACGCTGGGGCCGCCGATCTTTGCGCTGAGCAGACCGCTGGCGGATAACGTGATATCACGGACCATTTCGGCTTCCACCCGGAAACGCGCGCCGCGCGAGAGCAGAATATTCGCCGGATCTTTTTCGATGAGCTCGGGCGTTGCTTTCGACGATTGCCGGTACGTCGCCGACGTCACGATCATCCGCTGCAGGGCCTTGAGATCCCAGCCGCCGTCCATGAATTCTGTGGCGAGCCAGTCCAGCAGTTCGGGGTGCGAAGGGCGCGATCCCTGCGTGCCGAAATCCTCGCTGGTTTCCACGATGCCGCGCCCGAAGTACGTTTCCCAAACATGGTTGACGAAGACGCGCGCAGTCAGCGGATTATCTCGGCTTACCAGCCATTTCGCCAGCGCCAGACGGTTCTGCGGCTGATCGGGCGGCAGGGTACCCAGGAACGCGGGAATACCCGCCTGAACATCTCCCGTCTTGGCGGTGAAACTGCCCCGAATGCGAATCGTCGCGCCGGGATTGGTCACCGCCGTGTTTTCCGACATGACCAGCGTTGTGGGAATACCCAGCGCCTGAACCTGTGCCTGGAGATCTTTGATCGCATTCCGAATATTCGTCAACTCAGTCGCCTGACCGCGGTACCGGGCCGTGAGTTGTGTCGCCTGCTGCTTCGTTCTCTGCGCGGCTGCGACAGACAGCACCGGGCGGAGTGTCGCGCTCACTTCCACAACGCGTTTGGGCGTTGCTGAACCTGTGACAGACAGGCGAAATCGTCCGATGCCTTGATGTCCGTTCTCGGTGGCCTGGTTGATAGTGACGCGGATGACACCGTTGGGCGCAACCGTCAGCGGCGACTCAGGGATCATGACCATTTGCCGCGGCAGGCGCTGGTTGTTCTCTTCCTTTGAAACGTCCACAACCCAGACTTGCGGGAACTTCTTGCCCGGGCCCTGCTGACCGGCGCTGGAGTTGTCGTCCATCGCGGTCTCTTTGACGGCCATGCGAGCGAGCTTCGTGATCGACGAACCTGCCTCGATATTCACATCGCGGATCATCAGGTTGCCGTAGTAATCGCGGCCTGGACCACCGCGTGGCAGGCTGGGATCGGGAAGCGCTTCGAGGCGGATGCCCGTGATCGTTTTGAGGGACGTCTTTGCTTCGATGGTGTAAGTATCCACCTCGGGATTTGTGCCGGATGCCAGCACGGAGTTATCGGCCAGTACCGTGAGCGTGCTGCCGCCGCTCGATGCCGCGCGCTCCGGGTGCAGCGGCTGCCACTGCTTTTCCGCGTCCAGAATGCTCTGCTCCCAGACGCTCTGGCGTTGCATCGCCGCGTCCGAATCGTCATTCAGCTGGCTCTGCCATTTCTTGATCTCGGCATTCAGCGCGTCCCGTTTGGTTTGCTGATCCGGCGCGGGAAGGTCGACCACAGGCTCCGTAAACGGTGTCGAACTCTTAGTGAATTCCGCGTTATTGAAGAACGCAACCAATGAGTAGAACTGTTTCTGCGTGAATGGGTCGAACTTGTGGTCGTGACATTCAGCGCAGCCCATGGTGGAGCCGAGCAGCGCGTTGCTCACCGTCGTGGCGCGGTCCAGCTGGATGTTCCAGTTGTTCTCTTCCGGGTCGACGCCGCCTTCATTATTGAACATCGAGTTGCGCAGGAAACCGGTCGCAATCTTCTGTGATTGGCTGGCATTCGGCAGCATATCTCCGGCGATCTGTTCGGTCACAAACTGGTCGAAATGCATGTTGGAGTTCAGCGACTGGATGACCCAATCGCGATATGGCCACATCGAGCGGCGTTCGTCCTTCTCATAGCCGTTGGAATCCGCATAGCGTGCGAGATCGAGCCAGAGCCGCGCCCAGCGCTCGCCATAGCGATCGGACGCGAGCAGACGGTCCACCAAGCGATCATAAGCATCGGGCCGCGTATCGCGAACAAAAGCATCCACCTCAGTTGGTGTGGGCGGAAGGCCGATAAGGTCGAGGCTCAGGCGGCGAATCAGCGTCTCTTTCGAAGCTTCAGGCGACGGATGCAGCCCTTCTTTCTCCAGGCGCGCAAGAATGAACCGGTCGATATCGTTGCGTGCCCAACTCTGGTCTTTCACGGCCGGAATCGCGGGCTTTACGGGCTTGAGGTAGGACCAGTGCTCTTCCCCGGCCAGCGCATCCGGCCAGACGGCGCCGTGATCGATCCAGGTCGCGATGGCCTCGATCTGCGCAGGCGTGAGCGGCGTCATCCCCATAGGCATTTGCGGTTCGCCGTCCAGGCCGCGAAGACGGTGGATTATGCGCGAATCTTTGCTGTTGCCTGGAGTGATGGCGCGCATGGCGAAAGCGCGGGCGTCCAGCCGAAGTCCGCCAATCGGGCGATTGCCGGCATGGCAGCCATAGCAGGTATCCTTCAGTACGGGTAGAACCTGACTGGCGAAGTCCGGCGCAGGAGACTGAGACGGAAGTGTGGCAACGACCACGAAGAACGCGACGGTAGCGACTAGGGCTGGTCTCATCTGGCTGTCGGCACCTGTAATGTTATCGCAGATGCAGCGCTGTAGTGATATGATTTCCCCGAGCTGCCTTTACGCCGCTCGCCCGGGTCCAACCAGGCTTTATTTGAATAACAAGGGAGTCCTTCGTGTTTCGTCCTTTTAACGTCGTCTCGATGAGTTTGATGAGTGTGATCGCCGTCGCCATTCCGGCGTTGGCCCAAACCCCCGCCGCCCCGGCACCGCCGCCCGCCGTGGGAGCTAGTGGCCCCGGACGCGCGGCGCGCACACCGGTTCCCACCCGAGATCCGCACACTCCCGGTTACGTGACTGCGAAGGAGTTGCCGGATGGCACCGTTCCTTCCCCGAAGGAAGACGGGAATTTCATCATTGGCAAGACGCATCCGGCAGCTCCGGAGACGACCGTCCAGGATGGCGTGCCGCAGGGAGCGGTCATCAACTTCACGATGGCCTCCACCGACAGCAAGATCTACCCTGGCATCATCCGTGAACCGGCCATGCCGCTCGGCATTCCCGACCCGAACAACCCGGCCAAGATCGACGTTCCCTCCAGTCACGCGGCTCCCTATACGCGCCGAGTTGCTGTCTACGTGCCGAAGCAGTATGTACCCGGTACTGTCGCGCCATTCATCGTTGGCGCCGATGGACCGGATCGCGGATTGTTCACGGTGCTCGATAATCTGATCGCACAGCATCGCCTGCCGGTGATGATCGGAATTTCCATCAGCAGCGGCGGTGGCGACGCGCAGGGTAGCCAGCGGGGTCTTGAATACGACACGATGTCCGGGCTGTACGCGGAGTTTGTGGAGAAAGAAGTGTTGCCGTTAGTGGAGGCGCAGGCCAATGTGAAGCTTACGAAAGATCCCGACGCCCGCGCCACGATGGGCGGCAGTTCCGGCGGTTCAGCGGCGCTCGAAATGGCCTGGTATCACACCGATCTCTATCACCGCGTCCTGACGTATTCCGGAACCTATGTGAACCAGCAGTGGCCCTGGAATCCGGCAACTCCCCACGGGGCGTGGGGTTTCCATGAGACCATCATTCCGAACTCGCCGGTGAAGCCGATTCGCATCTGGATGGAAGTCGGAGACCGCGACAACTACAACCCAAACGTCATGACCGACAATATGCACGATTGGGTTGTCGCGAACGAGAACATGGCGAAAGTGCTGGCGGCGAAGGGCTATCACTACCAGTTCGTCTTTGCCGTAAATGCCGGCCACACCGACGGAGCAGTAAAGCGCCAGACGCTGCCGGAGGCACTGGAATACGTCTGGCAAGGGTATCCGATCGAAGGCAAAAAGTAGTGTGTCGCCGGAGCCGCGCCGCTTGATGCACTTCGGAGACGGCAAATGGGCAACAGCGCTACCTCGTGACGTCTGTTAACCACAGAGTGTTGCATATACGACACACATGGAAGTCTTTTACTCCTTCCATATCAAATATTTACGCCAGCACCATGCTCTGACGGGTTAGCATGGTTTCAGTGCAATTCGAAACCACTATTGAGCGGCCTGTCGAAGTCTCCGGCGTTGGTTTACATACCGGCGTTCCGGTGAAGCTGAGGATGGTGCCTGCTCCGGCTGGCACCGGAATCGTTTTTCGCCGATCGGACCTTGACTATTTCCCAATCCCGGCCAGTTGGAAGCACGTTGAGCGCGTCAGTTACGCGACCAGCCTGATGCGTTCGGGTGTTCTGATTTCCACCACAGAACATCTGCTGAGTACGCTTTATAGTTTCGGAATCGATAACCTCTGGCTGGAGATCGATAATCTGGAGGTCCCGATTCTGGACGGCAGTGGCAAGCCGTTTGTGGATCTTCTGCGAGAGGCCGGCGTTCGTGAACTGCGACGCAAGCGGCGCTATCTGCGGATGCGTCGCGCGGTGATGGTGGAAGACGGGCAAAAGAGGATTTCGATTCTCCCGGATAACGCATTCCGGCTGACCTGCGATATCGATTTTCCGACCCCGATTGGCAAGCAGTCGATTGAGATGGAAGTGACGGCAGAGAACTATGCCCGCGAGTTATCGCCTGCCCGTACGTTCGGTTTTGAACACGAACTCGATCAGCTGCGCGAGATGGGCCTGATCCGCGGCGCGTCGCTTGAGAGCGCGGTCTGCTACACGAAGCAGGGCGTCCTGAACCCGGAAGGTCTGCGGTTCCCGGACGAATGCTGCAGGCACAAGGCGCTCGATCTGATTGGTGATCTGGCGCTGATCGGGCGGCCGCTACTGGGTAACGTGATCGCGGAAAGGGCGGGGCATGCCATGCACACTGCGCTGGTGGCGAAGATCATGTCGGATCCATCGCTCTATGAGATCGTCACGTTTGACGAACTGGCGGCCGCGTAATGGCGAAACGCAGGTTAAAGGTGTTTGGCGCGGAGAAGGAAGTGAAGGCGATCGCCAGGGAACGGGTGGGTAAAGTGAAGCCCGGGCAGGTGATAGTGCCGAAGAGTGCGCGAAGGCCAAAATACAAATCGGATCCTCTGGAGGGAGGATCCGATTCTTAATTCGAAACTAAGCTTGTACTAGGCTCGGCGGGAACTGAATTTGGAGCGGAGTCGCCCGAGAGCCAGCAATACTAAGCCGCTGCCAGCGAGGATCGGAGTGGAGGGTTCGGGGAGCCCGAAGTTGCCATTGTTGCCGTTCCCAAGAACTCCAAACACGAACGCCTGTGCCGTTCCATCTCCACCCGGTTCAGCTGGCGGGACTTCTTCCACGAAAACCGTGTTGCTGAACTCGGACGTCGTGAAGGTCGGTATCGCGGCGGTAAGTGCGGCCTCGTACGCTGCCAGATCGTTGTCCTGATTGGAATTCTGATCGGCCGGTGCGGTGCCGAAAACGTCCCAAATAGCGTGCTGCAATGCAACCGCCGAATCCGTATCCGTGTAGCTCTGGCCCGACAGCCAGGCAACTTCCTCGTAACCAAGCAGAGGATCTGCCGTATTGGAGAAATACCCCGAAGTTACGGCCTCATTCAGACTCAGGAGGTCGGCGCTCCAGGTTTCGCCATATGAAACTTCATCGTGGGTGTCATAACAAATGACATTCTGAATCACGGGTTCATTCGAACCCTCCTGGATAGATATCTGGTAGGGCAGGACAAAATAACTGCCGTCGTTCGCCCCAGTCGGTGCGCCCAAGAACGTAATGGTGGCCAGAGATTCTGCGTGCGCAGCGCCGGAGAGCGCCATGAACAGCGCGGACAGGACAATCCCGCTAGTCGATATTTTCAATTTGTATCCCCCTCGATTCTTCATTTTTTAGTCTTTGGCCTAATGATTCCAAAGACTGAGTGTACGATTAATCGTCGGGCAGGTCAATCATGCGGGAAAGATTGAAACCAATGGTACTTCCTATGCGGTACTAGTACTGAAACAAAAACGGGAGTAGGGCATCTGCGCAGCGATGCCGGAACGTCGCCTGCTGCCAGTTGCAGTCGCCTGTTTGGGGCATCGCGAAACATCGGGAGATATACTGAGGTTTCTTCTTCCCTCTCGAAAGGACCTAAATCGTTGCGAAATAAAATCACTGTCATCGGCGCCGGGAACGTGGGCGCGAATTGTGCCGTTTGGGCGGCTAAAAAGGAACTTGGCGACATTATTCTTGTGGACGTCGCCGAGGGCGTACCCCAGGGTAAAGGGCTCGATCTGCTCCAGGCGGGTCCGGTCGAACATTATGATGTAAGCGTCACTGGTGCGAACGACTATGCGCCAACGGCGAATTCCGACGTGATTATTATCACGGCCGGCTTCCCGCGCAAGCCCGGGATGAGCCGCGACGACCTTCTGCTGGCTAATTATGAGGTGGTGAAGGCTGCCACACAGCAGGCGGCAGCGGTTTCGCCCAATGCCGTCATTATTGTAGTGACAAATCCGCTGGATGCGATGGCGCAGGTCGCTTACATGGTGTCGGGCTTCCCGAAGAACCGCGTGATCGGCATGGCCGGCGTACTGGACTCTGCCCGTTTCCGGACATTTATCGCCCAGGAACTGAAGGTTTCAGTGGAAAACGTGACTGCAGTTGTTCTCGGCGGGCACGGCGACACCATGGTGCCCGTGGTTCGTCTTTCGAGTGTGGCGGGAATTCCGCTCACCGAACTGATTCCGGCCGACCGTCTGGCGGCGATTGTGGACCGCACGCGCAACGGCGGCGCCGAAATCGTGAAGTACCTCAAGACCGGCAGTGCGTACTATGCTCCGGCCGCATCGGCGGTCGAAATGGCCGAATCGATTCTGCGCGACAAGAAAAAGGTTCTGCCCTGCGCGGCGTATCTTGAAGGCGAATACGGCATCAATGGCCTTTATGTCGGCGTGCCCTGCAAACTAGGTGCCGGTGGCATCGAGAAGATCTACGAAATCGCCCTGACCCCAGAGGAAAAGGCCGCGCTGCACAAGAGCTCCGGCGCTGTGCAGGAACTGGTCGACGTCATCAAGTCGAAAATGGCCTGAAGATGTTTTTGGCCACAGATGGACACGGATAAACGCCGATAAGGTCGAAGAAGGCCGGATGGCTACTCTTCCGTTATCTGTGTGCATCCGTGTTGATCTGTGGCCGTAGCTGCTTTTTGTGCTAAAACATAATAGAGGAGAATTGTCATCGTCAAATTTTGCGTGCTGGCCAGTGGCAGTGCGGGAAATGCGGCGTTTCTCTCCACATCGAAGACACGGGTCCTGATCGATGCGGGGTTGAGCGTGAGGGAATTGACACGCCGTCTGGCGGAAATCGGCGAAAAGCCGGAAGACCTGGACGCGATCCTTATTACTCACGAGCATTCCGATCACATTTCAGGTCTTCCGAGACTGGTTCGTGCGCGGGCGAAGCAGAAGAAGCCTGTCGCGGTTTTCCTTTCGCGACTCACCGCTCCGATGATCGACTGGGAAGTCTCGCCCAGCCGGAACGGGACACCGAAAAACATTGATTCGCCGCCTGTTGAGCAGTTTCAGGCTGGCTCGGACTGGACCGTGGGTGATGTGAAGGTGCAGAGCTTTGGGATTCCGCACGACGCCGAAGATCCGGTCGGGTTTTGCCTCGAAGCTGAGGGGTTGAAAATCGGCATCGCCACGGATTTGGGATACGTGCCGGATTCCATCAAGTACCACCTGCGCGGCGTGCACTTCCTGTTGTTCGAATCGAACCACGCGATCGAGATGCTGAAAGTGGGGCCTTATCCGTGGAGTGTGAAGCAGCGGGTGATGAGCCGCAAGGGTCATCTCTCAAACGATACAACCTGCGAGTACATTGAAAACGATCTGGATGGGGGCGTGCAGGCGCTGATTCTGGGGCATCTGAGCGAACAGAATAATCATCCCGTGATCGTTCGGCAGGGCGCGGAAAGTTCGCTCGAACGCCGTGGCATTACACCGCGTCTTGTGATCGCGGAACAGAAAAAGCAAACTGAGGTCTTTACGTATTGATTCCCCGCTATACACGCCCGGAAATGGGCAACGTCTGGAGCGACCAAAACAAATTTCAGCAGTGGCTTGAGGTGGAACTGGCGGCGTCGGAAACGCTGGCAGGCCTCGGAACTGTTCCCGCCGCCGATGCCGCGCTGCTGCGCAAACATGCCGGTTTCGATGTCGCTCGCATCGATGAAATAGAGAAAGTCACGCGGCATGACGTGATCGCGTTTACTACTGCGGTGGCCGAATCGATGGCGGCGGCCGGGCATCCGGAAGCCTCGCGATGGTTCCATTATGGGCTGACATCGACCGACGTGGTCGATACGGCGCAAGCGCTGCAGTTGCGGCAGGCGTATCGCATTCTATACGCCGATCTGGAGAGATTGCGCGAGGTGCTGAAGCGCCGGGCTTTGGAATTTAAACATACCGTCCAGATCGGGCGAACGCATGGTGTTCATGCCGAACCGGTCACGTTCGGGATGAAACTGGCTCTTTGGTATTGCGAAGCAGGGCGCGATCTAAAGCGGCTCGATGACGCGGCGGAAGATCTGCGCGTGGCGAAGCTGTCAGGTGCGGTCGGGACGTTCGCCCACATTGGACCCGAAGTGGAAGCGGCTATCTGCAAGCGACTCGATCTGGAGCCAGCGCCCGTGGCAACTCAGGTGGTGCAGCGCGACCGACATGCACATTTTGTCTCGGTGCTGGCGACGACGGCGGCGCTCTGCGAGAAGATCGCGCTCGAAGTTCGACATTTGCAGCGGACCGAAGTCCGCGAGGCAGAAGAGTTCTTCGCTCGAGGCCAGAAGGGATCTTCCGCGATGCCGCACAAGCGGAATCCGGTGACCTGCGAGCAAATATGCGGGCTGGCGCGCGTGGTGCGATCGAATGCGCAGGCAGGGTTTGAAGATATCGCTCTTTGGCATGAGCGGGACATTTCGCATTCGTCCGTCGAGCGGGTGATTCTGCCGGATTCGACGATTCTGACGGATTATCTTCTTGAGAAGACCATCAATCTGGTGGATAGGATGTTTGTCTATCCGGGGCGCATGCTTCGAAACCTGGAGATGACGAAGGGTCTTGTGTTCTCCGGGCAATTGCTGCTGGATCTTGCCTCCGCCGGGATGTTACGCGAGCAGGCGTACGCGATCGTTCAAAAGCACGCGATGGAAGCGTGGGAGAACGAGGGGGATTTCCGGGCCGTGATCGAAGCTGATCCGGAGATTGCGAAGCTGGTGAGTCGCGAGAAACTGGCCGAGACTTTCTCGGTGGAGCGGCAACTGCGGAACGTGGACGCGATTTTTGCCCGCGTCTTCACCGAGTAAGACAGTATTCAGTTGAAAAAGATCCGTGTCCGGAGCCCCTTGGCGGGGTCGGTACCCAACTGGACAGTAGCATCCGAGACGCGGGAAATCCTCTGGAAAAGAACGTTCGCCTGGATTGAATTCGCGGCGAGGCGCTCTGTTTTCAGTGATCTGAAGGAAATTGAGAAAACTTCGCCGAAGCTCGTGACTGCTACGCTTCGGCTGCGAGTTTCTCGAAGAATCGCTTGATCATCATGCGGGCGGTCGTATCGATCATGCGCTGACCGACGGCGGCAATCGTGCCGCCCACTTGTGCATCGCCATCGTAGGCGACTTCAGTGCCGCCGTCTTTGGCTGTGAGCGTGAGGGCTCCGTCGCCTTTCATGAAGCCGATCTTGCCGGAACCTTCCACGACCATGCGAAAGCTGTTCGGCGGGTTGGGGTCGATCAACCGCACTTTGCCGTCGAATGCGCCCGAAAAGCTGGCCAGCATCATTTTCATCTTCATGCGGTACTCGTTGTCGCCGGTGCGTTCGAGTGCTTCGCAGCCGGGAATAGCGCGTGAGAGCACGGCGGGATCCTGCATGAGTTCATACGTCCGCTCGGGCGGGAAGGGAAGCTGGGCGGAGCCGGAGATCTTCATTCGCTAGACCGACCTCGACAGAGCCAACCGAATGGCGCGCGCGGCGTAGTTCGCTGCCAGATGCAGGCGATATCGCGCAGAGGCGTGAAGGTCGGAGCTCGCTTCGATGCCATCGCCAACGAGCTTCGCGGCAGCGTCGATTTCGGCGTCAGAACCAGACTTGCCTTGGAGTGCCTGCTCGGTTTTAAGTGCGCGATAAGAGTTGCCACCGACACCAGTGACTCCAATTCGCACGAGCGTGATCTTGCCTTCATCGCGCCGGACGCGCGCGGCGATGCCGACGATGGCGAAACCGCTGGCTGGCTGCAGAAACTTCTGGTAACTGGTGCCGGTGAGTCCGGCTTCCACCGGTACGATGACCTCGGTGACGAGTTCACCTGGTTCGAGCGCGGTGGTGAAGGTGTCCACGAAGAAGTCGGCTGTGGAGAGCGTGCGTGTTCCGGTGGAACTGGTGAGCACTATCTTTGCTTCGAGCGCCTGCAATGCGGCGGGGTAATCGGCAGAGGGATCGGCGTGGGCGACGCTGCCGCCGAGAGTACCTCGGTTACGCACCTGGATGTCACCGATGTAGCTGGCAGTTTCGGCCAGGAGCGGGCACTTGCCGAGGATGAGCGGCGAGCTTTCCACGTCGTAATGCGTAGTGTTGGCGCCGATGTGAAGCTGGCCGTTCGTCTCGCGGATGTAGTTGAGTTCCGCGATGCGGTTGAGGTCGATCAGATGTTCAGGGGCGGCCATACGGAGCTTCATCATAGGGATGAGGCTCATGCCGCCGGCGAGTGGTTTACCACCGTTATTGATCAGCGCAAGGGCGTCCTTCAGTGAAGTGGGTGCGGTGTATTCGAAACTGGTGGGGATCATTACCTTGCCTCCTGCGGGGCTGAGATGAGATGCCAGAGTTTCTCTGGCGTTAAGGGCATGTCGATGTGCGTGATGCCAAGAGGTGACAGAGCGTCGACAATGGAGTTGACCATGGCCGGCGTTGAGCCTATGGTTCCGGCTTCGCCGACGCCTTTGACTCCGAGCGGATTCACCGGTGACGGCGTGCAGGTATGGGAGCTCTCTAACCACGGCATAGTGCGGGCGCGAGCCAACGCGTAATCCATGAACTCGCCCGTGACCAACTGGGCGTTTTCGTCATAGATGGCGTGTTCCCAAAGCGCCTGACCGAGTCCCCAGGATGCGCCGCCGTGCAACTGGCCATCGACGAGCATCGGGTTCAGGATGTTGCCAATGTCGTCGACCAGAACGTAGCGTTTGATATCGATCTGGCCCGTTGCGGGGTCGACCTCGCTATGAATAATGTGCGCGCCGAAGGGATACGTGAAGTTGCCTGGTTCCCAGAAGCGCGTAGCGACGAGACCAGGCTCCGAGTGGGCGGGAATTTTCATGGCGCGATAAGCGGCGGCCGCGACAGCCTGGATAGTGACGGACTTTCCAGTGGTGGCGTCGACGCAAAGGCCTCCGTCGAAGGTTACATTGGTGGAATCGAGCAGCAACTGGCCCCAACGCACGACCTTCTCTTTGATGTCCTGCAGCGCGAGATAGAGCGCCGTACCGCCGACCGCGGTGCCACGGCTGCCGAAAGTACCGATGCCGTACTGCACGATCGACGTATCGCCGTGGAGCACGAGAATGTCGTCAATCGGCACGCCGAGTTCATCGCCCGCGATTTGCGCGAACGTCGTTTCTTCGCCCTGGCCGTGCGGTGAAATGCCGGTAAGGACTGTCACCTTGCCAGAGGGTTCCACCTTCACGGTGGCGCTCTCCCAGCCACCGGCGGCGACGGCGGGTGAAGGGCCCATAGCGCAGATTTCGCCGTAGGTGGAAATGCCGATACCAACCAGGCGGCCCTGCTGGCGCGCGGCGGCCTGCTCTTCACGCAGCTTCTTATAGCCGATCATGTCGAGCGCTTTGTGGAAGGTGGTGGCGTAGTCGCCGGAATCGTAGTTGAGTCCGGTGGCGGTGGCGAAAGGGAACTGGTCGGCGGCGACGAAGTTCTTGAAACGAATTTCCGCCGCGTCCATCTTGAGTTCGGCGGCAAGAATATCGACCATGCGCTCGATGCCATAGGTGGCTTCAGGACGACCCGCGCCGCGCACCGCATCGGTGGGGACGCAGTTGGTGAAGACGCCGATGATCTCGGCGTGGATATTGCGGGTGTTGTAAAGGCCAGGCATCATGAGCACGCTGAGCGTGGGGATAGCAGGTGTGAGGAGCTGGTGGTACGCGCCGAGATCCTGCAGGATTTTCACTTTGACGCCGAGAATGGTGCCATCGCGTTTGGCGGCGATTTCCCAGTAATCGACGTGACCGCGGCCCTGAATTGTGGTTAGGAAGTGTTCGCGGCGGGTTTCGATCCACTTCACGGGGCTGCCGATCTTCATGGCAAGCCAGGAGACTACGGCTTCCTCGGGATAAACGTTGAGCTTGCAGCCGAAGCCGCCGCCGACTTCCGGAGCAATGAGGCGCAGGCGGTTTTCATCCAGACCCAGCATGCCAGCGAGAATCGTGCGGGCGAGGTGAGGGATTTGCGTCGAAGTATAGATGGTGAGCGCGCGATCCGCCGCATGCCAACTGGCGACGCAGCCGCGGGTTTCCATGGGATTCGCCACCATGCGCTGACTGATCATGCGCTGCTTGCAGATGACGTCGGCTTCGGCGAAAGCGGCATCGATATCGCCGCCCTTTTGCTCGAACTTGAACGAGACGTTGTCGGGCCACTGCGGATGGACTGCGGCGGCGCCGGGAGCGAGGGCGCGCTCCGGATCGGATACGCCCTGCAAGACTTCGTAGTCGACTTCGACGAGATCGGCGGCATCGGCAGCGACGTAGCGATCCTTCGCGACTACGACGGCAACGGCGTGGCCAACCAGGTAAACACGGTCGGTAGCGATGACAGTGTGGACGGGCTTGCGCAAGCCAGGGAGGTCAACGCCGCAGACGACGCTGCCTACGTCTTTCAGGTCCTGCCCGATGTAGACGGCGGTGACGCCGGGGTGCGCTGCTGCCTTGCTGATATCGATGGAGCGAATGTTGGCGGCCGCGTGCGGGCTGCGGACAAACGCGGCGTAGAGCATCTTGGGAAGCTTGACATCATCCACATAGGTGGCGGTCCCGGTCAGCATTCGGGGATCTTCACGACGACGAATGCGTTTGCCGACCAGCTTTTCCGGACGCGTAATCGTGGTGGTGGACATGGATTACACCCCCGCCTTTGCCGCTGCCTGCACAGCCTTTACGATGTGCTGATAACCGGTGCAGCGGCACAGATTGCCATCGAGACCTTCGCGGATTTCGGTTTCGGTGGGCGACGGGTTGCGGTCGAGGATCTGTTTCGAGACCATGAGCATGCCTGGAGTGCAAAAGCCGCACTGGAGTCCGTGCTCGTTCCAAAAGCCTTCCTGAACGCGGTGCATCTTGCCGGAGGCGTCGGCGAGGCCTTCGACGGTGAGGATGCTGGCGCCATCGGACTGGACGGCGAACATGGTGCAACTCTTGATGGCTCGACCGTTGACTTCGACGGTACATGCGCCGCAGAGCGAAGTTTCGCAGCCGATATGGGAGCCGGTCAGGCCAACCACTTCGCGGAGGTAATGGATCAGGAGCAGGCGCGGTTCGACATCGTGCGTATAGGGCTTTCCGTTAATGTTCACGGAAATAGTTTGGGTCATACAGAGATCTCCACTGAGGCAGTATACATCGCTTGGGGGTGGGAATGGCCACGGATGCACACGGATGCACACGGATCAAATACGGATCAAATACGGATAAGGCCGGGTTGCCGGGATTGGCTTGTGTCGGATTACAAAACGAACTGGGCGGCGGGGCTGATAGAAAAGCGCGGAACGAAGCCAATTTGCAGGTATCCGGCGTTGTATGTGCGAGATAGAGGATTGGCTGTACAAAACGAACGTTCGGCATTGTCCGCAACTGGTCTCCTGGTCGAATTAGAG